>NZ_JARVRF010000024.1 GCF_030209835.1 Arthrobacter sp. efr-133-R2A-120 | reverse complement strand
TCACCAGGTCCCCGCGGGCCCGCAGCAGCTTCGAAGACGCCGCCACCACACAGTTGATCCCGGCGGCACGGAGGTGCCGGGCGAGGACAAACCCCGTCGGGCCCGATTCGTAAACGACCTTGACGGGCGGCTCAAACCGCCGGACCCACCCCAGCACCACGGCCGGGTCAGCAGCCATCGTGTGCTGGGTGATTTCGCCGGTGGCCGGGTTCAGCGCATGACCGACCACGTTGACCGCGTGAACATCCAGACCAATGAAAGTATGCTCAAACATAGCCGGGACCTCCCAAACCTCACATGTGGCACTACCATTGCACCCCCAAGGACCCTCGCAGGCCACACGGGCCGCTAATGGCAACCCACGGACCCTGTGAAACAGAAGGCCCCGGCCCCCACCCTCATGCCGCCAGGACCTGCCCGTCCGGGATAAGGGACATCACCGCCGGGAACAGGTCCGGCAGCGCCCCAGTCCCCGCGTCGCGGCAGCCGAATCACCTCAAACCCGGCCGCTCCCGGACCGCCCGGCGATAATGGACCGCCCCGGACGGCCAGGCAACCCGTCCCACTTCATATCTCTAATAGGTAGTGACCAGCCCGAGGTTGGTTGGCAGACTGCTTTCCGGGACCGCCGGGCGTGACTCCCTTCATATCTGACCCGCCCTGCGGTGTCTTATAGACGACCTGTCCGCCCGGAGGGCCCGGGAGCAGCCGGCCCACTCCAATGGCTTGATAGAAGGCTGTCCGCTTCGCCCCCGGTGGTGCTGCGTGACTCGTTAGAGATTTGCCTCGGCGTGATCCCTCCCGGCTGGTTCCGACCGGACCTTTCGGACAGGAGCAAGCAAATGACCATAGTCGCAGAGCAGTACACACACGTCGTCGGCGTGGACACACATGCCAGGACCCACACATTCTCAATGCTCGCCGCCCCCACGGGCGCGGTGATCGGGACCGACACGTTTCCCACCACCGGGGCAGGCATGAGCCGGGCAGTGGAATGGATCCGGCGCCGCACCCCGACCGGGAACGTTCTGGTCGCGGTCGAGGGGACGAGCTCCTACGGGGCAAGGCTGACGCGTCTGCTCGAGGTGGAGCGCTTCGCTGTCTGCGAGGCCAGGCCGCCCCGGCGGCAATCCCGCCGCGCCCATGGCAAATCCGACGCGATCGACGCCGTCGCCGCTGCCCGGACCGTCCTGGGAACGGCCACGACCGAACTCGTCAGCCCCAGGGCCGAGGGCCTCAGGGAAGCCCTTCGGATCCTTCTGGCCGCCCGGCGCTCGATGGACACCCAGCGGACCGGTGCGCGCAACGCGCTGACCGCCCTGCTACGAACCCTCGATCTGGGAATCGACGCCCGCTCCCCGCTGATCGCTGCCCAAATCAGGACGGTCCAGGGCTGGCGGGCAAGACAGGGCGACGGAGCTGCCGCCGCCGTCGCACGGGCCGAGGCACGGCGCCTCGCTTCCACGGTCATCACCCTCGGCACGGAGCTGGAGGACAACCAGCGGGCCCTTGCTGAACATGTCCAGCTCATGGCCCCGGGAATCCTGGACATCTCAGGGGTAGGCCCGGTGACCGCGGCGATCATCCTCGCCTCGTACTCCCACCACGGCAGGGTCCGCTCGGAAGCGGCCTTCGCAGCCCTCGCCGGCGCCAGCCCCATCCCGGCATCCTCTGGCAACACGAACAGGCACCGGCTCAACCGCTACGGTGACCGGCAACTAAACCGCGCACTGGACGTCGTCGCCAGGACCCGAAGCCTCACAGACCCCGCCACCCGCGCCTACATCGAGCGGCGCACCGCGGAAGGAAAGAGCCCACGGGAAATCCGCCGGTGCCTCAAGCGCTTCATCGCCAGACAGATCTTCCGCCAACTCCAGACACTCATGGCTTGACTCGCCACCATAGAAGGGTCGTCTAAGGGCTTTGACCCGGTGAACCGTCGCCTGCTGATGGACATCATTGAAGAGCAGAAACTATCCGGCTCCACCGTCATCATGGTCACCCACCAGATGGAAGAAGTGGAACGCCTCTGCGACCGAGTGATCCTGCTCAAGGACGGAACCTCCCGCGCCTACGGCACCGTCGAAGAGGTCCAGGAACAATTCGGCGGCACCATCTACCGGATCGCCTACACCGGCGTCCTCCCCGCATCGGAGCTGTACGAGATCACGGACAGCGGCGAGGGCAGCGCCGACCTGGCCCCGCGGCACGGGACCGATGAGACCGCGGTACTGCGGGAACTGATCAACGCCGGCGTCGCCATCCGCAGCTTCACCACCGAGAGGGTCTCCCTGGAGGAAATCTTCATCCGCGTCTACGGCGCCAAAGAAACGGCAGGAGCCTGACATGACCACAACATCAACCAAGGCTTCCCTGCTGGGCCGGCACAACCTCGGGACCGTCGTGAGCTTCGAGTTCATCCGCACGATCAAGAAACGCCGGTTCTGGATCGCCACCCTCGCGATCCCCGTGGTCATGGCCATCATCTTCGGCCTGGTCTTCGCCAGCAACTCCTCCACCCGCGCCACCGCCGAAGCACAGAAAAACGCCGCACTGACCTTCACGTATACCGACGCATCAGGGATCATCCCCGAAACAGCCGCCACAGCCATGGGCGGCACGAAAGCCACCGACCCCGGCACCGCCCTGGCCGAGGTGAAAGCCGGCCGCATCGACGCCTACTTCGAGTACCCGGCGAACCCCGCCAAGGAACCCGTGAAGGTCTACGGCGCCGACAAGGGCATCTTCGCGAACAACACCTACGAAGCCGTCGCCAAGCAACTCCTCACCCTCGCCGCAGCATCCAAAATCGGTTCCGCGCAACTCAGCGCCGCCGTCGGCGGGAACGTCACCGTCAACACCCAGACGTTCCGCAACGGGCAGGCCTCCGGCGGCCTCGGCACGGCCATCCCGCCGCTGATGTTCCTGCTCGTCTTCTACGTCAGCCTCATCCTGCTCTCCAGCCAGATGCTCAACAGCACCCTGGAGGAGAAAGAAAACCGGGTCACCGAGATGATCCTCACCACCCTGAACCCGACGACCCTGATCGTCGGGAAAATCATCTCGCTGTTCCTCGTCGGGCTCGTCCAGATCGGAGTGTTCCTCGCCCCGATCGTGATCGGATACGTGTTCTTCCGGGACCGGCTCGCCCTGCCCGACGTCGACCTTAGCTCCCTGGTCTTCGAACCCGGGCCCCTGATTACCGGAGCCCTGCTCCTGCTGGGCGGCTTCACCCTGTTCACCGCCGTCCTCGTCGCCATCGGCGCGGTCATGCCGACCGCCAAAGAAGCCGGGGTCGTCTTCGGCCCGCTCATGGCCCTGATCTTCGTCCCGTTCTACGCGATCAGCCTGATCCTGAGTGACCCTCACTCCCCCGCCGTCCAGGCCTTCACCTACTTCCCACTCTCAGCCCCCGTAACCGCCATACTCCGCAACGGCTTCGGAACCCTCAGCACCCCCGAAGCGATCATCGTCATCGCCGAACTCTTCATCCTCGGCATCCTGGTCCTGCGCCTGGCCGTCCACCTCTTCCGCTACGGATCCATCCAGTACTCCAGCAAACTCTCCATCACCAAAACACTCCGCCACCGCCCACCGGAACTCGCCGGAAAATAGGCCTGGCATGGGACTCATAGAGCATTTCGAACAGGTCCTCGGACAGATAGAGGTCGGGTGGCGTGACGACGCCGACGGCCGCGGGATGCCGTTCCAGATCGTCCGGTTCCCGCAAGGATCAGGGCCCGGAACCATCAGTTTCACGACGCTCGGCCGCTAGGCATGAGAAGAAATTGCTGGCGATGGAACAGCTGGAGGCTTCCCAGCCGGACGAAGAAATCTACGGGGACGACACCAGCCCGAATCAGCCGGGCGAAGCCTAGGCGTCAAGCTGACAGGGGACGCGTTCCATGAAGCTCGCAAACGGGCTTCCCCGAAGGTGAGGGGCAACTTCTAGCTGTCTCAACGAGCTCAGCCCGGCGTCCAGTAGACGTGTTCACCGATTCTGTGTCCGTGGTGCCTTCTTCCTTCGAGTGGTGGAAGTGGGCTTTGTGGGTTTCGGTGCAGGCTGAAGAAGTATCTGGGTAATCGAACGCGGAGGCCTTTCGGTGTTCGCGAAGAGCTCAGCTGGCAGGGGTGAGTAATCGTAGTCATAGTTCATGAGGGTGTGGGGGTAGGCCACGACCTGGGACATCTGCCACAGTGAACGCACAATGCTGATTCCGATTTGGCTGATTGCTAGATTGGTAGCGGGGTCGGAATTATCTGTCCGCAAGCTCAGCCCAGGAGCCATGCCCTTGTTTCCCAGCTCTTGGAGGACGTAACTAACCGATTCGGCGTTGATGACAGCCGCCGCATCATTCCATTCCTCCGGCGTGAGGGTTGTCGGCGGTTGCTCCGCGGGGTGCAGCACGACACTGAGATCATCACGAGGAGCAACTGTGGCACCATGTTTGAGTTGGTTATTCCCCTGGGCGCCGTTATAGGCGCCGTCCGAATAAAACTGCGCGAAAAAAGTAAGCCAGGCTGTCAGGAAATCCAGGTGCCGCTGCATGTCCTGCTTGGATTCCTCGGATTCTTCGTGATGAAGCTCCGGAGGAAACATCACCTTGGAGACGGCATGTCTGGCTGCCCCTCCGAGCAAAGGTTTGATGGGGTTACGGAGGTCCGAGCTCAGTCGCATATTCAGTAGCTTTGTCATCGGACTGCTCCCCGCAGCTCTCTCCTGACCTGCCACAAACAGCCGCAACGCAGTTTCGATGACGTGCTGCATCAAGGTGTAGGACTCAATCGAGGCCATGGTTCTGCTGCTGAGGGTGTCCCCAGGCGGAACATCCAGAGCGAATTTCTTATCCTTGAGCACGGACTGGAACTGGCCAAAGAGGGATGCTTGATCCGTGAGGTCCCACTTCACTGAGTCGGGGCGCATATCAGCAAGTGCAACTATTCCCCAGAGCCGTCGTTCAAAGTACTCCGCGGGATCAACCCTGTAGTAGTGCTCCTTCAGGACCTCTTCAACCGCATCCGGCGTAGCCGAGGATGCATCCGTGTTGATTTGTTGAATGCTCAAAGGATCGTTCAGCGCCATCAGGCAAAACTATCCGGTTCCCGGTTCAGGGTCACGAATGTCAGTGCCAGTGCCTAGGGTGATTCAAAATGCCCGCAGGTAGCAAGGGGGAGCCAATGCCGCTGGTGGCTGGCGGCCCAAGGGATTGAGAGCCTCTTTGCGAAGGCTGGTCTCTAGCGCGTCACGGCTCCCAACAGGCCCCGCACTTGCGTTCCCAATAGGAGCCTGACCTGTGAAGAATCAATGGCGAAGTCTCCATTCTTGGGTACGGGGACCTGGTCCGGCGAAACGATCCCAAAACCAGCAACACAGGGTCAGCGCGACGAGTCCAAAGCCCGACTTCAGACTTGCCGCATCGAGCGCCGTTCTCCTTTGCCACCGGCAAACCAGCCCAGGACACCCATCGAGCGGGCTAGTTCCCTGCGTCCAGGTCATTTGTTCGCTGCTCCACCCAGACCTCAAAGCCGTGGACAGCTTCGTAGAGAGTCCGGCGCTGAACGCCCTCCGGAGCTAGCCACACAACCGAGGAGTCCGGCATGGCATTGTCAACCAGGCCCGACTGAACCTGCTCGCCTGCGCGCCGTACCTCGACCCGCATACCTATCGCCTTCGTCCAATCCGAGACGCGACGTATTCTCATAGTTGTTTGCCTCCGGCGATTTCGCTTCTATATGCGGACTGTCAGCACCATAAGCTGCGAGGGCTTCTTTCATCGGCACCGTTCGCGTTGTGAGCTGTCATGCCTGATGTGCGTTAGATGGCCGCTGACAATCGTGATCTCTCCTGCGGAACGTCCATGACGTCTATGCCGTTGGCCCGGGGCCAGTTGAGGGATTGGGCGTAGAGATGGCTGCCGCCGGGGTAGGCAAGCAGGCTTACAGCCGGTGTATTCAATTGCGGCTTCTTCCTAGTCTTTGAACACCAGATAGCCCTGGTCCGGGTTGAATCCATGGATCTCCTTCGTGTCCAAGGCAGCCATGAAATCCAGAGTCTGTGTGGTGATCACCTGGCCCGGAACCAAGATTGGGAAACCAGGAGGGTAAGGAGTGACGAAACCTGCCGAGATAACTTCCGTTCCCTGAGCGATCTGAGCTGAAAGGTCGTGGGGTGTGGCGTGGGCTGTTGCGCCCGCTCGATAGCTTTCAAAGAATGCTGCCCTAATATCTCCGTCCGGAGTAGAGACGTCCGTCCGGAATCGGGCCGCAAAATGGCTGAAATCAGGCAACGGCGGTGTTGTTGTCGGCGGACCAGCTATAAGGGGCGTGTCAGCTTGTCCGGCGAGGGCAGCGGGAGCCTCGTTCTCAAAAGTCTCCGCCAGCTTCACAAGAACCTCAATAAGGTAGGCGACTGCGCTGCGGCTCGTACCAATGTTGGTCATGAACAGCACGCTGTTACGCGAAGTCTTATTTACTTGGATGCCGTGTTTATCCGCTAAGTACTGGTGCCTGAAGGTGTCGCCGTCCACGCCGGTGCGGCTGATGTCCAGCGTCAGACGGCTAGGGTCGACGACGAACTCGTCGTGTTGCCAAGCGTGTTCGAACGTTGAGTATCCGTCTCGCAGTGGCATTGGGCTGGTGGACGTACGGTACTGGGCCGGCACCAGGTCATGGGTGGTGAGGATTCGGAAGTACTTCTTCAAAAGAGCATTTCGGGCCACTGCCTCAGCGAGGCTGGTGGCGAGGTCGGCCTGCCTTTGGACCAGACCGAATCCTTCGAGCTCCACTTGGCGGCGTCCGATGTCCAGGGATGCCAAGATTTGGTAGTTCGGTGACGTCGAGGTGTGCGTCATGTAGGCCTCGCGGAATGACTCCTGATTCATCTCTCTGAAAGCCTGATCGTAAACATGAATCATTGATCCTTGACGCAAGGACGTCAGGGTTTTGTGCGTTGACTGGGTCGCGTACACCCGCAGTTTCGTCTTCTTAGGATCCGGGATCAGCCGTGTTCTCAACCAGACATCGTCGTCAGCGTATTCGTTGGTCTCGGCGTTCTGAAGAATGGCCTCCTGCTTGGCGTATCGAGCGGCGTAGGAGGGGTCATTGAAGGATGACGCGAGTTTCCGTGCCGCCGCCATCGCCGTCCTGCGCCTGTACACCGGGTGGAACCCTGCGAACGCGAACCATGCTTCGTCCCAGAGAAAGACGAGATCGGGCTTGATGGCCAGGCATTCTTCCATGACCCGTTCAACATCGTAAACGATGCCGTCAAACGTGCAGTTTGTCAGGGTGATCATCTTGACTTCATCCAGGCGGCCTTCCCTGCGGTAGTCCAGCAGCCGCTGTTTGATGCTGGCCAGGGGAACGGCGCCGTAGAAGGCATATTTATCCAGCGGGTATGCGTCCAGGTAGGACACTTGTGCACCTGCCAGAGCGAACGCGTAGTGGTGGGACTTGTGGCAGTTTCTGTCCACAAGGACGATGTCTCCAGGAGCAAGGATTGATTGATGAACAATCTTGTTCGCGGTGGAAGTTCCGTTCGTAACGAAGTACGTCCTTTCAGCACCGAACGCCCGCGCCGCCAGATCCTGTGCTCGCTTAATGGACCCATGGGGATCCAGCAACGAATCCAGACCACCCGAGGTTGCGGACGTCTCGGCCAGCAGAAGATTCAGTCCATAAAAGTCCGCCATGTCGCGGATCCAAGGAGAACTTCCAACGGAACCACCCCTGGAAATCGGCAAAGCGTGGAAAACGCTGGAGGGGCGTCGACTGTAGTTCTGGATGGCCGTAAAGAAGGGTGTTTCATAACGTTCGGCGATACCCGAGAGCAGGGACAGGTGAAGATCAAGATGGTCCTGTCGGCGGAAGATTCTCCGGAATCGGCGCGTCAGTGAACTGGCCAACGTTTCAATGGAGACGCCAGCCACCAGATAGACGTCAAGTTCCGGACGAAGTTCCGAGATCCTCTCGGCCAAGTCAATTATGCGGCCGATGGGGCGCATTCCCTCTAGCCGATCGCTGACATGGCCGGCAAGGAACTTGCGTAGATCACGCCCCAGCGGCAGTTTGCTCGTGATATCAAAACCGGGCCGGAGGATGCAGGCCTGGATGTCGCGGTTCAACAGTAACGCCACGAGCGCGTCTTCATAGCTCGGGACGACCGTGACCTCATAATGAAACGAGTCGGTAGGCCGTCGCTGAGAGTACATGTCGGACTTGAGGGATTCTGCTTCTTCTTCCGTGATGTCATCAACGAGAAGAACTTCAAACCGTGGTTTCAAGCCATTATCTCGGCGATCCACGGCGTCGGGTTCCTGCACCTCGTGTGACGCGCGGCCATTCCTTTGCGCTTCGTCTGGCAACCCGGATGACGGCAGCTGAGGGGCCACCGAAGCCAGTAAGTCCACCGCGGACTGGAATTCTCCGTTGCTGACCGCATCACTTAGTCGGGCCACGGTTGCCACCCCCGGAGCTGCCCAGTACGGCTCAACAGCCGCCAAGACCCCAAGCGCCCGCTGAATCTGGTCTCTAAGGCTGGCCTGGGACGATTTGGCAGCCCGCCCCGTGTTCAACTGTTTCAGGGCATAGCCTAGGAATTCCCAGGCATCGGTGCGTACCCGCCAGGCCCTGCTGGGAGTCCTGACTTCCTTGCCGAAAGGTTCGTGTGTCATGTCTGTTTCCGTGTTTCTGTTTCTCGAAATGGCTGTCCCCTATAACAGGGCAGCAATGATGGGCGGTTTGTTGCCGAAGACAGGAAAGATCGTGGAGGTGGGCGATAATTCCGATACTAGGTGGGGCGCTAGGACTCCTTCAGCGCCCTCGGCGGGTGGGTGGTTCGGCCGTGACGTGACTTCAGCTGGCGCAGTCCGGGTTCTTGAGCCGTCTTGCCGCGCAATCGGCAAGGTCCAACTGGGGTTGCGGATGGCCGGGTCCGGACTAAGCCGCTGAAGGTTGTCAAAATCTTCTATCGGACCCGACCGTCCGCCGATGCATCCGATCGGCTAATATGCCTCTTCTCGGAAGCCCGACTTGTCCTCCAACAGTGCCGCCGCAATGGCATCGAAGGCATGCACCGTTGCGAAGAGCTTCGCCGCGTCCTGAGGTAGCGGCCAACTCGATAGTTTCGCCGCTACGAGACGGGCAGGACGGTTGATGTAGACCATCTGGCCGTGGATGCCCAGACACAGCAACACATCGTGGCCGGGGTAGGGGAACCATATTTGGTTCCGGTACATGCCGCCGGGCATGCGGTTGTCCCCCGGACTGTAGAGAAAGGCCTCCCTGGAGTCAAAGCCACCGTTGATCGTGTCAGAGATCCAGCCCGGCGACAGGACCTGTTCACCTGTCAGAGATACTCCGTCGTTGAGGAAAAGCGTCCCAAAGCGGAGCAGATCGCGCAGTCCCGCGTTGATCCCACCGTCGAACATGCCCGTGCCCACGCGGTCAATGCCAATCCTGGCATCCGACTCGGCGCCGATTCTGCTCCACAGCAGCCGGGACATTAGCTCCGGCATAAGCTCGCCCGCTGCTGCTTCACAGACCCAGCCAAGGACGTCGGTTTCGCAGGAGCGGTATTCGAAGACCCCGCCATGGAAGGTCTTTTGCCGGAGCGTCTGCAGGTACCCGTACATGGTGGAAGGCAGCCCTGGATCCAGCCGGGGTGCCCAGCCAATGGCTTCCTCAAGGCGCCTGACCTCAGCGAAGGGATCAAGATAGTTCTCCGAAAACGCGATGCCCGAGCGCATGTCCAACAGATTGCGGACGGTGGCACCGGCGTACCCTGACGCGGCCAAGGCGGGAATGTACGCCGTTACCAAGGCGTCAACGTCGATGACTCCTCTGTCAGACAAGGCTCCGGCCACCGCGCCCACCAGCGACTTACTCACGGACATCAGCAAATGCGAAGAACCAGCTGTCATGCCGCCTGAGTATTCTTCGACGAGAATGTTTGTTCCGTGAAGAACCGCCCAGCCATCGGTATCGGTGACGTCGATGATTTCGCGGACCGTTCTCGGATCCCCGTCCCGTGACGGCGTCACGGGAATGTTCTCCAGTGACGCCGTTGGCTTCGGATGAAGAACCGCGACCGGGCCCCTGCCACGTGAAATGACGGCCGTGGGTAAGAAGTCAGCCATGTGCTGAAAACTCCAATGCAAATACTGGGTGGCTTGCCAGTTTTCCAGATCCAAACCTTCCGGGAATTCAGTTCCAGCTGCGCTGGACATACCTTCTGCGAACCCCATCGACATTCTGCCTGAGACCGCAGTCACTGGGACTTCACACCTTGAGACCGCTTCGGCTCTTCCGCATCGCCCAATGGAACTCCCAGGTAGCGCGATCGTATCGAGTCGATAAGGTGACGCGCACGGATGGTCAACGATGTTTGCCCGCCCGTGTCGCGCTGCAGGCGGCCCTTGGTCACCAGCACGCCAAGATCGGCGCCTTTCCAGCGGTAGTCGCCCGGCCCGTAGATGCGCAGGAAGAAGGCCTCTGATTCGTCCTTGAGCTGGTGCCAGTCCAGAGCCGCACGGCGGAAGACCAACGCACCTGTGGCGTCCAGAAAGTATTGGCCAGTCTGCGGTGTTTCCACGAGCTGCTCCACGATCGGCGACGTTTCTTTGATGATCATCTGGCTCCAGGTGTCGCCGCCGGCCAGGTCCTCCCAGCGCTGGTTGATCTCATCCACGTCCAGGTCAAAGTCCACGTCCATGTATTCGAGCAGGTGGAAGAGAAACAGCGGGATGTCAGCGTAGGCACCGGCCGTGACGTTGGTGATCGCCGAAGCGCCACTGATCCGTGGGTTCAGTTCTCCCAGATAGACCTCGTCCTCGTCGGTGTCGATGAGCACGTCGACTTCGAAGAATCCTCGGTAGCCCTCGTCGCCGAGCCGATCACCGAGCCGACGAACCAGGTCGGTGGCTTTGGCCCTTTGGCCGGGTGTGAGGACTTCGGAGTGCATTTCGTTGCCGCACCAGCCACCTCGGTAGGGGGTGAGCTCTGCATATCCTGTCAGCTCTGTCAGGAACGGTCCCACAACGGTGCCGCATCGGGTGATGACGGCCTCGACGGCAACGGGCAGGTTGTTGATCCTGCGCATGACCTTCAACTCTTGGCCGACTATGTCAGCACTGTGCTTGTCCCAGTCCGCTTCCGACGAGATGAAGAACGTTGTCTTTCCCGAGTCCCCGTACGGGGTCTGGACCACAAGATCCTCACCCAAACCAGCGGCTCCGGCTGCCTGGGTAAGTTCTTCCCAGTCCCCGGCAGTGGTCAAGACGTTTGGAACGCTTAGAGCCCCGGCTTCGTTGCCTAATTGGGTGGTCACAATCTTGGAGTCGAGGCGTTCCCGCAGGCTCGCCGGCGGCAGGATCAGGTCGTAGCCGAGTTCGGCGCAAATCGCCTCGGTCTCTTCATTGAAGAACACCATGGCGACCTTCGGACGTATCCCCGGATGAAGGCCTTGGGCCATGTGGGCCCGGACTTCGGGGTTGTTCAGGAGCCAGTTGTTGATGGCCTCCCCGTCTTCAAATTCGCGGTATGGCTTGTACACCGGCGAGAAGACCTTGGGGTGAGCACCATCCCAAGCGTCGTAGTACGTCACGTATGAGAAATTCCGCACCCAGCGGTCCAGGCCGAGCAGGTTGAAGGGCGTTGCCCCGATGAAAAACACCGGCACATCATTTGTGCGGAAGAAATGCCGAACCTCTGAAATGTTCTTCAACCCTCGCCCAGATCCAGACCCCGGGACGGCTTCAGCAAATGCGGCGTCTGTGCCGACACTAATCTCCGGGGCGTCAACAAGCACAGTCGCCTCATCAACGACAGCAGCGTCATCCACAATCGGAACGTCCCCAACGGTGGCCGTCTGGAGACCAGCCGGAGGTGCGGCAATTTTCTTCGCAAGAATCGCCGGCGTGGGCATGCTGGCTTCTTCTGGGGAGGCGGCTTTATGAGTCATGGTAAATACCTCTTGTGAATAGGAGATTGGTGGGTAACGAGAGAATTTTGAAACCTTGCTAAATCGCGACAATGGCCTGAAATATCGCTTCAGGCATATCCAAGACGGCACGACACAGCCTCAGGCGAATTATCATATTCACGCCATAATTCCGGGCACTCTTTGGATTCAAGCCCAATTATTGATGGACCGTTTTGGGATAACCACAATCGCTATGGTGGCTGCTCACGGGTCTTGCTTAATTCACGGAACGGATTGTTATCGGAAATTCATGGAAGCAGCTCAATGACGGGCCGAGGACACTGAAGTCGCTTCCAAGCGCCTGCAGAAGGGGCAGTCTCTTCCGCATCTGGCTTGTAACTCGCCCGACTAGCGGAGTGACTGTCGGTTGGCGACCACAGGCGCTTCGCCTGTGAATCCTTCCCGCGCTGCTGC
The DNA here is from genome assembly GCF_030209835.1 of Arthrobacter sp. efr-133-R2A-120. Taxonomy (GTDB): domain Bacteria; phylum Actinomycetota; class Actinomycetes; order Actinomycetales; family Micrococcaceae; genus Arthrobacter. The sequence goes on along the minus strand of NZ_JARVRF010000024.1, from coordinate 184,110 downwards.
AATTTCGTGGATCTGCTTGCGACACAGGAACCAACCGACCACCATAAGGACGCAGGCGATAATTGTGACCACCATGGTGAGCGGGGAATCGATGAAAACGATGACGAGGATGCCCACCAGGAACAGCAGGGAAATGTAGCCGGTGTAAGGGGCGCCGAACATCCGGAACGCCGGACGCTCGAGCCAGCCCTTGTCTGCCCAGCGCTTGAGCTGAATCTGGCACATGACGATGGACGCCCACATTACGATGATCCCGACGGATGCCACGTGCAGTACGATTTCGAAGGCTTGCGCCGGTACAAGGTAGTTCAATGGAACTCCCAGCAGCGAAACTCCCGCGGTGATGGCGATGCCGCCGTATGGAACGCCTGCCCTGTTCATGCGCTGGGCGAACTTCGGAGCCGAGCCAGCCATGGACATGGAGCGAAGGATGCGGCCGGTGGAGTACAGACCGGCGTTCAGCGAGGACAGTGCGGCGGTGAGGACCACGAGGTTCATGATCACGTCTACGCCCTGGATGCCGATGTGGCCGAAGAACGTCACGAATGGGCTGACGCCCTTCTCGTACGAGGTGTATGGCAGCAATAGCACTAGCAGGAGAACTGAGCCGACATAGAACAGGCCGATCCGATAGACCACGGAGTTGATGGCCTTGGGCATGATCTTTTCCGGGTTGGCGGTCTCGCCGGCAGCGGTGCCCACGAGTTCGATTCCGGCGTAGGCGAACAGCACCCCCTGCATGACGAGGATCACGGAAAGCACGCCGTTGGGGAACATTCCGCCGTGGTCTGTGATGAGACTGAATCCGATGTCCTGGCCGCCCACCGGTGTGCCGAAGATGACGAAGTAGGTGCCGACCAAGAGGAAGGCAACGAGCGCAGCAACCTTGATGAGCGCGAACCAGAACTCGAGCTCTCCAAAGACCTTGACGGAAACAAGGTTCAGGCTCAGCACTACGACCAGGGCGATCAGGGCCCACGCCCACTGAGGAACAACGCCTATCCACGGGACGTATTTGCCGAAGAAGTTCATATAGAGGGCTGCGGCGGTGGTGTCAACGATGGTCGCCATTGCCCAGTTGATCCAGTAGAACCAACCCACGACGTAGGCAGTCTTCTCGCCGAAGAACTCGCGGGCGTACGAGACAAACGAGCCCGATGACGGGCGGTGCAGAACGAGTTCGCCCAGGGCGCGGAGGATCAGGAAGGCGAAAAATCCGCAGACGGCATACGCGATGACCAGGGACGGGCCCGCCACATTAAGGCGGCCGCCGGAACCCAGGAACAGGCCGGTGCCGATGGCGCCGCCGATTGCAATCATCTGGATCTGGCGGGCCTTGAGGCCCTTATGATAGCCGGTATCCTCGGCGTGAATCAGGGAATCCGAAGCGTGTGCGTGACCGCCGTCGACCGTGTGGAGCCCAGGTTGATCACTGGAGTTGTTGGACATGAAGTTCCTTTCAAATTGTTTTAAAGGTTTGATGCAACGAGTCGGCCCCTCGGCTGAACAAGCTAGGGCGTTGCATCAGAAGACCGACCAGCCCGTGCGGTCAGTGAGTTCAGCGAGTGCCGCCATTCCGGCAAGAGAATTGCACCGGGGACCAGAGTGCACCTTGGTCATCGGCACTCAACGCCATGGCTAGAGTGAAGACTTTCGAAATGCTCTGAATCGAGAAGGGCACGTCGGCATCGCCGGCACTGATGACGTCGCCTGCCGTCGTGGCAACAGCGATCCCGAACCGGTCGAAGGCGGCGCCGACAGATGTGGAATGCTGGTCGGTACCGACCCGTGTTCATTCCGAGGCCGGTGCCTCTGCACAATGTCGGCCAACACCAGTCCAAGGGGACTTGAATGGAGGGGTGTTGTCATTTCTTACCCACTTGCTCCCTATACATATCGGCCCACTCTTGAACATGCAGTAGGGCCACCAATGAATGGCGTGGATCCGTGAAATCCAGACCAGTCATGCGTCCGACCTTGCTGATCCTGTAGTAGACAGTGTTCTTGTGGAGTCCCATTCGATGGGCGCACTCGGCGACGTCCAGGGACTCCTCGAAATAGATACGCAGCGTCTCAGCGAGATCAGGGTCGTCACGAAGTAGGCGCCAAAGGGTGGGGTGCCGAAAGGTTGAGCCACTGAAGCTGACGATGGCGTCACGAAGAAGGATCTCAACCTCAAAATCATTCTCGACAGCCACCGCAGTATGACCGGCACGGCGCATGGCGCGGAGCAGAGCCTCGGTCTTGGCCGTTGTTGAATGAAGCGCAGACAAGTCACGTGCCACTTGTCCAATGGCCACAAATGGTGTGATCCCCAGGTGCTTTGTCGCATCGCCGACGATAGCCTCTGCCAAGCTCCGAAGCCCGGCTTTCGCGTTCGAGGACTGCAGTCCGGGGATGACCACTGCTGTATCGCCCTTGAATTGGCCAACCATCGCCGACGCTTTGTAGGCCGCGGCATGAATCGACGCGAGGTTGGCAAGTTCTCCATGCCGAAGGGCCGCGTCGTCAGCCTGCGTCTCATCGGCCGTCATTCCTATCAGGAGCAGGACGGCCGGCCGATTCGCGGGCATCTTCTCACTGTGAGCAACGGCAGCGGCCTCGGCCGGACCTGAAAGGATACGAACGATGCGGTCCTCCCGCATCGTTACCGCCTGATGATTGCGGTAGCGGATCAGCTCGGCGGCAGCCCGCGTTGCAGAGCCAGTCAGAACATGTTCTACGTCTTCAGCGAAACCATCCCCCGTTTCCTGGAGCCAGACATACCCCATGATGCGGTGACCGGCGAACAAAGTGACGGCCACTCGCTCCCTCAGTCCCTCCTGCGGTCTGGCCGGCACCCGAACAGGAAGGCGTGTCCGGTGCAACTCGCGGTAAGCGCCAATGTCCTTAAGCAGCAGTTCATATTTCCGAGGACCACGCCGGGCCAAAATCGACGCCTTTCGAAGCTCGTCGATGTCATTGGTTACCGTCGAGTAGGCTAGGACTTTGTTCGCTGCGTCCTCGATAACCACATGGCTGGACGTCAGGCGCGCAGTCGTTTGAGCGATGGCGAACAGATCTTCCTCCAGAAGCGTCAACACTTCGCTCTGGTAACTCCGTGGATGCACCCGGTCGTTGACAATTGCTACAAACCGGTCCCAGTCCGTGCCAGGGTCCACCCCCAGAAGGCCGGTCCCAGTGTCCCTGAGCAGCTCCTCGACTTCTGCCAACTCCTCATGGCCTCCCTTGATGGCCAGCGCCAGAGGAGGGTTGCCAAGAAGCCGGCGAACGGCAGGAAGAGCAGACCGCCCCCGGACTCCAACCAACAGGACCAAGGCCGCTCGGGGATCGACCAACGTGTCGTCGGCTTCGACGATCAGCAAGCGCTTAATCCGAAGATTGGCGCACGTTGGTCGAAGAATGAGGCTGGCGCATCCTGGCGGGAGATCCGACAGGATGTCATCCACGGTAGCTGTCGCCATGGCGTTCCTTCTTACATTGCAATTCCGGACCGTTGTCCGGATTGCCCATGTTACTTAGAACACATCCGCCTGCGTTTTATGTTGTGGACCTAATACTTTTGAGTCATTTCGGTCTCCCAACCAATGCGGGCAAGCGATGACCGGCCGCGGTACGAAAACCATGACATATCGGCGAAACATGTTGATCAGAACCGATGGCTCGGTCATAATCGGGATCGCGGCGGCCGCCCCGCAGTATGCGTCCCGGCCTCCCAGGCCGGAAAAGAACCCAACCAGCCCGGCCTGCGCCGGGACTGGGTCCTGGATTGGGTTGCCGGGCGTTTCCTTTGGAACTGCCGCCCGAACGGAAGTTGCCATGACCATGTCTTACCCCTTTACTTCAACACGATGACAAGTCCTGTTTACTTCAACACGGTCCAATTCCGTGCCTTTCCGACCGCCAAGGTTCCGTGGGTGAGGGCCGCATCCGCGGCAGGGTCCCCCGCGTCAACTCTGGCGGTCGGTGGTGTCCTCAGGCCGGGGCTTTGCTGCTGGCCGGCAGCCGCAGGAAGATCGCGACCACGACGGCGGAGACCAGGCAGATGGCCGCGTTGATGCCGATTGCGGCCTGGAGTCCGGGAAGGAGCGTGGAAGCGGCGAAGGCAGTGACGATTGCGGACATGACGGGGGTGCCGAGGGTGATGCCGACCTGCTGGCTCATGGTGATCAGACCGGTGGCGAGGCCCTGCTGTTCGACGGGGACTCCGGTGGTGGCGGCGACGGCGTAGCCGACGATCGCGACAAGGTTGGCGACCCCGCCGATGAAGGTGACGGCCAGTAGCGGAATGACCCAGGCCTGGTTGTCGGAGACGAACGCGAGCGGGAGTGTCGCGGCGCCCTGGACGATGAAGCCGATGACGATTGCGTTCTTGGAGTTGGTCTTTCCGATGACCTTCGGGGCGATGAGGCCGCCCAGGACGGTCCCGATGCCGAGCCAGGCGAAGATCAGGCCGGCGGTGACGGCGTTGAATCCGAGGGTTTCCTGCAGGTAGAGGGTAAGCGGGAACACCAGCGAGGTCTCGGTCGCGAACGCAAGGAGCCCGGCGAAGTTGCCCCATGCGATGTTCCGGCGCTTCAGCAGCGCGGGGGCGAGGAGGGGTTCGGCGACGCTGGATTCGATCCGCAGGAAGACCGCGAACAGGATCACGGCTGCGAGGATCGGGCCCCAGGCGAGTGGGTCGGCCCATCCGGTCTCACCGGCGGTGGTGATGCCGTAGACGAGGGAGACCAGGGCAAGAGTGACGGTGATCGCGCCGGGAGTGTCGAGGCGGGGTCGGCGTTCGGTGGGCTTGTCGGTCAGCGCGAACGGGGCCGTAACCAGGACGAACAGGGCGACGACGACGTTGATGAAGAAGGCCCAGCGCCAGCTCACCAAGCCGGCGAGCACGCCGCCGAGGGCGGCTCCGGTGGTGAACCCTGCGGCCATGAGGGCGCCGCTGAGGCCGAGGATGCGGGCGCGGGCGGGTCCTTCGGCGAACATGGTGGTGAGCAGTGACAGGGCTGCCGGGGTGACCATGGCGGTGGCGAGGCCCTGCCCGACGCGGGCGGTCAGCAGCAGCACGGGTTCGGCGGCGAGGCCGGCGACGAGGGAGGAGGCACCGAGCAGGATGATGCCGAGGATGAACAGGCGTTTGCGGCCGAACAGGTCGGCAACACGTCCGAAGAACAGGGTGAATCCTGCCGCGCACAGGGCGAACGCGGTGACGATCCATTGCAGGTTCGCGGTGGTGAAACCGAGGTCGCGGCCGATGTGCGGCAGGGCGACGTTAAGGACAGAGAAGTCCACGGCGAGGGTGAAGTTCGCCGTGAGCAGCACGGCGACGGCCAGACGCTGGCGGACGGTAAGCCGTTCCGCCGCCCTGGTCGCGAGCAAAGTATTCTCGGTCATGGTCGTGTATCCCTTTCTGGAGCGGTATCCGGAAGTCCGGAAGGGCGCAGTTGAGCTGCGGACGTGCATGATGCACTGTCCGCTGCCGTGATGGTCAGACGATTACGAGGTGGCAGTCAGGTCGCGGTAACGCGTGGAAGCCGCCAGGGGCCGGTGGTGAAGGTTGCCGAAAGCGTGCCGCACCCGGTGGAGCGCCTCTGCCCGCCGGGCATCGTCCAGGTGGGCAGGGCCGTAGGTGATGATGGGTTCAAGGGCGTCGTAGCCGACGAACTCGAACATTCCGCGGTGGATGTGGAAGAGGAAATCATTGATGTCGCCGAAAGCACCGTCCGGGGCGAAGGCGTCCGCCGAGCCGCCGGTCGTGGCCAGCACCACCGCACGCCGCCCGGTCAAAGCGGCCTGGTCGAAGGCGCCGAGGTCCCCGCCGCTGACGCCGCCCATGACGAAGACCCGGTCCAGCCAGCCTTTGAGGATCGCCGGCAGGGAGAACCACCACAGCGGGAACGAGAGCACCAGCAGATCGGCGCGGAACACCGCGTCCAGGTCGGCGCGGACGTCTGCCGGCAGGGTCCCGTCCTTCACGGCAGTCCATTGCTCGCGCTGCGGTTTGAACGGCCCCTCGAACGGCTCGAACTCGCCTCGGTCCAGGACCGGCTCCCATTGTTTTGCGTACAGGTCGATGAACTCGACGGCGTAACCCTGCGCCCGCAGGGACTCGGCCGCAGCGTGCGCCTGTGCGGTGGAAAACGAGTCAGTCTCGGGGTGGGCGTGGATGATGAGCGCCGAGGCGCGGGTGTCAGTTTGCGTGCTCACCCGCCAAGCATATCTATAAATCGCGATATGTCGATATGTTGCTAGGCGTTGCCCGCAACCCTGTCCCCCACGCGGCGCAGGAGACTCTCGTTGCGCCTGTAGTGCGTCCACTTGCCCACGCGGGTGGACTGGACCAGCCCGGCACGCTCCAGGGTGGTCATGTACGAGGAGACCGTCGATTGGGCAAGGCCGCTTTTGGCCTGGATATGGCTGACACAGACACCGACCTCGATCCGGTCGGCGATGGGATCATAATCGGCGAACTCGGCCGCCGGGTCGCGGAGCCAATCCATGATCTGCAGGCGCACCGGATTGGCCAGAGCCTTGAGCGCGTCAAGCAGCTCATCGGCAGAGAGACGGTCTTCGTCACTCATGGCACACACCTCCTCGGCTAACAGTCTATCCACCCGTTTCGCACCCAAAGCGTCCGCCGGAGATCCGGAATTCAGGTCACCCAACAAACAACGGTCAAACGCCTTCGATCGTGTAGCGTCGCTCGGTCCCGGTTGTGGCGCTCCCCCATTCGCTACTCGCGGCTCGGTCGTGGTGAGCTTTGGACGCCGTGGGATCGCCGAACATTCATCAACCTGCCGCACCAAAGGACTGCCGGTACGGCTCACACAGAAGAAGATACCCCGGCCCCGGCTCGCTCCGGCGCAATGTGGCGGGCGGCCCGAAGCCGGCGACGCTGGGCTGGCTTTCACATCTCTTTTTGGCGGTGCCGTTAGCGCAAGAGGAACGACTAACGGGCGGAGGTTAGGCTGAGACGATGAACCCTGATTGGATCGAGCACCGCCGCAGTGGAGACCGCGAGCTTCTCGGATGGGTCGTTATTGAGGACGATGGCTTCGTGGCGGTGGACTTGCTCGGCCGGACGCGGACAGATGTTGTCGACTGGCTGACCGCCGAGGAGGCGCTCGATGCAGCGGGCATAGGGTATCTCGCTGAGCCGTACGAGCTGCTGCTCGACGATGGACGCTGGCTTTCGGTGCGCCTCACCGAAGTCTCTCCGGAGGCAATCAAAGTAATGAAGGACGACTGGGGTGCCGTGGACGCACCTCAGTTGCACTTCACGCTTCCCTTTCCGATGCCAGCCCGGCTCCGGGCATCCAAGACGTCCTCCTGACCCGTCCGTCACGCGAACACTCGACAAACGGCGCCATTGGGCTGCTGACGCCGGCTACTGGCAGACCAAGGCGGCGCGCCTGACGGTCGCACCGTGGTTTGGCATCTGGCTACACTACCCGGGCGGACCACAGGTGGCCGGTATCCGCGATGCTGTTATGGCCGGATCGGCCCCGAAACGACCCTATGTCAATTCGGTCGCTACCCCCAGCACGAGGGCGGTCGCCATCGCGTCCGCGTCATCGACGTAGAAAGGGAGCTCTTCTACACCATCAAACGCGTGTGTTCCCCACCCGCTATGCAGCGAATGTGGCAACTTGAACTCCCCCTGCAGGGGTCTTCTTCCTGCTTTCCCAGAGGCTTTCCAGAATGCCTCGGCCACGGCCCAGTGAGTGATCGACAGCTCGAAGTGGGCTTGCGTTGTCCTCGCCAGCCATCTCAACGCTGCCGGACGATGGACGTGGTGTTGAACATCGATTCCGAGAGGCACCCTGCATTTCGCAACCGCGGTCCGGCCCGTCGTGTGACTTGCAGACCACCACATCCGGCACGACCCGCAATGGAACCGACCAGTCAATGCCTCCACTACAAGCGTTGGCTGTCGACAGCACCCGGAGGTTCTTTGCAGTTGCCGGATGAAGCGTCTGCCTTCCCCTGACCTCGGCGGTTCAGCCTTTGGTCCGTCGACGACGTACCAGGCTTCCAGCCCAAGGTCGTGACCGCCCCCTGGGATCCCGGCCTTCAGATCAATCAGTTGTATAGGTCGAAGAATCCGGGACTCGCTTCATCTTTGGAGGGAAGACCGGGCTCCGAAAGAAGCCGGCACGCTGAACCGAGTGCATCCGTTGTCACACTTCCACCACAACCGATTGGTAGTTTCCACCTATTTCCATCGAGTTCACCAAGACCCGAAGAGGCCGGTTCTTGTCGATTTCCGCCGATGCGTCGTGCTTGTTGCCGAAGTAGTCTGTCGCAACTGCTTCGCCGCGGGATTTCATCCACATCGATTGGTGGACTCCCAATAGTGCCGCGGTGGACTGCGTGTCCCCAAGCATGGCCTTGGGAGCACTCACCGGCACTTCCCCCAAACCCAGATCGAGGATGGCTTTGCGTTCCAGGTCGTCGATGCTGCTTCGGCCGGAGGCCGCCGCCACGATGACGTCAATATCGCGGTTCTCCAGTCCAGCAGCCCGGATCGAATGGGACATGGCGCGACACCATGCGGTCGAGTCCTGTTTGACGTTCCCGCAACCGCTGTCGTCTCCGGCGAAACCGAACCCGAGAATACGGCCTAGAGCCGGGATTTGCTGTCCTTCGTCTGGTTCTAGGAGGACCGCCGCAGCAGCACCGCTGTAGATGCGGCCACTGTTGCCGAAGGGGACGAGAACGCCCTGGCTCAGATACCCTTCAATCCGTGCATAGCCTGCCAGGAGCGCGGTGGAGGTTTCGTCGGCCGACAGGACTATCACTCGGTCACAAGCCCTCGAGGCGATGAGCTGCTGCCCGAAGTGAAGGGCGCTGACTGCGCTTGTGCTGCCGGCGCAGAAGGTTGCGGTCGGCCCTTTTAGTCCGTGAAGGAGTGCCACGTGGCCGGCGGATGCGTTCATCACGGTGTTGGGGAACAGCCGCGTATTTCCGACCCCGTCAGTGATTAGTCCCCGCTGGAACGCCTCAACGGTGGACATCGGGCCCGAGGCCGTGGCGAAAATGAGCCCGGTCTTCTGGACGTCATTCCGGCTGAGGGATCGTTCCTTCAACAACTGTCCCACTACAGACGCAGATCGCTTACTCAGGGCGTCGAGACGCCGCAACGCTGTGGGGTTGATGCCGGATTTCTGGACCGACTCAGGAATTTCAGCAATCGGGAAGGGGCCATACTCGTCAATAGAGACTGAATTGTTTCCGTAGAGCGGAACTCCGCTGAATAAGGCATCGGCGATGGCGTTGGAGGTCCCGGCTGTCCCGACCATGGCTCCCATGGCCGTGATCGCAACCTTCCGAGTGGGCGGCGTTTTCTGCTCGGCTTGGTTGTCTCTGTTTCGGAATACCAACGTTGAGTTGTTTCCTCCGAAGGCGAATGAGTTGGAGAGCGCCAAGGAGATTTTGGCCGGACGGCCCGAGTGGGGGACGGCGTCAAAGTCCAGGTCGCCCTCGAAGTCTTCCGGTATGACGGTCGGCGGAAGAACTTGTTCCCGCAGGGCCATCACTGTGGTGACGGCCTCCACGGCGCCTGCAGCCCCCAGAGTGTGGCCGATCATCGATTTGGTGGAGCTCATCGGAATGTTGTGTTCCCCGAGATGCATCAGGATCTTCTTTTCACCTCCATCGTTTGCTGGTGTTCCTGTTCCATGGCCATTGATGTAATCGATCTCTTGCTCGGTCGCGCCAGCCATTTCGAGGGCTGAGGTCATGGCTGAGAGTGCGCCGCGGCCGCGGGGATCCGGGGCTGTTGGGTGGTGGGCGTCGGCGGACAGCCCGTACCCGGACAATACGGCCAGGACCGAAGCATTGCGCGCGTGCGCGGCCTCGACCCTTTCAAGGACCAGGAATCCGGCGCCCTCCCCGAGAGTCAAGCCTTCGCTCTTGCTGTAGGGCGCGCAATCCCGTGGCGAGAGGGCTCCAAGGCAGGAAAAGCCCCCGAAGGACAGGTATGCCAACGGGTCGACGCCGCCGACAACGACCATGTCTGCAGCGTCGGTCCGCAAGTATTCCAGGCCATTGGCAATCGCGACCGACCCTGCAGCGCATGCGTTGGAGTGAACGGTTCTGGGCCCGAACAGTTTGAAATGCCCGGCGAGGTAGTCCGCTGTTGAGTGCAACGGGTACTGGCGCAGCAGCCCGGTATTTGCTTGGCGCAGACCGCGGGTGAGCCATTGACGGTGAAATTCCTCGCCCCGTCTGGCTCCCCCGAGGGAGGTCCCGATCGCCAGTCCCGTGCGATGACTCTCATATGGGTTGCTCGCGATCAGGCCGGCTGAAGTTAGTGCCTCTTCGAGGGCGATGCGACTGAGGACTATGCAGCGGTCGTTAGTAGGATCCTCATCGACCGCTTTGGAGCGCACCTCACCTGCTCGCGTGCTGAGGAGTCCCGAGTGGGGTACGACCCCTACCGTAGACAAGCCCGATTCTCCTGCGGCTATTTTGCTCCAGCATTCCTCAGCGGTATCACCAACAGCGGTCAGCATTCCTATTCCCGTGACCACGACCGTCATTGCTCAAACACCGATCTGCTGGGTCCAGGACCGCGGATCTACGGACGGGCGTGCAACTGTCGACACGATCCGGCTGCCGACTGTCAGTGTCAGTCCCGGTACGCAGTAGGGGACGTCTAGCAGGAGAAGCCCGAAGCCTGAACCGAGGCCGGCGCTTGGGGTCGCAATCTGGACTATGCCCACCGCGATTCCTTCGTCCGTGACAACGGACCCTTGATCTGGAAAATGGTCACCGTCGCACACAGCCGCAACAATCTTGCGTGAAGGTGCCTCTAGAACGATTCCGGCTTTGCCCCGGAAATCATCATCGCGGTTTGGGGTAGCCATCCACTGAATACCGGCTTCAAAAATGGTGAGTCCCCGCGCCTGTGACGGGAGAACAGGGTGGTTCACCTCGGCCTGAGCCCTTTGGAGCACGGCTGGGTCGATAGCGCCACCTCCGAGGCGTTCTGCGCGCCCGACAAGCTCGGCCATAACCGAAGAACGCTCCACCGATGATGTCACGACAAGATAGCCGTACTCGGCTGTGGTTCCGATGCGGATCACAAGGCACTCCACGCCGTCCAGCTTCCCGTGTCGCCACTCGTTGAGAAGGATTTCCGACATAGGTTCGTTCGTGATGCCCTCGACAGCCTGCCAAGACAGTGGGCCCTCAACTGCGATGACGCCCGTCAGGTCGTCGGCCTCGTTTGCGTAGGTCCCGTCGAGTCCTTGGTCTTCGATGGCGGACCTCGCAGGCGCCAGAAGAGCGGTCTGCGAGTCCGCGATCACGACAATCGAGTCCTCATCCATGACGACAAGAGACGCCCCTTCGACAGCACCAGATTCGGCCAGAATCAAGGATTCGACGACGGTACCGGGCTCCGCGAACTCCGTTTGTTTGGCGAGCAGCCACGACAGGAGCTGGCCGCGATGCGTACCAGTCAGACGAACGGCTTCTCCTCCCCTGTCGTATACCGCGGCAGAGTTTCGGATCGCTGCGTAGCTTTCATTTGTGGTGAGCATGTTTCTCCTTCGGTGAGCTTTCGCCAGGAACGGATCGGCGCATTGGCTCGTCTTCTGATGCGGTGGATTTTCGATTACAGGTTCAGGCGTTCCAGGAGCATTGTCGACGCCATCGGTAGCCCGGCGATTTGGCGGTTGAGAGTCTGCGATGCGGGTCCGAACTTGATTCCCACATGTTTCCGGATGGCGGAGGCGCAGGCGTCCAGGTCGTAGATTTCAGCTTTGGGTACTGATGCAAGGTATTCGTTGTTGGTTAGAAGCGGAGCCAATTCGTCGGCCCAGCCAAAGGGGTTAACGAGGAATCTGACGTCGAACCCAGGAAAGTATGACTCCATCTGGGCGAGCCACTCGGTGGAGAAGGGGTCTGTGGAGCGATCGTTGCTTTCGTTGACCAAGGCCAGGGTCGCGGTGCCAAGTGCAGCCGCCTTGCCCATGGCACCGGAAGTCAGGTTGTCCGTGACGTACAGATCAGCGGCCGCCAGGATGTCAACAAAGTCATCCATGGGCTGGTACGAGGACGGCAGGAATTCAACACCGTTGTAATAGGTTGCGCTATTGCCTCCCGCTGACACCTCCAGGACAGTGATGGGCAGCCCGACTCTGCTGAACATCTCTGCCGACCACCGGTTCCTAAGATCCCTGTACGTATCCGAATCCGCGTCTTTGCTGATACGCCCCAGTAGCCCGTATGCGGAGGTGGCCCAGTTGGATTGGGCAACAACAACCAGCGACCGTTCCTGGCTGATCCCTAATCGGTCGAAGACGGCCTCTTTCGCTTGCCGCGCCTCCAGTAGAGTTCCGTAAAGGTTGAAAGAGTCGTCGGCGCGTCCAAGCCCGGCAACCGGTACCGGCCGGATCAGGTTCATCTCTTTTGGAAGTCCCGGGACCACAGTCTCGGGATGGAACCAACGGTGTATGGGCTTCATGGACGGTTGTCGGGACAGTGCCATCTTCATGATCGATTCCGAAGGCCCCAAACACAAAGAGTCCAACGTTACGACGGGACGATTCAGCCGAAGGACAGTCTCAAGAGGGAAGTTTGCTCGCTCGAGCGCAAACAGGTGATGGTCAGCAACGACGATTCCTGCTGGATTGAGGTCTTTCAGGATAGCCAGCGTTGTCTCCTGGTTCCGGGAGCCGCGGGGCAACGCGCGGGCTGACACGCCGGAACGCCGCGCAAGATCGAGATACTGTTCCGAAACGAGAAATTCGCTGGCGACCTCCGCAGGGAGTTGCCTCGCCACCGTGATCGCGTTCTGAAGCTCGCCAAAGCTGAACTTCCCCGGGCAGAGGAAGACGACGGGGGTGCGGATCGTCATCGGTCCATCTCCGCGAGAGCCGCGGATCGATGCGGCAGAATGCTTAGCTTCCAACTGCATTTCCCGGTTTCATTCTCGATACGTGACAGCAAAGAGAGGTGAATGCCTTTGGGCTCGGAGCGGACGAAGATTTCCTGGTTCACTCCAGCAACTGTCCGCGCGACGAGGTAGCCGCCGTTCTGCAACTCGATGGCGATGCGTGTCGTGCTGAGCGACCATGGGCGATTCGTTGCCTCCACAACCCACTTCTCGGTGCCTTGGCCGCCGAAAAGGATGGAAGCGCCGGGATTCGTTGCAGGGGTGACATAGAACGCCATGTCCGTTGGCGTGTTCCGGAACGCGAAGTCTGCGGAGATCTCTATAGCAGGGGTTGCCCCTTCGTTAAGGGTTACTGTCCAGAAGTCCTGCACAGTTTGGTCGCCAATCGGCCCGAGTGGAAGGGCCGATGCCCTGCCGACCCACTCAACACCCTGTTCGGGGCTGTCTCGCGGGGTGCATGTTGCGGCCCAAAGTCCCGCCGTCCAGTCGGTCAGCGAACCCCAGCTTCGGACACTGGGATATGGGCTGGAGAGAATCTCATTGCCCTGATGGGACCAGCCGATGATTCCTCTGGCAGACTCTGAGTAGCGCAGGCTCATCTGTTCCCCGCATTCCAGAACGTCCCTTCCCTGACGCTCGGAAGGGTGCCAAGACGGCGGGAGGCACTCGCGGGGCACGGAACAGTCGGGCCGCTGTACCCGCCTGACCTTTTCAACGTTCAGGCCCGCTGGAGCCAAGAAGCGATGCGGTCGTTCCCAGCCCTGGGCTGGGCTCACGCTAATGTCGTAGGTCAGCGGGATGTTCGCCGGTCGCCGGAACTGGGGAAGGTGGTTGCCTTCGTGCCGGACCGTCGTGCCAGCAGGCCAACTGGTGTCAATGACCATACTCGAGTTGCGCCATACGGATCGCACAGCCTCCGAGTTGCTCGGGATCTCATCGACGCAGGCCTCGAAATCCGTATAGTCGGCAGGCCAGATGCCGCGGACCGCGGGGCCGCCCACCCAGGCTTCACTCATCGTGAGGATGTATTTTTCGGCCATCCGCATCGAGACCCAGGGGCTTGCCACAAGCTCGCGGTCGCCGTCCTCGCTCAGAAGGTTGGAACTCACGGACATCTGCCCATCGGTAAACCTGATTAGCTTCGAGACCGTTCCGCTTTCTCCGGCGGATGTCATGAGCCAGCTGTCTTCAGCGGTTTCGAGGTGGACAGGGATCCGGTGGGGCCGACGCCAGCCCGTGGAGATATCTCCTCGAACTACGGGCCAATGATCAACCAGGGCCGGCCCGGGCAGTTCCGGGCCATAAATGCGTACGGAACCGAAGCTGTCCACCTCGGCGATGATCCCGTGTCCCAGGGTCCGGGAGGCCAAGACCTCAGGTCCACCAAGTTGGTCAAGTCCAGGGTGAAGAGGGAGGTCCCCGATGGAACCGGAGATGGTGTCATAGCTGAGTGTCCTTCCGGACTCCATGTCTATGTTCGCCCGCAATTTGAAATCCCCCGCGGTCAGGTCATAGCTGACGACAACTGCCCCGTCAGCCTGAACCCCTACGCCCGATGTCGGCGTCATGTCCCGCCCTCCCCCGGCATTTCGCCAGTTGAAACGCGGCAGAACTCCACTAAGCTCTTCGCCCACGTTGCTGCGCAGGAGATCTCCAATGACGCCGGGAAGGTGACTGACAAGCTCGACGTATCCGTCCTCATCCGCTCTGGCGTCCGGAAGGGCGCGGAACCCCACACGAAGGTAAAGCGGGAAGGCCTTCTTGTTTGTAGGGTTAGCCTCTATCCTCATTGCGCGCGTACCTTTAGCGACGAGCTTTTCGAAAGACTTCACGAACAGATTTCCCGCCAGCATGGAGTTCCGGTGCCTGGGATCCAAAACAAAAAGACCGGCAAAGACCTCCCCCTCCCGGGTTACGCGTCTTCCGGATCCGCGCATGAATCCGATGCACCCGATGATTTCCTCACCGTCTGAAGCGACCATGAATAGTTCTGGCGCTCTCTCGGTGAGGACGGCCGACATGCTTTGAGGTCCAAGCTGGGTGAGCCCGTGATGCGGGCCGTAACCGCTGCGAAGGAAATGGGCCGCGAGGCTGGCAGCATCGGTCTCCGGCACGTACTCCCTGATCACCGTCATCGGCCTGCCCCAAGCCCGATGCTGATGGCGACACTTCCTTCAGCAACGATCCTTTTGCCTACTAGTACCGTGCACTTGAATTCGATGAGTGAGCCCAGCGATACGTGCCTGGCACACTGAATCATCAACTGATCCCCCGGAACCACCAACTCCTTGAAGGCAAACCGCTTGACGGTAGCCAGGTATCCAATCGATGTCTGATCTTCTATTACTTCGGAATCCGTCGCGATCACCCCGCATGCCTGCGCTGCGGCCTCGATCAGCAGTACTCCGGGATATATGGGCTGGCCTGGAAAGTGGCCCGCGAACACAGGGTCGCTGATGCTGATGTTTTTCACCCCGACACCACTTACGCCGGGGACGATTGAATGCAGGCCATCAAGGAGCACAAAGGGGTGCCTGTGGGGCAGCCGGTGCGTGAGTTCTGCCGCTGTGAGCGCCCGTTCCACGTTAGGCGCCGTCTAATGCGGGCTGAGAAGCCTCGGCAAAGTCGACAAGTTTGTTAACTGAGCCAAAGACGAAACGCTGCTCGTCAGTGATGTAAACGCCGAAGTCTTCTTCCATCAGACTTACGATTTCAAGGGTGTCTAGCGAGTCGAGCTCAAGACCTCGGCCGAAGAGCGGCTGGTCATCGTCGACGAGGTCGGGGTCGACTGGGAGGTCCAATCCCCCGATGATGCTTCGCCTAACGGCGGCATTCAATTCATAGCGGTGCACGGCGCGTTCGTACTGAGCGGTTCTTTGTACCATTTCTTCTTCCTTCGGCTTGTTGGAGCTACTAAGCGGTCAGCCCGCCGTCGACCGGTAGGATCTGACCTGTGATGTAGCTGGACTCCTCGGTGGCGAGGAACCTCACTGCTCTGGCGACCTCTTCCGGTTTCGCGACGCGCTGAAGAGGGATGTGTTGAATCAGCCCGTTTCGGGCTTTCACGTCCATGCGACGGAACATGTCGGTCTCGGTGAACCCGGGGGCTACCGCATTCACTCGGATACCGAGTCCGGCCACCTCCTTGGCCAACGCCTGCGTCATGGCGTTGACGCCTCCTTTGCTTGCGCTGTAATTCACTTGGCCCGCTTGCCCGGAAACACCCGATGTGGAGCTGAGCAAAACGATCGCACCTCCGGTCTTGCGCATTGCCTTTATCGCCTCCCGGCAGACAAGAAAGGTTCCGCGCAGATTGACGGCTATGACCGAATCGAATCGGTCAGCGGACATCGTCGCCGCGAGTCCGTCAGAGGTAATTCCTGCAGACACGACCACCGCGTGCAGCCTCCGGCCGTTTGCGGTGAGAAGTGATCTGAACGCCGATCTCACGTCTGACTCCACCGCGACGTTTACCTTGTGCGTGACATATGCTCCGCCGGCCAGGTTGACCAGGCGGCATGTTTCTGAGTTGCCCGAGTCCCCCGACTGGGAAAAGCCGACGATGTCGAATCCGGCTTCTGCCATTGCAACTGCCGACGACTGGCCAATTCCGCGGGACGCTCCGGTAATGAGAGCGACAGGCCGCGCAGATGATTGGTCCGCCACTATCTTCTCTTCAACCACGGTTTGCTCCTCCGAAGTGCTTGACGTTGTCCTCCACGATCAACACTTCACGGTTCCGGACATAGGGTCTGGCGAGTCTTGCGAGGGAACGACCCGAGCCGAACACGCATAGCCGCTGGAAGTCGCTCGTTGCTTCCATCACCGAGGTCCACATCACAGGTTGACAAAGTCCGCGCTTCAGATCTTCCCTAACTTCTTCGCCGCGCTGTGTCGGCTTCCCGTCGGTCGATCCGATGTAGGTGCGGCCCGAATTCTGGATGACCGTGCTGTCCAGAACTTCATGCCACTCAGATTCGACAGGCTCCATGAAACGTGAATGGAATGCGTGGCTAACCTTCAGCCTCTTGGCTTTTGCACCCAGAGCCTCAGCGGCCGCATCCAAAGAGGCATGGCTTCCAGACAATACAACCTGTCGCGGACCGTTGTGGGCCGCGACATCCAGATCAAAGGTGCGCGCCATCTCCAGGCTGAAATGGTGGCTCTCCTCTCTCGTGCCGCGAGCTGGAACAGCGACCGCGAGCATGCCACCACTGCCCGGCGCATCGGCCATCAACCGGCCCCGGGTCCGGGCAAGAATGGCCGCCGACTCGACAGACAGATATCCGGCTGCGGCAGCGGCGGCGATCGCGCCGACGCTGTGGCCGGCAAAGGCTGAAACCACGCCCGTCCGGGCTTCCGATTCGAACGCGCTTTGCGCGGCGAGGCTGAAAACAGTCAGTGCGAGCTGCGCGTTCTCGGTTCGTTCGAGGCCCGAACTCTCACCGGTCCAGCACAGTTCCCGGACGTCGATTCCAGTGGCTACCCCGGCCCGGTCAAAGACCGAAGCGGCGACCTGATTGGAATCAGCCAGCCGACTGCCCATTCCAACATATTGGCTGCCCTGGCCGGGAAACAGCCCAACGGTACGAGTCATCACAGCGGCTCCTGTTAGCGGAAAAATGGTGCACTAAGTCCCACCAGCCCGCATATCACGGTGGCGTTGGGTGAGATCTGAAGCTAAATGGCTTTCACCGAATGTGGGTGCGGATCCGTAACATGCCCAAGGCAGCGAACAAGGCAAGTACACCGGCCATCACGGCGACGGCCATGGGCACGGTCACCGCGAGGTCTGAGACGAAGATGTGAACTCCGTAAAACTTGTCGAGCGCGGTGATCGCCTCTTCTTGTCCCCCAGCTAGCCGGTTGCTTGTCGCCTCGGTGAGCGGACCCCTGACCAACATGGCTGCCTGTGAAAACGGGAGTGCGTTGATCACGTTCCTAACGCCCTCCGGAAGGGTTCCAAGGGGAATGTAAGCCCCCGCCAAGAAGCCAATTACTGTCCCAACAATCGTCCCAAGCGATGAAAAAGCGCTGGAGCTCCGAATGAAGGTGACGATAAAAGAAGACAGTGCTGAAAACGACGCGGAAAGCAGGCAAATATATGCGAAGGTTTGCACCAGGCCTCCCCACGAAGTCACGGCTTGTCCAGTCCACGCCATGTAAGCCTGACCAGCGATGAGAATAACCGAACTCATCGAAACCGCAATGACGAAACTTGACAAGAGATATCCGCCAACTAGATGGCCGCGCCGGACAGGTGAAACCATGAAATCTTTGAAACGTCCAGAAGCCCGGTCTTCGACAAATAGATTGAGCGCAGACAGACTCGTAGTGAGCGTCGTGATCATGATAATACCGGCAAAAACCCAAGAATTGACGAACCCTTTAACGTCCTCGACAGTCGCGTTAGGGAACTTTTCCTGAACGTTCTCGACTTGAAGATTGCCAAGAAATAGAGCATATAGCGCGAATAGAATTACGGCTGACAGCAGCGACAGGAAAACTCCCATTCTATCCCTGAAGAATAGAGAGAGATTGCGCCCCATGAGAAGAGTAATAATGCGCATGTTATGCCTTTCCAGTCAGAGCCAGAAAGACGTCATCCATCGTTCCGTGCCGCAACTCGAAGTGTCCGATGTGTTCGCGGTGGGCCGTGATGACGGCAAGAGCGTCTTGTGCAGTTTCGACGTCAATTTCTAATACATCGGTTCTTGCTTCAAAAGTCAGGCCAAGATCGGTGACTGTTCGCTTAAGGCGATCTTGAGCCGACGACTGGATGGTCAGCACGCTGCGGCTGTACTGCGACCGCAGCTCAGCGGGAGTTCCGGCCGCGACCCGTCGACCCTTGTCGATGATCACCACCTCATCGGCGTTTTCGGTTTCCTGCATGTAATGCGTGGTTAGGAATACCGTAAGCCCCTGCTCTTCACGGAGAGTGTTGATTGCTTCCCAGACCTTTTCACGGCTTTGCGGATCGAGCCCGGCGGTGGGTTCGTCCAAGAAAATGACGGACGGGCTGTGTATGAGGGCACGTGCAATATCCACGCGCCGCTTCTGTCCTCCCGAAAGCAGACCGTATCGCCGTGAGGAAAAGTCTCCGAGATCGACCAGGTCGGTGAGCTCTTTGATCCGGGACTCCGTCTTGCTTCCCAAGTTATAGAAACCGGCGCGCAGGCGGAGATTCTCAACGGGAGTCGCCAGAGGATCCAGAAGGGATTGCTGGAAAACGACGCCTATATCCCGACGAATTCTCTCGTCGTCCTTCCCAATGGTGTTGCCGTTGATTACTATCACGCCTTCATCAAATGGAAGGCTGGTCGTCATACAGGAAATCGTGGTGCTTTTCCCCGCCCCGTTGGTTCCCAAGAACGCAAAGACCGAACCAGTGGGTATCTCCATGGATAGACCGTCAACAGCAGTGACGTCCTGATACTTCTTTTTTAGTCCTTCAACGCGAATCAAGAATGCAGCCCCCAAGCATGCTAAACGGTCTCTTCAGCATGACCAACAAACATCATGCCGCAGTACCTTTGTTTTGACCCGCCCCAACAATTGGCATGTCTAGTCGAAGAGTACATACGCGTTTGAATGTTGGCAAACGATGACACCGGACTCTCGGAGTCGCAAGTCAAGTGCGAACCGGCAGCCCTTCCCCACACAGAAGTGACGCCGCCTTGTGAATCGGTATGAACAGCTCGAAAGATCGGCACCTACTCTCTGTCACTGACAATCACGCGATCTGTAATAGCCCTTGACAAGGACAACATCGAAGGCCGCCCTTGCCAGTCCGCCGGCATCTGAAGTTGCATGATCGGGCCTCGACTTTGTAGCCCGCACTACGACCATTCGGCCTCCTTCGGGTCATGCCTGAAGGCAGAATGACCACCCGGAGACTCTCGACCGATTTCCTGCTCGTTGTCATATGGTGACCGCCTGGCGGGTCAAGGACCTCCGATCGGCGTTTGAAGACTGTAAACACGGGTCCCGCGCCTGCATCCTGCGAGATCGATATGGACAAGAGTTTTCATCGGCTGAGGCGGGGTATGCAGCCCGGGGAAGCCGGCAAAATACGGGGCGGTTCCAAGACTCTGTTACGGACGAACAAAGACAAGTCTGTGGTCAGCAACCCTTGGCGCCAGTCCGGATGAATGCCAGCGCGGCCCGCCCGACATTGTCAACGAGCATCGCAGCAGCCGACCCGTTCGACGGACGGTGACCCGGCGACTTCGACATCAGCAGTTCTTGCGATTTTCGAGAGTCGAACGACCGCGCTGGCACAATTGCCGCGGGCGCGGGGGAGGAGAGATTCAGACGGCCTGTGCACCCTGCGTGATACCAGCCACGGGACTGCGATCAGCAGGGACTCGGCTCCCGAGAGTAGTCGTTCGAGACCCAGATTGCCGACGACTGTCAAGACTCCGTTAGGGAGACAACGGATCAACGGTGGCAACCTTATGACGACTCCCGGGGCGACACCCGCGGTCACTTCCTTCGCGCAATCAAGAGGGTCCGAGGAACCCGAGGCCGTCAAGTGCTTGAGTCGCTCAAGTCCGATCCACTATTTGGTAAGGAAGCTCCGGCGCTGCTGAGGTCCTAGCGCTTTGGCCGCAGGCGGCAGAAGCTTCCACCGGGCCGTCCGGCGAGCCAGCGCGCCCCTACACGCCGACCCAGGCCAGCGCGGATCCCTCGCCCCGAATGCCGCAAGCTTATCCCGGTGCTTTGCAAAATCCAGCGGCGGCCGACGGGTCACATAGCGGTGAGTTCCGGCCGCTTCATTTGTTACGGATGCCGCATTTCTTGCCCAACTGGTCGAACCAGATCGATTGAATCGTTTTTCTGCCACTTGTGCGACCCGTTCATCTGGTGCACCACCATCAATCTTGTAAAGATCCGCGGTGCCAGCATTCGGCCAAAAAGGAGCAATGTCTGCCCCAGAATCTACGGGATTCCTCCCTTCCCAAGACGGAGCTCTCTGCCTGCGGATGCGATCATGCCTAGGTTTTCCTGCCGGGCCCGACGTTATGCAGTCTGTTCCTCCTGGTGTTTCGCATAAGAACCTTCCGCCAAGGTTGTTCATTCGTCAGGGAAGAGTGCGAAGAGGGTCGGAGGTCCAAAGACGACCAGCCATGTGACTCCAGCCGCGACGGTTGCTCCGAGCAATATGAGCAGGACGAGCGACAGTTTGATATGGATGGGCCGGAGTTTCTTGAAGGCATGCTCGTGTTGCTTCAACCAGTCGTTGGCCCGTCGGGTCGTTGCGACTAAACTCAAGCGACGCTGGACGGGAATGTTCCTGAGTTCGAGCAACCGGCGGGCCTGCGTTCTCATTGCCGACTCTATGACAATCCCGCGCATGCGACCCGCTCCGTAGGTGCGACAGCCCCAGATCGCCACGTAGAACGGCAATGAAGTCAGCAGGACATAGAAAGCCATGAAGCGAAAGAGCTTCTTGAC
Source organism: Arthrobacter sp. efr-133-R2A-120 (assembly GCF_030209835.1). Lineage (GTDB taxonomy): Bacteria > Actinomycetota > Actinomycetes > Actinomycetales > Micrococcaceae > Arthrobacter. Next base: position 162,749 of record NZ_JARVRF010000024.1, on the reverse strand, counting down.
GATGGTCGCACCGTCGGCGCCGAGGGATCCGTCGATTGCCAGCTGGAGGCCTGCCTCAAGGAAAACCGCGGCGAAAAGAAGCCAAAGCAACACTCCCATCGCTAGGTTTCCTAGCAACGGCCACGGCTTCTTCGCGTACCAAAGAACACACAGTTTTCGGAGTTGGCTAAATGCCAACCACCCCAACAGCGGAGACGCAACCGCGCCCGCAAAAGCAGCAGTCACGCCAAACCACAGCCACCCCGCCATACCGCATAGCACGGGGCATCCGACAAATAAAACAAGCAACTGGACTGTCTGGCTTGCCACTGCTGGACGGCCCGAGGGAAGTCCTTTCAAAAGCGTTTCGGTGTCACGGATTTCTTTCCAACGGTAAGCTTCCGACTGCGCTTCCAACAGTTTCGCATGCTCGGCTGCGTCGCTCGCGAACAACGCAATCAGCACCCCGAAGACCAGAGATCCCAACCCGTGAAGGACATTGAATGTCGGGAACGACGGGAATCTGCTGAAATCAAAAGACTGGGCAACACCCAAGGTCGTCAACCCGGTGACAGCAAGCAAGATGACCCAGCAGACCCAGCCTAGAAACTCGGCCGGACCTGGCTTGTTGCGCTTATCGCTCCTCCGCAATGAGCGCGCATGCACTTGAACTGCCACCACCAGAGTTGCCAAAAGGCCGAAGCCGGCGAGCAAAGATTCACCCGGAATCGACCGAAAGGAGAACCTCTCTGAGAACGTTTGGCTACTTGAAACTACCCACATGGCCAAGAGGTTCAACACACTGCACACCCAAGCCGGGATAATTCTCTTGAGCACCCTACGCCGATACTCCTGGACGTCGTCCGGTACCCGCTCAAGGACTCCCAAATCACGTTCAAACATCGAAGCCTCCATCTCAAATCGCGACGATTCCGATACACCACGCCCCGCCGCGCGCACAACCGAGGGCACCCGGACCAGGCGGAGACTGTGCGCTGTCTGCCCAGTCGTTGACAAGATCCATCCAGGCCGCCCGACTGTTGACACCCTGCGTGAGACGTCGACATTGCTTTGTCCCCGCATCCCATGCGGCAAACTGCCGGAGCTTGGGCTTTGCTGAGAGTTTGCCAATATCGTTGTACCCTCCTGTCCCTGTCGTTGGCACGAGCAGTGGAATCAATCCCTTCCGCGAGTACCCTGCTCGACGAGTTGATCTTCGCGCCCAAATTGGACGGATTCATTCACTGGACCACGCGCCTTGGCCGGAACCGCTCGATCATCGGGGCCCTGGCAGCAGTGCCTGTCAAGCGGCGGGTAAACCTGCTGTGGTACTGGTGCGGAGTAGGGCTTTGACCCCGGATTGACGTCATGTCCTGGGTTCTCTTGCTTGGATGACGGTGATCCCGGGTTCCGTTCCCGCGTGGACTGTTGACCGGGTCCGCAGGGGCTTGTCCGCGTGCGACCGGACTGCCTGGAGTCCTGCGCCGGCGACGAGCAAAAGGGCTGCGCCGAGAAGGGTGGGGGCGTGGATGGATATCCCCGTGACCGCCGCTCCGCCTGCTGCTCCCGCGGCGATGCCGGTGTTGAAAGCCACGACTGCAGCTCCGGAGGCCAGGGCCCGGTGTCCTGGTGTGCGCTCGAGCAGTTCCGTTTGGAACAGGGTCGGCAGCAGACCGAAGCAGATCCCCGCCAACGATGCGGTCATGATGGTTGTTGCCGGCCAGGGGGTGAGGCTTGCGACCGCCAGGATGATGGCTTCGGCGGCGATGACGGCAATTGCGCGTTGCAAACGCTGCCGGCCGGCGATGGTGCCCGAAAAGGCGGTCGAGATGACCACCGCCGCCCCATAGACGCTGAGGGCCAGAGGTGCCGGGACGGCGTCGGCGGTAGCTGCCGGTGCGAGGAAGGTGTAATAGGAAAAGTGCCCAGCCAGAGCCAGAGCGAATGTGGAAGTCAGCCAGAAAATGCCACGGGCCGGCCTGCTTGCATTTTCGCCGCTTTCGCTCTGGTCATGAAGGGCCGGGCGGGGTGCGAGGAGGGTGGAGACGAGAACGCCGATGGCGGCCAAAGCGATCGGTATCCGCCAGTTCAGGGTGGCCAGTGCCTCGGAGATGGGAACGCCGGCAGCCAAAGCGAAACCGTTGCCGAGCAGTACTCTGGCGACGGCCTTGCCTGTGTTTTGCGGTGCGGACGCAGCAGCAAGCGCGAGGATGAGGGGAAAGAAGGCACCGTGGGCCGCACCGTGGAGGGCGCGGAGAACCAGATAGGCGGGCAGATCGGGTGCCGCAGAGGTGGCCAGGCCCAAGGCCGTGAAGATCGCGCCGGCCAGGATAGTGGCTTTGCGCAGCTCGAATCGTTGGGCAAAGCCGGCCAGGGGCAGCGCGAGGACTGCTGTGCTCAGTGCGTACAGGCTGGAGCCTGCGGCTGCGGATCCGATGTCGGTGTTCAGTGCGGTGGCGATGTGCATGAGGGCGCCGGCGGGTGCCATTTCGACGGTGACTGCGAAGAAGACGGCCAGGGGCAAGGCCACGGTTGCCCGCAGCCTTGCTCCCGGAGTGTCAGATGGCACGTTCGGCCTCGGGAAGTTCCGGTATCCGAGCCGGCAGGGCCCGGGTGACGTGCTCGGGGTAGGTGCGGATACTCAGGACTTCGGTGGTTGTTGTCGCGGTAAGGGTGCCTGATTGCTCGCTGTGGGCGAGCAGCAGATTCCCGGCTGCCAGGGTTTCCCCGGCGAAGGCGGCTGCGCCGGAGAGGAGGAGCAGTGCTTCGTGGACTCTCTGGGTTCCCAGTCGGAGTTCCTGGCCGGGGGTGAGGATCCAGTGTTCGATGGCTTCCGTTTCGCTGTGCAGCATCCCGCGGCGGATCAGGCAACTCCAGTAGTCGTCAGGGTCGATAGTGCTGATGATCATGGCAGGGCGATCCGCAGCTCGACGGTGAACAGTTCGCCGCCGGTTTCCGGAGTGAACGTGGCTGTGGCACCGGCCGGGACCAGAAATGCGGTGGGGGCCTCGATGCGTGCCGTGGAGCCGGGGAAGGCGAGTTCGGCCGTTCCCTGGTTGAGGAAACCGGCGATTTCGGTGGCGTCCTCCCCGAGGGTGAGGGCTTGTCCGGTGGTGAGGGTGTGGCGTTCGACGGCGGTGAGCGGGCCGTCGAAGGTTCCTTTGGTGTCGATTCTGGGTACCGTGTTGAGGTCGAAGATCTGTGCGGGCATGGGTGCGGTCTCCGTGTGGTCGGTGCGGTTCAGGGCGTTCTGGGCGCGGGGTGTGAGCGTCTCGATGACCCACCAGTTCAGGGTGGTGTTCCCGGTGTTGCGCAGGCCGTGGGTGTTCCCGGGCGTGGTGAGGGCGAGTGTTCCCCTGCTGACAGGGTGCGGGGCGCCGTTGAGGAAGAATTCTCCGTTCCCGTCCAGGATGAGGTAGATCTCCTCGGTGCGGGTGTGGCGGTGTTCGCCAGAGACTGCCCCGGGTGGCAGGGTGGCCCATTCGACCGCCTCTGTCGGGGAGGCCAGTTCGCGGCGGGTGTAGAAGGCTTTCCAGCCGGTCTGGCCTTCCGCGCCATGGACGCCGAGAACGGTGGAGTGCCCTGCCGGGGTGCGTGGCCTAGGCGGAGTTGTTGTCAGGGTGTTCATGCGGCTGCGCCCTCGAGCTGGGCTGCCGTGGCCAGGATTTCCAGGGCCGCGGCGATGTCCGCGGGGGTGAGGTCGTTGACGAACACGGCTGCCCCGATGCCTACCGGCAGCGGAAGCCGCTGGAGGCCGTTGCGGTGCCGGGTCGTGTCGGCAAGGCCTTCGAGCAGGTTTTCGGCTGTCATGGCTGGATGGGTCACCGGCAGGCCGAGCTTGCCCATGACGGTGAACACCCGACGGGCCTGTTCTGCGGAGACCAGGCCGCGGTGGACGCCGATGGCGGTGGTCAGTGCCATGTCGAGGCAGACGGCTTCCCCGTGCAGGAGTTCGGGAAGGGCTTTCATTTCGACGGTCGGTGAGAAGCTGTGGCCGTAGTCGACCAGTCGTTCAAGGGTCTGCTCCCACAGGTTGGGTTCGAGTTCTTCGAGCATGCCGGCGATGGCCCGGTCGATGATCTGTTGTTCGGCGTCACTGTGTTGCTGGAACCGGCCGGTGAGGGCCGAGGCGCCGTGTTCTTCCAGCAGGGAGAAAAGGTCCCCGTCTTTAATGAGTGCGATCTTGAGGATCTCGGCGAGCCCGTTGGAGACGTGCCGGGCGCCGAGGGTGGCCAGGAACGAGGTGTCCAGGAGACTACGTGAGGCTGCGAAGTAGGTGCCGATCTTGTTCTTGCCGGTCTGGAAGTTCACCCCGGTTTTGACGCCGACGCTGGCATCGACGATGCCGATCAGGGTGGTGGGGACCCGGACGAAAGGGGTGTTTCGCCGGTAGATGCTGCAGGCGAAACCAACGATGTCGGTCAACACGCCGCCGCCGATGGCGATCACCGGTTCACGCCGGCGGTCCAGTTTGAAGGCTTCGATCGCTTCCAGGACGGTTTCGACGGCGATCCAGCGTTTGTTGCTTTCCCCGTGGGGCAGGACGAGGATCTTGTGTTCGGTGAGGTTAGCTTCGGCGTAGGCGCGGATCTTGTCTCCGTAGAGGGCATCTACGGTGGTGTCGGTGACGATGAGGCGGCGGGAACCGTGTTCGCCGTCGATGAGGGTCGGGTTGGCCGGGTCGAGGATGTTGAAGGTCGTTTCGACGCGGTAGTTCACGTCCTGTTGTGCAGAGACGGTCCAGGATCGGTTGTTCGTGGGCATGTCAGGCCTCTCGTGTGGTGGAACGTCGGGTGGTGCCGAAGGGGTTCAGAGTCCGGAGGGCATTGTTGGCGGGCGTTTCGACCAGCCGCCAGAGCAGCCACGAGGCTGCCAGGCTCACGGCGAAGGAAGCAACGATGACCCCGGCGGCGGGTAAAGGCTGCAACGGGTCGGGGCCCAGGATGGCCCTTGTTGCGGTCAGGACGATGTCGTGGACCATGTAGAGGGCGAAGGAGAGCTCTCCGAGCCGTACGGCGGCCGGTGAAGCAAGGATCCTTGGTGGTGCCGGTTCCTGTGCAGCCGCAATAACAAGCACGGCGACGGGCAGGAGGTAGGCGGCGTCCATCTGCCAGGGCAGCGGTACGAAGAGGCTGAGCGCGTATCCGGCGGCGGCGAACACGGCTGCCGGCACCAAGGGGATCTGCGGGATGAGTCCTTCGAGGACAGCGCGGGCTGCGAGCATGCCGAGGGCGAATTCGATAAACCTGACAGGGGGCAGTGCGTAGACGGCCCAGATCTGGGGGATGGATGCCCCATGGAGCGGGGATTGAAGGTGGTTTGCACCGAACTCGGCCCCATAGGGGAGCATCGCGGCGACCAGGGGTGCCGCGGTGACAAGAAGCACCAGGCCGGCGCCGACGGCGAGCAGCCGCTGGCGGGGAACATGCTTCACGAGCGGAAACGCGAAAGGGAAGGCGAGGTAGAAGAACAGTTCCGCCGACAGGGACCAGCTGGGGTGGTTGATGCTGAAGAATGCCGTGTCGGCCGGGATCCAGGAATGCAGCAGGAAAAAGTTCGCAATGGCTTCGCCGGTGCTCGCGGCACCCAGCCCGCCGATGGCCAGGGCGGCGAAGAAGGTCACGGCATGGTTGGGCACGATTTTGGCGATGCGTCGCCAGATGAACCGTCCCGGGGTGTCTCCGGCCCTGGCCGACCAGGCCAGGACGAAGCCGGAGAGCACGAAGAAGAACGTCACGCCGAACCAGCCGCCGTTTTTCAGGATGAAGCGCAAGGGTTCAACGGCCGGTGCGTCGCCGGTAAAGAAGCGGTTCAGGCTCAGGTGAAAGGCGAAGACGAGCAACGCGGCGTAGAAGCGCAGCCCGGTCAGGGCATCCAGGCGGCGGACGCCCCCTGGCGCCGGGGCTGTTGTTTCAGGCAAGAGGGATGCTCTGGGCATGGGTGAACACTCCTTTCGGGTCGTAGGTGGCGCGTGCGCGCTTTAGGCGGGGCAGGTTGTCCTTGTAGTAGAGCTGGAACGCGCTCAGTCCCGAGGTGTTCCAGGCCCGGTCGTTGAGGTCAACGTCGGCGTAGTTCACGAAGGCGCCGTCGGCGTTCTCGTTCGGGGCGGGCACGCCGCCAGTGGCGGCGAACATGTTCCTGTACGTGGTGCGGGTCCAGGCGACGTTGGCGTCATCGTCCTCCGGGTTGTCCCAGATGGAGACGACCTGGAACTTGATGATCGAGTCACGCTGCGGGACGGCGGTCGCCGCCGCGGAGACCTGGTTCACTGCGCCGCCGTAGGAGGCGATCATCAGCAGGGCCGTCGGGTTGGCGATGGCGGGATCGTTCAGACCCCGGTAGGCGGCGGCAATGGCGTCCGCGGTGTAGCTGCGGCGAAGGTAGGCCGACTTGCCTTTGAAGCGGCGGGTCGAGTCCGGGCCGGTGAACCCGCTCCACTGGGTTGCCTGCAGCCAGGGAACTAGCCGGTGTTGAACAACCTTTGGCGCGGGTATTCCGGCCGAGACGGCGGCGAGGTAGCGGTCAAGGACTCCGGTTGCGTCGGGTGTTGCCCCGTCAACGATGGTGTCCATCGTGATCGAGCCACCGGAGCGGTGCCAGGTTTTCAGCTGGGCGAACAGGTTGGCTTCCGGGGCTCCGGGAGCGGAGTTGACTTCGTGCCAGCGACCGTGGTTGTTCAGAAGGCGGGTGAACGCGGCCTCGTCAATGGAGGCCCAGTCCCACGCCACGGTGCTGAGCCAGACGTGCCGGGGCGGGGCGGGCAAGGCCTTTTCCGGCTGCTCGCCGGTTGCTGAGGGAGACCGCAGCCAGTAGCGCGTGGCGATGCCGAAGTTCCCTCCTCCGCCGCCGGCGTGCGCCCACCACAGCTCATGGTGCGGGTCCCGCGGGTCGCGGGTGCCGCGGCTCACCGCGACAGTCCCATCCGCCTGGACGTGGACGGATTCGACGGCCAGCAAGTGGTCCACGACGAGTCCGTCGCGGCGGTTCATGCTCCCGTAGCCGCCCCCGGCGATGTGTCCCCCAGCCCCGACAGTGGGGCAGTTCCCTGCCGGGGCGTACACGCCCCACTGCTTGTAGAGCAGCTGGTAAACGAGGCCCAGTTGCGCGCCTGCGCCGATTTCGAACGCCCCCATCGCCGGATCCCAGCGGACCTGGTCCATCGCGGAAAGGTCAATGATCGCCTTGACATCTCCGTTGGCAATAAAGCCTTCGTAGCAGTGCCCGCCGCTGCGGGCCGAGGGGCGAAGACCCAGGCCCAGAACGGTACGCAGTTCCTGGGCGACCTCATCGGTGGTTGTGGGAAAGGCGATCCTTTGGGCGGCACCTTTCCAGCGCAGGTTGGTGCCTTGCAGCAGGTCCTCGTACTGTTCCGACCCCGGGGTGATCACCCGGTACGGGGTACGGGGTGATCCGGAGGGCGCAGCATTGGCGCCTGCTGCGATGCTGCTCAGGGCGAAGGCACCTGCGAGAGCCCCCCCGGCTCCGAGGAAGGTGCGGCGGGAGGCCGTGGTGCTCAAGCGAACGCTCCGATAGTGATCGGTGTCCGGCGCGCGGAGGCCCCGGTCTCGTAGGGAAGGGACCCGTCGGGCATGTTGATCAGTTCCAGCTGCAGACCGAACGGCGAGTCAAGGTATATCCACCGGTCTCCGGCAATCGGGCCCTCTGTGATGGTTTCCGGTGCACCTCGGGGGACGTACCGGGTGGCCGCGGGCAGGGACGCCAGGGAGGCATCGATGTCGTCGGCGTGGAACGCCACATGGTGCCCGCCCAGGTCACTGTTCGCCGGCCGCGGCGCAGGAGAGCGGCCGTGAAGGACCGCCAGGGGCGCACCGTGGTCCCCCGCCAGCACGATTCCCGAGGCCCCGAAAGCCGACACTGCGTCGACTTCGCGGAGACCGAAGGCCCCGGTGAGTTCGGTGATCGCCCTGTGGTGGTCGTACCGGTTCAGGCAGACCGCACTGAGAAGCTGTTCCTCGGAACCGTGCTGGATGGCCAGATGGATGCCCGAAGGAAGGGTCACCTGGTAGCCCGGCGCGGGGTGCTCCGCGCGGCGCACCACCGCGTCCTCGTAGAAAAGCCGGGAGATGACCCGTTCCGGCGCCCGGGTCCGCAGCAGCAGGAAGAACGTCCCTGCCGTGCCTGCGGGCGAGGTCCAGGAACGGTGTTCGGCACCGGTGTAGTCGAAGAGTTCCAGGTTGGTTCCGAGCACATTCAGGGCGGCAACACGCAACGTGCAGCTGCCCCGCGCGCCGAGCTTGGCGGCCATCCATCCGGGTTCAGGGTCCCGGATCGGGCCCTCGATGTAGCAGAGACCGGCGCCGAGCGCGTTACTCAGGTCGTGGATCGCGTCCTCCAGCGATCCGACGGTCAGACCGAAATGGTCGATGCCGCGTGTGCGGGCACGGTTCATCATTCCCCCTATGTTTTTTGTGCAATTTGCGCCGGTTGCGCGGGAGGTGTCCCGCCAGATGGTGCGAGTGGTTGTGTCTTAGAGGTTAGTTCCGCCCGTGGCGTCGACAGTCTGTCCGGTGACCCAGCGGCCGTCGTCGGAGGCGAGGAACGCGACGATGCTCGCGATGTCGTCGGGCTGGCCGACACGGCCCAGTGCCGTGCTCGCGGAAACGCCGTCGATGGCGTCCTGGTTACCTCGCAGCCAGGAGGCGTTGATGTCGGTGTCCACGACGCCCGGGGCAACGGCGTTGACGGTGATCCCGCGGGGTCCGAGGTGTTTGGCGAGGGTCAGGGTGAAGGCGTCGATGGCGCCCTTGGTCAGGGCGTAGCCGATGATTTCCGGGAAGGCGATGCGGGTCACGCCTGAGGAGATGTTGACGATCCGGCCGCCGTCGGCGATCCGCGGCAGGGCTTCCTTGACGATGAAGTACGGGGCGTTGACGTTCACGGCCTGCTGGACAAGGAAATCCTCGCGGCTGAAGTCTTCGATCGCCCCGCGGAGGGTGACCCCCGCGTTGTTGACTAGGACCTTCAGGGGGTGGCCGATCACTCCCGTGTCTGCCGCGGCCTTGTCGAAGGAGGCCCAGAAGTCCTCCGCCGCGGTGTTAGATGCGAGATCGGCACAGAAGGCGAACGCTTTGCCCCCGCGGCCCCCGATAGCAGCTGCCATGGCGTCCGCGGCTTTAGCGTCGCGCCCGTAGTGGATCCCGACCGTGAATCCGTTGGCGGCGAGTCGGGAAGCAATCGCGGCACCGATTCCGCGGCTGGCACCTGTCACAACAGCAATCTGGTCTTTGTTTGTTTCGCTCATGAGTGAGATACTTACATACGTGTAACGATCACTACAAGAATTGTTTCTCCCCCGGAGCTGTGAGGCTCGCCACATGCCTATGGCAGTGACCGGGGAGACTGGAAGTCTTGAACGGACGAAAGGGGCGTCTGGAAACAACAGGCAAATGGAAGGACAACGATGTCAGGCAAAACAGGTCAAGGGCGCAAATTCAATGTCGAGGACGCCTTGGAAGCGGCCACACTGGTCTTCTGGAACCACGGCTACGAAGGCGCCTCCCTCGCCGAACTGACCCACGCCATGGGCATCAACCCGCCTAGCCTATACAAAGCCTTCGGGTCCAAGGAGGATCTGTTCTTCTCGGTCGTCGACCACTACAACGCCACCCACGGCAACTTCATGGCCATTGCCTTCGCCGAGGAAACCTCGGGACTGGCTCTCATGCGCCGCCTGCTGCTCGAAGCGGCCGACCACTACGCCTCGGCCTCGTACCCGGGAGGCTGCCTGGTCATCAGCGCCGCCGTGACCGTCACCCCGGCCAACCGGCACGTCGCGGACCACCTTGCCAAAATGCGCAACGACAACATCGCCGCCATGGCCGAAGCCCTCACCCACGACCTGAACGCAAGGCGCATTCCGCAAAACACCGATACCAAAGCCATGGCCGCCTTCGTCGGCGCAACACTGCAAGGCATGAGCCAGCAAGCCCGCGACGGCGCCACCAAGGAAGACCTCACCCGCATCGCGAACTACGCCATCACCGCCATCGGCGCATAGGGCGATTTTGGGGGTTTGCTGGACCGAACCTTCGGCGGCACTGCCTTAGTCTGAATAGGCTCGGGACCACATATCAATCCCGCGACCTCACCCGCGCACGCTGTTCGTCGGCGGCTACTAGCGGGTGGAATGCAGATGCGATATCAGAATTTGAAGGGTTCGCAGAGTAAATGAATACCGTTCGGGGAGCCTGTTTCGGCATGCTCCTCGAACGGCTTCTCCCATCAATCAATGTCATTGAGTACTCGCTTCTGAGGTTCATGAGAACCGCGAGTGGAATCGAAAGCCGCCAGAGAACAGTTACGTATCTGAAGTAACGCCGCCCGACCGACGGCGCTCTGTGAAATCAAAACGGCCTTCAATGAAGAAGGTCGACAGGCTGTTGCGGATTGCAGCCGCCTTGGTGATTTCGGCGTGCGCAGTGTTCCTGGCGTGGGCGTGTCAGTGGCTTCCGCTTGGGAGGCTCAACTGGTGTCGTGGTGGCTAAACCCCTTATTGAAAGAGGGGGTGGTAAGTAGTGGCGACTACTGTCTGGTGTCGATTGCGCCCGACAACCTCGTGGCATTTCATATCACTGCGGAATGTTCTGCTGTCGTCCTGGTTGCGCCCCTTCTGGTTGTTGGTGCGTTCTTCGTGCTTTCTCAACGGATCCGCTGGGTTCGGGCCCTCGCCGGGATAGTAAGTATGCTCGTCGTCATCGTCGTCGCCAACCAACTCCGGCTGGGGTTGATTGCGTGGGCCACCCAGATGTGGGGCATGTCCCATGGGTATGAGATCACTCATCGGCTGGTGGGATCATTGATTGGCATTGTCGGGTTTATCGCCGGCCTTGTGACCCTCATTCTTGCCAGCGGCCTTCGCCGCTCTAAAGAAGACGAAGGAAACGAATGATCTCGCCCGCGTCGGGCGTCTACTCCCCCTTCCGAGGCATAATCGCCCAAACACGATTGTGGGGCGTCAGTCCCGTGGCCGCATGAGTGGCGGGTTGAGCACGGCCCGCGTCGGCTGACCTGTCAAAGGACGCGCCGCCTCGGCGAGCCGGAAAAGTGCCGCGGGGCGCCCTGCGTCGCCCGTCGTCATCCTTCCGGTATCTTCGAGGAAACCTGGGGTTCCGGTGGCTTTGCGGTGGAAATTCCTGGGGTCCAGTCGCGTCCCCCAGACAGCCTCGTACACGGCGCGGAGCTGGGCAATGGTGAATTCCTCCCCGCAGAAGGCCACCCCGAGCGGCGAGTATTCGAGCTTTGATCTCGCCCGCTCCAGGGCGTCCGCGAGGATCCGCTCGTGGTCGAAGGCAAGCTTCAACACACCCTCCAGAACCTGGCTGACCGGGTACCAGGCGGCGTGTTCGGCGTCGCTTCCCGCGGACAGGACGGGGAAGTTGGGCGCGAGCAGCAGGTGGGCGACGGTCAGCACATCCCCCCGTGGGTCGCGCCCCTTCGGACCGTAACTCCCCAGTTGCTCCAAATGCCCCGGGATCTGCTCGACTCCGGTTTCCTCCGCCAGTTCACGCCCCGCCGCCGTCACCAGGTCTTCACCGGCCAGCACGAACCCGCCCGGCAGGGCGAGTGCGCCGCGGAAGGGCTTGATGAGGCGGGTGATCAGCAGGACGTTCAGGACGTCCTCGGAGACGGTGAGGGCGACGACGTCGACGGTCACCGGGAAACGCGCGGGCGCCGGGTAGGACTTAGGCATGGACCCATCCTAGGTAGTTATCGTCACCTTGACAATAAATCGATGGCAGGCCTATCGTCTTGTTATCGTCAGACTGACGACAATCTTGAACGGTTAGGAGAATCCCATGGCCAGCATCAAGCGCTACCCCTGGATCAGCCACTTCCTGGGCAGCCCCACCGGCTACGTCGTCCACCTGCAGAAAGGCACGGTCAGGCACCAGGGTGTAGGCCAGGCGTTCTGGTACCGGCCGGTGAACTCCGTGCTCAGCGAAGTCCCCGTCGATGACCAGGAACTGCCCACGCTCTTTCACGCCATCACCCGCGACCACCAGGACGTGAGCGTCCAGGCCAACGTGACCTACCGCTTCATCGACCCCGTCGCTGTGTCCACCCGGCTCGACTTCGCCCTCCAACCAGCCGGCCCTGGAGCAGGCACGGCGCAGGCGACCGGGAAGGAGCAGGTCGCCACGATCATCGGCCAGCTGTGCCAGAGCCACGCGATCGACCAGATCGCCACCACCACCCTCGCCCAGGCCCTGGAACGCGGAGTCAGCCAACTCCGCAGCGTCCTGACCGACGCGCTCCGGGCGGACACCCGGCTGGTGTCCACCGGCATCGAAATCCTCGGCGTGCAGGTCCTCGCGGTCCGGCCGGAGTCCGACGTCGAACGGGCCCTGCAGACGCCGGTCCGTGAACAGCTCCAGGCCGAAGCGGACCGGGCCGTGTACGAACGCCGGGCCGTCGCGGTCGAGCGTGAACGGACCATCTCCGAGAACGAAATGGCCAGCCAGATCGAACTCGCCACCCGCCGCGAACACCTGGTCGCACAGGAAGGCGCCAACGCACGGCGCGAAGCCGAGGAAAAAGCCGCCGCAGGACTCATCCAGGCCCAGGCCTCGGCCGAACGCCAAGGCATCAACGCCACCGCCGAAGCCAACCAGATCCGCCTCGTCGGCGAGGCAGACGCTGCACGCGAGGCCGCCACCATGGAGGTCTACCGCGGAATGGAACAAGCCACCCTGCTCGCACTGGCCTTGCGCGAGGCAGCAGGATCCCTCCCCCGCATCGGCAACCTCACCATCACCCCCGACCTGCTCAGCGGCGCCCTCGCAGGACTGCTCCAGAACCCCAACGGCGGTACGGTTCCGGTCGCCGCGGCCGGGGCGGCGTCCGGCGGCACCGGCCGGGCCGGGAAATAGACCCCGCTATGGCCAACCCCCGTCTCGTCATCGTCCACCGGCGCACCGAACTGCAGGACCTCCTGGACCGGCACGCCACCCGCGGCCAGGCCGAATTCTTCCTCCGCACCAGAGGCCGCACCATCCAGGACGTCCAATACCACCACGACCGGACCAGTGCGGCACTGACAACCATCCGCGCCGCGGTACCGGCCGATTGGCGTCACGCCGATGTCGAACGCGCGGACCTCAGCCGCTTCCTGTTCACCGCGGAGGACGTCATCGCCGTCGTCGGCCAGGACGGACTAGTGGCCAACACGGCCAAATACCTCAACGGCCAGCCCGTCATCGGCATCAATCCCGAGCCGGGCATCAACCCGGGCGTCCTCGTCCGGCACACCCCCGACGCAGCAACCAAACTGCTCCGGGACGCCGCCCCGGCCGGGCCGGCGGAGCGGCTGTCCTGCCAGGAACTGTCGACCGTGACGGCACGGCTCGACGACGGGCAGGAACTCTCCGGACTCAACGAGATCTTCATCGGGCACTCCTCCCACCAATCGGCCCGGTACCGGCTCACGACCCCGGACGGACAGGCAGAACGCCAGTCCTCCTCCGGTCTGATCGTTTCCACCGGCACCGGTGCCACCGGCTGGTGCGCATCCATCGCCCTTGAACGCGGAGGACGCACCCTTCCCGCAGCCACGGACCCTCGGCTCGCGTGGTTCGTCCGGGAGGCCTGGCCCTCCCCGATCACCGGAGTCTCACTGACCGAAGGTGCCCTGGAGGCCGGCGAAACACTCCGGGTCACCGTGGCCTCCGATCAACTTGTCGTCTTCGGGGACGGCATGGAAGAGGACCGCATCACCGCGTCCTGGGGCCAGGAAATCACCGTCCAACTGGGCGAACGACCACTCCGGCTCGTGGCGTAAGAAGCCATGCTGGAGCAACCCGAAGGGCGCACTGGCCGCCCTGCCTGGGATCGTCTCCGCCTGGGCAACCAGCCATAAGGGTTGCTTTCATTCGCCGGTCAAGGGCAGGGAAGTATAAAAGGTATAAAGACGTATAAAAGGTCCAACAGTGAAAGCAGTGGCTCGCCCGCCCAAACCCGATCGGGGATCCAACATCGCAGGACCCGGCGGCCGATCCCGGAGCCGGTCCGCTTTTCTTATGCTGCTTGAATTCTGGTTCCCGTCCATCGGAACTTCTTTGCCGATCCTCCCCTGAACCAGAAAGGACGCTTTGGCTCTCCCGGGCCCGCGGGTCGCCAATGGTCCAAAGCGCTTTGGACTATTGGCGTTTCAGCGCCGGTGGCGTCTGGGACAAAGCCGACCCGACTACGCCAGCGGACCAACCACAGAATCTACCCGTGGCGAGTGTTTCGACGGCAGCGGAACCTTCCAACCGGAGCCGGCTCCGGGCATGCGGGGCCCGCCAGAGCACCCGGACACGGCGGGAGAATTCGTGTGGTGCCCCCCGGAATTATCCGCCGCGCGTTCTGCCAACTGCATGGACCGGGCGGGGCAGTCTTCGCCTGACACAGGACGGCAAGTTCAGCGTTGGATTCTGACAGCTTCCACGATGTCTTCCGCGTGCAGTGTGTGCAGGGTGGCCTGCCAGGACTCGAAACGACCGTAATTCCCGGGGTCGAAGATCCTCTCCCAGCCCTGCTCGATTTCGGCCCTCAAATCCGCCGGCCAGTCCGCGATTCCCGCACCCCGGGCTCCTGCGGCCCTGAGCCTGGCCCAGAATTCGTCGACCACGCGGTTCATACGGGCGGTGTAGCCTTCATCGCTTTCGCCGCGGAGCTCGGGGACATGCGGGAACTTGTTCAGGACCGAATGCCAGTCGCCATAGTGGGAGAGCAGCACCCGTTCCCGTGGCACTCTGCAGGTCAGCAGAACCTGCCCGATAGAGGCCTTGCAGCTGTCCACCAGATCCCGTCGCGTGATCCGTGCCCAAAGCCAGATGGCCCCGTCCCCGGCCGTGGTGAGCCGTGCAGCCATCTGCCGGTAAAGCCAGTCGTAGGCGTCGACAAGAAAAGGATCGACACGGGAACGATCCGACACGAGCACGCCTGCCGAACAGAGCACATCAAACGCTTCCTCGCTCTGGATGGTGTGGAGAAGGAGCTGGTCTGCGGAAATGTCGTAGCCAATCCGCCCCGGCGGGACGGCATCCGCGGGGCAGGCTTCGCTGATTGAAAAACTCGCCACGACAATATCATCGCTGAGAACACCGACGGCGATCGTCAATTGTGCAAAGCGCCTTTGCACAGTTGACCTATCAGCTGCGATGGCGTCCTGGGGACAAAGCCGAATCGTGGGAGCCCAGAATCAACTCATCAAAACAGTGATCGGGTCTAGGCTAGTCGCCATGGAAGACGTTGTCGTCGATACCGCCGGCGGCCAGAATAACCATGCGATGGTGAGCCGGATGCTCAGCCTGATGGCTCCGGATAGTTTACTGCCCCGGTTTCAGGGGTTCGAGCCTTTCCTTCCAGGGGCACGGCCCGGGGGCCTTCCTACGGACGGTGATGGTCCCCCTTCCCTCTTGGAGAACCTGGGATCATTAGACGAGGCGAATTGGCCTAAAGGCAGGAAGGACGCTGTGGAGAAAAAGCCATTCCTGACCAAGGACGACGTCCTTCGCATACGGGACACCGTCGATGCATGCTATGAACGCGACGTGAAGAACCTCACCGCGAAACGACCGATGACCTCGAGCCCATCCACGTACAACCTCCGACATCAGGGACTGAGACCACACCGGGCAACACACCGTGATGCCGAGGGACTAGCCAACAGGCCGCCCCCACCCGGCCAGACCCGCGGAGGTAACCGCAGCAACCGCAAATTCGGACTCCAGACTGTCTTGGTTATCGTGTGATCATGGGGATGGCGGACGAACACCGGCTGAGCTCGCGGAGGACCGCAGCGATCATCAGCCGTGAGCTGGCTAACGGGGACGTTGATTTCGCTTTCCGGATCATGGTCACCGCCATCGCCGACTTCCGTCAGACCACACCGTCGAATTATGAGGATTTCCTGATAACTCCCGGCTCCACCGGATCCCTACGGTGGGACACACTGCTAGCCGCGGTCATTGGCCGCGAATGCGATCATCTCGGAATCCCCAAGCCTCTATGGACACAACCAAAGCCGCTAGCGGAAGAGTGGGTTGTCACCATCCTGCCGAACGCCACCGAGCGGTGGCTGGCCCGAATCAAGTCCGGCACCCCGGCTGAGTTCTCCCGCCTGGGCATCTGGATCCATGCCCGAGATCTCGAGAGCATGTAAAGAGGCCCGTTCGAGTCAGCACCTTGCCCCGTCGGAGTGTCCATCCGGCGGCCACGATGGCGTGGCAACTCCCTTTGTATTAGGTCTTGGACTCGGGCCCGCTGCTTGGCGAGAAGCTGCGCGCCGTCTAGCATGTGACACAGAAGGGCCGACCGGCCTCCTAACCAATCGAACCCTTCGGATGTGCAGCGTCACAAACGCCAGTAGTGGTCAATAATTCTGACCACTAAGGGCATCAGGGCCGAGATGAGCACCGCACAGGTTCCTAGCCAGCGGCGGGCTTTCTCGGCCCTTCCCGCGAGAATCCGGGCCGAACTTCTTCATCGTATTGGCGTCTTGAGGCCGAAGACCTTCGATCAGGTGCGGTTCGCTGCCCGTCATCATGCCTTGGTTTCAGAACTCCCGCAGGGTAGCCCAATCGATTTCCTCGCGAGACAACCGAAGACCGCCACAGAGCCCGGTCGTACGTGCAAACCCAGAATCCACCGGAGCCGAGCATCGCGCACAGTATTTCGGGCCAATCTTTGCCTCGACTCCCCGGCTGCCTGGCCCGGTTGATTATCTCAAGGCAAAGCCCTGCGGGGGTGGCTTTCATGCCCACCGCTCTCGATGATGCCCGATGATTCCGCCCAGAAGCCAGGTCTGGGGAGGATGGCCGCCCTCATGTTGTGGGCTTGAAGCAGATCAGGGGCCCGGAGCTGTCTCTGTGAAGGCGTCCGGAACGACGCCGCTAGAGGCGGGAACAATCCCCCATAGTCTCCTAACGGGACTGGTGAACTCGACACGGAAGGAAATTCACCCTTTAAGGTCGGCGCGCAACTGCTCGAGTCCGACACGTCCTCCGTCGTCTGCGCTCATGGCGGCACGGTATTCTGCGACATCTCGCGCCACCTCCAGCTGTTGAAGCAACTCAAAATCCGCAGGTCCGACTAGCACCGCCACGACTTTGCCGTTCTTCGTGATTTGGATCCGTTCGCCCTTGCCTGCTCGCGAAACCACGTCCTTCAGACTATTCCGTAGGTAAGAGATCGAAACGGAGGAAGTAATCGTGCTCATGGGTCCACAAACGGTGGCCTCGGGATGGAGGGAAGTCCGACAGGTCGACAGTTGAGCAAGACCGCATTCCACCGGATCGGTTGGAGATTAGGCCTCTTGCGGTTTGCTGCTCTCCGGTCCTGCCTTCAAGAGGCCGCCGCGACAGCGAGCAATCCCCGAAGCCATGCAGTCCCAGCTCCTAGGCGCACCTGAAGGGAATCCAAACCGTTGTCCGTATGCTGGTTCAATGTCGGATCCGAGACCCATCGCAATTTTCGGTGACTGGCACGGCAACGCGGGGTGGGCGGTGACCGCGATCCGGTCCGCAGCCCGTGAAGGTGCAGCCACAATGCTCCACGTTGGCGACTTCGGCCTGGACTGGCCCGGGCGGAAGCGCGGACGCTACGAGGACAAACTGAACAAACACCTTCGCGGACTGGGCGCCACCCTCATCGTCTCCGGCGGGAACCACGACAATTGGGAGACCCTGACCAAGCTCCCCGTCGGGGAGGCCGGGACAGCGTTCGTGCGGTCCAACATCCGCGTGTTGCCACGGGGCGGCCGAATGAAGGTTGAGGGTCTTGTAATCGGCGCCTTGGGCGGGGCCTTCAGCGTGGATTACGAGCACCGGACCGAGGGCAAGGACTGGTGGGCCGATGAGGAACCCACACCGGAAGACGCAAAAAGGCTGATAACCGGCGGACCACTCGACATCCTCATCACTCACGACGCACCAGCAGGAATCGCCGTCAAGGGCGATGTCGAACTTCGGCCGATCCTGAGCTCGAAGGCCGAACGGACCCGCACCCTCATCGGCGAAGTTGTCGATGCACTCGCCGTGCCGTACCTCTTCTGCGGACACTGGCACCAACGAAGCACCCACCAGCTGCCCCACCCTGACGGAAGCATTACCCGAGTGGACGTTCTCGACATGGAGAACTCCCGCGAAGGCAACGGCGTGCTCGTATGGCCAGGCAAAGCCCCGCTGCGCATCGAGCCTCTCCCCATCCGCGGCAACTGACGCTCAGCAGAGCCCACGAAGACCCAACGAGGTAGTCGGCGAACACCTTTACAGGGGAAGTCCATGTTCGCCGGAACGGTGCAATGCAACTCGCGGAGGCTGCGCGGAAGTTCCTCGCCAATGGGGTGAAAGGATCCGGAACTGTTATCCCTCCATCGGTCTGCCACAAGATGGCGTAGCAGCCTTGGAATAGCCCGGCCAAGACGACTCCGCAGTGGCGTGTCAGTCGCAATCTCCAGCGCTTTGCGCACGCCAACGGATGGTCTATGGTCGCGTAGCAAGGCACATTTTGGCGCATGACAGGGAACAGACGATGGCCCCATCTGCAGGACCTTCCGACCAGCACAAGACCGGCGACGCAGCGCACGCCCGATCGGCGGAATCGATCGACGCGTTGTTCCGCGCATTGGAGAGCGTGGACGGCGATGTCTCGCCGCAGCTTGCTCGGGCGGTTCAGGCCACGATCAACCTCGTGAAGCAGATCGGTCGGGAGTTCGGGCTTCTCACCGAGAGCGAAGCCCGCGCAGCCCTCGGGCCAGGGAACGACACGGACGTCTTTGATTTCGGGCTCCGGCATCGTGGCCTGACCTTGTATCCGGGATTTCTATTTGAAACTTCACCCGACGGTGAGGGGCCGATGAGAGTGCGCCCACTCTTGAAGGAATTGAAGAAGATCGCCAGCGAGTACGACTGGGATGGCCAGGACGTCGTCTTTTGGATGACGTCTCCAACAACGTGGTTCGCGGAATACGGCCGCCCCGTCGACCACCTTGATGAACCTGCCGCAGTCATCGCCGCACTCACAGCCGAGGCCGGTATCCAATGGTGATCAGACCGCGGCGGCGGGCAGCGACCGAACCGCCCACCCCAATAGCTGACCGGCCTCTGTACTACTATTCCGTGTCCCTTGACAGGACGTTCCCGGTCGCCCGGCTCGACTGGGCCGCCTCGTACCAGGAACGGATGGCCGCCTCCCCCCACTTGGACAACGAGGAACTGCTCACCAACCTGCTTCGCGAAGTTTCAAAAGAGACCCGCTCCGCGGCGGACCCTCTCCATGACATGCCTTGGTATCAACGGGAAAATACACAGCACTCGCCGCGATCAGCGCCGACTGGGCAGCTCCAAGCCCCCAACGGACGCCCGAACAGGGCTTCGAGGACCCGGTGGCCGCGGGGCAGCACTATGTCGAATCCAAGCCGGGCAGATCAAGTACTCGGGGAGCCAGCTCGACTCGAGCACCTCGGCAAGCGTGAACCCCCAGCTTGATGAACTGGATTTGCTCGGTGCACTCATCCACGCCACAGCTTACGCCGCTTAGCAGGCCGGCATGCCCGAACCCGAAAAACACCACTACCTCGCACGCGCGATCGTTACCGCCGGGTGGATGCCCTCGGATGCAGAAAGGCCCTGAAGCCGCTGGAGGGAAAGCAGATGCCGGCGAAAGAGTCCGGACTTCTTCGGAGTTCCTGTTGGTGCCAGTTCAGGCCGTGCTTCACACCGACGCGACCGCTAGTGGAAGTCGTTCATTGCGAAGTTCGAAAGCCTGCGAGCACGACCACACGCGACGATGGATCCTGCTTGCCATTCCCAACGATGAACTTGGCACAAAAGTAGACACCGCGGCCTGGTCCAGGTCGCCATGAGACCGACCGGCCAAGATTGCTCCATGGGAGAAGTAGTCGCGCTGGCATCCCCGGAACGAATTTCCCAGCCGGCGTACCCGCCGCACGGTGACTCCCAATCACATTGGAACGGGACACGGCAAAGATTTCGGTCAGGGACGAAATGCCAATTCCCTACGGAAGACCCGTTTTCCCTCGAAGATTTGTTAAGTATGCCAAAATCTCTATGTCCACGATGGTTTTATCAAACTTAGACCGTCAGTGTTGGCCGAGAGGTGCCGATTCTTGCAGATCCTGAGCGTCTCGGGCGTCCGTTGGTACGCTCTCGGATCCGACGGTGCTCTCCGATTTGTACCCAGCCAAGGGATCTGCGGGCAGAGTCTTGAAGGCATCGTTCTTGGCATCAGGCAAGTACAAAACGAAAGGCCAACCAGCGCTTAAATAGCAGGCCCTGCAGAGCTCCATCACGTCTTCGGGGGCTGCACCGTTGCTTACAAATTTGGAATAGGCCTTATTGAGGTCGGAGCCGTGATCCAAGTCAATGGCAAACAACGGGTAAGGTTGCCCTCCCCACACTCCTTTGAGTTCTTCGGCGCCGATGAGAACGAGGTCTTCACTGAGGAACTCATCTCTATCAGGACGGGGAGACAAGTGCGCGCAAGCGAGGGCGTAGGCCACCTCAACGGAGACGGTGAAGTACCTGGCAGAACACTTGCTCAAGACCCTGAATCCGGTATCTATGCTCGGGCCGAAGAAGTCATACAGATATTTGCTGTGCGATCGGTTGCCGGCAAGGGCCCCCTTGTTGAGCTCGACTACGTCGCCGCCCGAAGTTTCGTCCTTGGGGTTCCTCGGGATGCTTGATTCGCTGTCTGGGCCCGGGAAGGTAGCGATAAAGGCCCCGCCTTTCGTCCCGAGGCTAGTCCCTGCGAGGCTGTTGTTGGCATAGTCCTTGATTGTTGCTATCCACGTTCGAACGGCATTGTAGATGTCATTTTCGCTGACCACGGGACACGTCAGTATCAGCTCATCACCGACGGCCTTCCACAGGTCGAACTGGAGCCCTTCAGTCCCTAGCTCGACCTGCTTCAGGGCAAGCTCTTGCGGGAACTCCCGGTAGAACTGCAGGAACGTTTTTTGCCACGGACTTTCGTTGCCCCGCACCCCATTCTTGGCTTGGTTCTGTTTGAAGTGCGTTGACCCGGTCAGGTCACAGGACAGGAACAGCAGCGAGTGCTGCTTGGGTTTTTTCGCCATCAAAGACCGAGGACCTCGGCTCGAACTGCGGCTGCCGCAGGCGAGACGTCAAAGTGAAGGGCCAGGTGCCAGGCATCGCCGTTGTATGCCTTGTGCGCCCTTTGGAAGGGTTCGGCGGGCATCAGTAGGGCCGACGCGAAAATGTTGGCCTCCGTTTCGGCCCGGTTCCTATCTCCACGTGCAAAGGAGCATTCCCCAGTCAGTTTGGGGTAAAGATAATGAAGGAAGTAGTGCCCGAGTTCGTGGGCCTTGGTAAATCGATCGCGACGATTCGAGGTGAACTGAGGGAGGTAGACGGTAAAGTCACCCACATTTCGGACGTGAAGAGATTCCGAATCCGATGCGTACTCAGTTGTCCCTCCGAGCTTCTGCAGAAGCAAATCCAGGTCCGCACAGCCCTGCTCATCGTAAACATGGTATGCATCACCAACCTGGCATGCATACTCTTGAATTGCAGACGCTTTGAGATTTGACGGCTCAGTGACCACTCCAACTCCGTCCCCCATAGATGGTTTACCGCAGCCCGGACAAGACTTTATCGGCGGGCCGTACAGCCAGTCTAAGCTGAGCCGTCGGTCTTTCAGTAAGAAAATCGTACAGGTCACACAACAGTTACACCAATGAGATTCGCCTGTGTTCAGCGCAGTCCGGGCCTGGACTTCCAACCACCGGACTCCGCTCCCGATGACAACTGGGAGAAAGGTATTGAGACGGTTTTGAAAGGCCCGGCAGCGGCTGCCGGCCGCGAAAATTTCGGTCTCGCAGGAACCCAGTGCGGGTTATGTCCAGTGTTTTTCATCCGCCCCGGCTACATCCAGGAGTCTGTAAAGCTCGCCGATACCCCCGTTTCTTGCCCGAGATGTCGCGCAGGTAAAGATCAGCCGGTGCGCGGCTCTCGATAGGCCAACAAAGAAGGTTGAGATGGCCTCCCGCACGTCCTTCCGATATGACCACCACTGTCTGTCGTCGAGACCGAGCACTATTACCGTGTGGTATTCCAACCCTTTGCTGCGGTGGATGGTCATGAGTGTCACCGCGTCTTCTGCGCTGACTGCGGAGAACACGCGGCCCCAGTTCGTTTCACCAGCCATGACAGCGCCGAGACGATGTGCAAGTGCGGATAAGACCACTTCCGCTTCGTCACCGGCATGCTGGCTCCGCGCAAACCCTTCGAGTTCGTCGGTATCGACAATCGATGCGGCCAGGTTCACGAGTTCACGGGGGTCGGTTGTCGCCACGGAGTGCTGTTTGAGCGCGCCTCGCAGGTGGGCGGTGAATGCGGCAAGGTGGTCCGAAGCCCTGCGGGACGAGTGCGCGTCGTGACCGTCGCCGCGTATCCGGCTGATCAAAGCGTGAGTGTCAGTCCAAATGGTAGGAAGCCCGCGGTCCTGGGCTGAGAGCCGGAGGACCCCGAGGACGAGGCGCGCAATGTCGTGTTTCAGAACGTCCTGCAGTCGCAACTTTCCGTAGTAAGTGTCGTCGTTGCGCAGCGCGATGCCGTGCCGCGCCAGTTCCTTGGCAAGCAGCGGCTCGAGGTCTGCGACTTTTTGCCGGGCAACTATGGCGAAGTCGGAAGCCGCCCGGTTCGCCGTTGAGATGTCTTGCGCGACCCAGTCTGCGATGTGTTGTGCTTGGCGGCGCTCGTCGTTGTACGTCCAGATAGTGAGCGGCACGTGGCCGACTTCAACGTTGGCTTTTGAGATGGCCTGCACTATCGCCGGCTCGAGTTGGGTAGCCACATGGTGTTGGACTGCAACGAGGTCCGGGGATGAGCGGAAGTTCCACCCCAGGTTGAACTGTTTGGCGTTGAAGTCGGACCGATACCTCGCCATCGCGTCTTCGAGGGCTCCGGCGAATCGCATGATGCGCTGTTTGTTGTCTCCGACAGCCGTGGTGACAACCCCAGGGTGCCCGAATGTTGTTTTCAGGAAGGTGATTTGGGCGCTGGTGGTGTCTTGGAACTCGTCGATAAAGACGAAGGGGTAGGTCGCGCGTAACGCGCGCTGCAGGCCAGGGTTGGTCCTGACAATCAAGTCAGCGAGACGATTCAGCATGGTGAAGTCAACCTCTGGTTTCGGTGGGCGTAGGTATTGTGCGTTCCACCAGGACCATGCTGCGAATTCGGCGGCCGTTGCGGGAGGACTGCCGGGGTCGGTAGGGAGTGACCATGCGCCGACGATGTCAGACAGGAATCGCCCTTCATGCAAGGCGAACAGCTCGGAGCGCATGGGGCCCGAGGCGTCCCACGCGAGCGTGGTCAGGAAGGAGCGAATCTCTTTGTCCTTCGGGAACTCAATTTCGTAGTCGTCGAAACGCCACGGACCTGGCAAAGACTGGGAGAAGCGGTCGACCAAGCCCTTGGTAAACGCGTCGAAGGTAATGGACACGAAGCGATGGGCTTCGTCGGGCACCCGCGCGGCCACGCGGCGGGCAAGGTTCGATGCGGAGTCTCGTTTATAGGAGATTGCCAGGATCCGCCGAGGTCGTTGACACGTTCCGGTTTGGAGGAGGTAGGCGGCTCGCTGTGCGAGAAATTCCGTCTTGCCTGCGCCCGGGCCGGCAGACACGGCAGCGGATCCCGGGAATTTAAGCGCCGCCCACGCGGCCGGTTCGAGGTCGTCTACATCCGTGGGCCGCCAGAGGTCGGGCGGCACTGCACTCGCGGGGCGTCCCCCATACCGCATGGGATCCTTCTTCATCGCAGCTCAGCGGCGACGAACTCGATTATCGCCTTCAATGCGCCGGGCGGAGAACTCAGGTCGCCGTCGTTCATCCGGCTCAGGGCCGACAGATGGGTCGCTGGCTTTGACCGGTTTGTAAACAGGTACCGGTACCAGCCCAGATCCGACTGCCGCTTTTTGAGCTCCTCCGCATCGGAAGGAGCCCAGTACTTTTTGCCGCGAACGGTACCTCCGACGCCGAGCACTGCTTGGGTTGCATCGGAATCCTGAGGCCCGTGTGCGCCTTCGTCCAGTTTCGTGTAGGCGTCCCTGTAGTGGCACAGCATCAGCATGTCCAGATCAAGCGGAGCCGAAAAGAAAACACCGAGTTCGCGTAAACGGTCCCTCACGGGCCGCAGCTCGCTCAGTGACAGGCTGTCGTGAATATCACTTGGGCCTCCGAATCCCTCCAATGATCCAAAGACATCCACCCCGACCCCAGTAAGGTTGACGCAGGCATTACGCAGGCGCCCTGGACCCCCGCCGGACCGGCCGTAGTCGAAATCCAAAAGAGTTGCGTGTGGAATCTCAAGGTCGGTGAGCAGGCGCCAGAAATGCTGGGTGTGCCGCCCTCCAAGCGGCACCATCGCAACAAATGACGGATCCAGGTCAACTCCCAGCGCTTGAGCAATCGCGGGCAGGACAACCTGCTCGGAGTCTCCCTCCCCCAGGACGACAAAGCGTGCAAAGTACAGCTCCGGGTGAGCACGCACCGCTTCCCTGACGTAAGTTCCGGCCTCATCTTCGTTGCCGGGCAGAGTGATCGCGCGTACAGACGTGGAACCGAGAATGCTGTCGCGGCGAAAGTACCGGACATTTGACGGGTCGATACGGCTCAACGAGCTGGCGGAATGACTGGACAACAGCACCTGCACCCGGGGTGTGCGGCCGAGTTCCAGAAGCTGCCCGATGATACGCGACAGGTAGAACGCGGCCAGATTGTTTTCCGGCTCCTCGACGGCAAGGATCGTCAGCGCGGGCAGATAAAGCGCGTCGACGTCGAACCCCGCGTCCGACGCGGACTCGAACAGAGATCCTTCGATGTCAAGAGAGGCGGTGGTCATCGCCAGATGAAGGAGAGACCGTTGGCCGTCACTAAGTAGCCGGGCGGGCCGGGCCGCGTTCCTGTGGTCCGGTTCAAACGCCAGTTCGGCGTTGCGCAGAAACTGATCAACGTCCTGTTCCAACGGTTGAAAGCGCGGCGTGGCATGCATGCCGGCATCGTGCAGCTCTTCCAGCGCTTGGCGAAGGCCCCCTCGACTGTCCGTGTCGGTCTCTCGTGATGAAACTTCGATCCAATTGCACTTGCGGTGTCGCTGACGAGGGTCCGTAATTCATCGGACCACTGCGCGGCCCGCCACAATCGGCCTCGCAAGAATGCAGTTACCTGCCGGGCCCCGTCTCGCGACGCCGGTACGTAGACCATCTGGATCCTCGACCGTTCTGCTGCCGACAGGGGCACTAACTGCTCGCGCGTGTAGTCCTGCGCTAAGGTCAAAACGGCGAATACGCGGCTCTCGATTGCGCCATCGAGGGTTCCATCCGCATCCCAAGTAGCTTCCAGCACGATCCTGCATTTCAAGGTTCCATCTTCGTCTGCAGCCATCTGCCGGAAGAAGTCGGGGACCGCTGCCGGATCCGATTCCTCGCTCATGAGCTCGGGGAAGGCCAGAACCGCTTCAATCGACAGACTGCGAGAAATCACTTCCTGTTCCTCATCTGGAACGATATGGAAGTCGTCGAGACGCACCGTTCGTTCTTCCGAGCTGATCCCGAATACCCGCTGGAGGGCCTGACACACCGCCGTCTTCCCGGTGCCGTTGTTTCCGATGAACGCTGTTAGATCCGGTTGCAAATCGATCCGAGTGCGCTGCTCACCAAATGATCGAAAATTCCGCAGCGTCACAGACTCTATGTACATGCCCCCACCCTCATAACCTCTGTTGATCTGAAGGCAAGGTTACGCGGGAACCGTCCGAATATCCCGCCGATTTCGAGCCGCGCCCCGGGTACTCCGTCGGCCCAATAGCTTTCAGGTTGCCTCAGTTTTCAAAAGCCCGGGGAGTACGGAACGACGGAAGGCAGGCACTGCTGCCACGAACGGCACCGACCGTTGCCGAACCTGTTGGAGCTCGCCCGAACGGGCCATATCCGTGTGAATCCCGGTTCTAGGGAATCTCGACCGACAGATAGGGCCAGGCGAAAAGGATGCCCTGCAAGATTGCCCTTCCTAATGAGAATGGTCATCAGAAATGCCTGCGCGCCCTCCTCCTCAGGCCGCCCGCGACAGTCAGGATGAGGGGAGCGGCCATGCCGGGGGTGGACTCTCACTTCGTGGCTTGCTACCCACAATTGAGTGCTAAGGGTGGTTGCAGTAGATGGTGTTGAGCGTGCAGCGCCTGGCAATCAAGCACACAAAGCCCAAGCCGTTGGCCCGTCATCTCCGGCGCGACGAGCATGAACACCAGGGCCGTCCAGTGCCGATCCTAATCAGTCAGTTGCCGAAGGTAGAAGCGCCCATGCTTCCATATCTCTGCGTCGTTCAAGGTCATGGGAGGCGGCATTTCAAGGAGAACGTGCCGGTCCGTCCACTGTCGCGGGCGCAACAACGTCCGCTTTGTCATCCGGGGCGATCAATAGACCGACTGGAGCGAAAGCTCCAACGTTAGTGTCCGGAACCCGTGGTTGAGTGTCTGGAGGTCCTCGGTCGCGAGACTGGGACGGACCAATCTGTCCCATTCCGCCTTGCTGCAAATCCCGAGGCCTACGGTCGTCGGTTCCGGCAATTTGGGTACTAGCGGTTGAACCCGCGCTATCTCAGCACGCAGCACGGACTCAAAATTCTCTGGTACGGGTCGTTCCAAGGTTGAGCTTTCGAGGCCCCATCTTTCCAAAGCTTTTCGCTGGATGAAGCGAGATTGCTTCCAGACATCGGGTAGCCGTTCGGAGAATTCGATCATTTCTCGGGAACAGTACGGATTACTCGGCCACACTCCGCGCGACATGAACATGGGTGCACGAGCGTTGGCCGCAAGCAGTGCTGTCTCCGGCACGGCGGCCTTCGGCGGTCTCTGCGGCGGTGGCGCCTCCGCCGATTCGGCTGATTGGTAGGGCCTTTGACGAACACGCGGCAAGAGGGCCTCATCGCCGCCAATGCCGGTCAGCATGACGGCAGAAGGGCCCAGATCCGCGGCTTCGAGACCGGTTTCAACAAGTTGCCGGTAAATCTCCTCGTAGGGGTTTACCCATTGGCTTCCTGTCAGCCAAGAGTCCAGGAAGTGTTCACCTTCGACGGGCGTGGCGCTGTCAGTGGCGCCCAGTTCTCTGATGACGGCGTCCCTTCGAGCGGACTGGTGCTTGCCGGCGTCACCCGGAAATATGAGTCCGTAGCTTCGCAATCCACTCAATCCTGCCTGTGCAGTAGCCAAGGCAACGTTCGACGAGTCGAAACCGCCACTCAGTTCCAGGCAAATGGCTGCGTTCTCGCGGAACTGACTGGCGAGAACGGCGCCGAAGAGACTGATATATGCTCCGCAGACATCGGCTTCCGCCACCACGTCCCGGGGTTCCAGCGAGAGTGCGTCGTCGGGCAGGAATTGCTGCATTCCGCTTGGGGTCGCCCGAACAGAGGAGCGCTCCGAGAGTAGTTTGATATTTTGAAAAATTGTCGAGCTTTCATATCTCTGTTTGCCCGCAATGTAGGCCTTGGCACGTTCCACGTCGACCTTCCCCGAAAGGCCGGCGGTGACCAGATCTTCCAGCATCCAGCTAAAGTGGACACCCCGCGCATCAAGCGCAACGTAGACTGGCACGAGGGCAAGTGGACCAGTCTCCAGCGTGACAGCCCCGTCACGCTCCACAACGATGCTTACGTACTCAGTAAACTCCGCACGGGCCTTGGCAAGGTGGGTAAGGTAACCACTTGTACTCAGGGACGCAGATCCACTGTGATGGCGGACCACCAATAGTCTTAAAAGGAATCCGGCCCTCTCTGCGACTACAGTGAGGGCCGGATGATCGTAATATTCAACCCAGCTTCCGGACTTCCCCCGACTACCTTCGCCGTTTCTGGCCGTTAGTTCAACAGAGGCTGGGTCGAAGCCAACGAAGCCACGGATCATTAATCGTTTTCATCCTTTTGACCCTGATCCTGGCTGCCATTCGGTTTTCGCTGGTATCCAGTTCTGTCCAATTGCAGAGAACGCTGATCCGCACCTGAAAAGATCGATATCCAGGGTTGAGGTTTCGATTGTGGCATCGGTGCTCCTTAGTTCTTGTTCCGCTTATCCTGCCAGACGGTACTGAACCGGGCAAGGTTCCCCGGAAATAATCTAACCTCGGAACGACACGCAGAAACTTGATTGGCCGCTCCCGAAGAGCGAAACGCCGCGGAACGATAGCTGGTGGCTCAGCCGCGGAAATTCCGCGCGGACTTACCTATTGAACAATGAAGATCCGTCCCATGGATTCGTATAGCCCCAGATGCTTCCGCTGCACGCCACCGAGGTCGAGCTCGAAACTGTCGGCGTCATAGTGGAATTGCGGAAATTCTTCTGCCGCTGCCCGTCGGACTTGGGTGAACAGTTCGGTTCTATCAATTCCGGCTTCACCGGCGTCAAGAATTAACTTGGCGATGAGCCCCTTGGTGAGCCGGTCGTACTCTATGC
Organism: Arthrobacter sp. efr-133-R2A-120; assembly: GCF_030209835.1. Taxonomy (GTDB): domain Bacteria; phylum Actinomycetota; class Actinomycetes; order Actinomycetales; family Micrococcaceae; genus Arthrobacter. The sequence goes on along the minus strand of NZ_JARVRF010000024.1, from coordinate 134,280 downwards.
CGATCTCCAGCAGTGTCTTGGGCGCGTCGTGCACTCGTTCCATCAAGGCATTTGCCATTATCTAACAACCCCTTCTTCTATTTTTGCGATTCTAAACAAATAGTCGAGCACTACGTCAGCGACAGATTCCGAACTGGGAAGTTGCGCACGGTGATCCCTCGGGATGAAGAAAACCCACACTGCAGGACGCTTCTGGTGGGACGACACGAGGGCCTCATAAACCGGCGACAGGTCTTGGAAAGGGATTTTGACTCCTCTTTCCCGATCCCAGAGCTTTGCATACGCTCCCTTTACAGCAGAGAACCCCAACCGCTCAGCCACAATCCAGATTCCGGAGACGCCCTCAACCACCCCGTGATGCCGGTTCAGCTCGTGTTCCAAAAGCTCCTCGTGCTCAAGAGCTACGACCCCTCCGGCGTTGCTGTCGCCAAGGCCAACCTTCTGGAGGATCTCATATCGGATCTGGAAAGCTTCGAGAAGGTCATCCGCGCTCACAGGTCCTTCTTGGTCCGGCAACAACTCTAGTGCTCTTCGTTTCAGAGCCCGTACGAATTCTCCATGATTCTTCCAGGCGGCGCTATAGCGAGCGGAAGACTCGTCGGCTATGCGCAGGTACGTGTTGAACGAAACGCTGTCGTTGTCGTGAATGTCGTTGGCCGTCCGGCTTCTGCGCCGACGAAGCAGCTCGATCACGCGCGAATCATCAGCGGAGAAGGACTCGGGGCTCCCCATGGGTCCTGGCGATTTCCAGTTACTCACGTAATCCAGGCTAGTACTAAGATCACCGTCCAGCTCGCGCTTCCACGTGCGGACGAGAAGGTCGAACGCCCGCTTTAGGCAGGTGTCTGCAAGCAATGCCTTGGGATGGAAGATGACCCATCGGTAGTATTGCATCCGCTGGAATAGAAGCGATTCCACGGCGGACACCGCCCGAGTGTTCAGCCCTAATTCCCAACAAGATACGCCCTCGTCCGACTGACCCAGGTCGTGAATTTCCAGGCTTTCCAGAAGCCTGTCCTTGTCGACCGTCCAGAAGTCAGTCCCAGCCCGCGCACCATCCCGAATGATGTAGTCCAGCCGATCCACGTCGAACTGGCTGTCAATCAGTCCGTGCAGACACGAACTCCAGTCCGAATCACCTCTTGAGGAGAAAACTCTCTGAAGGAGGTAGACGGAAACCTTGGAAAAGGCTCCCGGGTCGTGGGTAATCATTTCGTCAAGTATGAGCTTGCTGGCAAACTCATGGAACTGAGGGTGCTGACCGTCTCCGACGCCTTCCTTGTACTCCTGAAAACCCTGCTGGGTCGTCGGAGAGATGACCACGCTCGCATGCCTGTAGTACAGATTCTCGAGCAGGTGGGAGTACGGCGGGTGCCCAACGTCGTGCAGCAGGCCCATCAGCCCTATTACATTGCGAATGATCGTCGGGAATTCCCCGAAAAATATATCTCGGGCTTTGCGCTTCTCTTGTTCGCTGGCGTTCGCTTCCGGTAAGAACTTGGCTGTGTAGTGGTCGACCTTGGGCCTGTTTAGCAGCAGCTCAGCGTAAACGTCTTTCATGAAATTCAGTCGGGTGTCACCGGGTTCGTCATTGGATCCGGCTTTGGGAACAATGTTTCCCCATGCCGCCGACCACGCGAGCATTGCCAAGTGCATCGTGCCGAGCGCGTGCTCGAACCGAGAACCGTTCAGGGACGGGTAAGGAACTCTGACATTTGCCGTTTGACTGATGTTGCGCAGTCGCTGTATCTGAAGGGTCTGCACGACCGGCACCAATTCTTCCGGGATCCGGACGTACCCGTGGATCGGATCGCGAACAACTTTGTGCTCGTCTCTGGAAAGATGCTCCACACCAGCTCCTTTAAGGCCTGCACCTGCGGGCCGGGCTAATTTGCATGAGTCTAACCGAACCAGCTCCCGCAAGCGTGCACGCCAGCATGTCGTTTGGCAAAGGTGTGTGCGGTAATTTTCATCGAAACCGGCCCTAAGTACGATCCTTCGCGAGGAATCGTGCGCCGCGCCTGCCCGGGGTCGCATGCACCGCGCCGGTCGGCATCCCCGCCGTTCCTCCAGCCTTACCACGTGCTCGTCTCCTCCCCCGTTGCCCCATCTAGACTGGCTGTGAGCAGCCTGACGACAGGACTCGAATATGGGGGATCCATGGGCCGGACGAACCGCAAACGCAAAAGGCCGATCGCCATTGGGAATAGCCGCTCACCCGGCGCCAGTTCCGGTGCCGAAATCAGCCCGGAACTGAAACAGATTCTCAACAACTCTCGGGTCATGACGGCGAATGGTACGGAACCGCGAAGACACCACCTGGTGCCAAGGTTCTATCTGGACCGTTGGGCCGAGGACAACCGGGTCAGAGTCACGGACCTCAACTCGAAACAAAAGAGCTACGTGGTCGCGCCGAATAATGCCCTGGTCGAGACCGACTACTACCGGGTGCCCGAAGGGACCGTCAAGGACGGGTCTCCTGTCGTGTGGGAGGTATGGCTTTCCAAGATGGAATCCAAGGCTGCCGCAGTGTTCCGAGCGATCGACTCAGGAGGGTTAGAGAGCCTTGATGACACACAGTGGAATGATCTTCTGGTCTTCCTTGGTGTGCAGATAACACGATCCCGTGCGTTCCGTTACAAGGGGCGTTGGATGAGCGGGCCTGGGCAGTACCAGCTTTGGGAACTCGACAGGCCCGGAGCCATTGAAGCCCTTTTGACTCGTATGGGTGAAGACGCGACACCAGAACGTGTCGCCGAATTGAGGGACTATTTCGACAAAGTCAACGCCGACCCGTCGAGCGTCCCCCTGGACGCCGGTCTGGAAATGGACATGTCGATTCGGTCTGCGCGCGGATTGGCCGAGACGCTTTCCACGCGGCAGTTCCTCCTGTTCGAGACGGCAAAGCCTCTGATGACATGCGATGAGCCCATCGTGGAACTGTACGAACATATGGGTGTGTCTACGCCGAATGGGGGCGGCGTGTATGGAGCACCGATCATCGTTTTTCCGTTCGGCCCCACCCAAGTGCTGGCCTTGTTCCGGTCCAACATGCCTGCGGGAAGAAAGTTCCGACTATCCGCCTACGAGACTCTTGAACTAAACCGGGCCATCGCGGGCAACGCACACAGACACCTGGTGGAAAACCCGGCCAGCCGGCTTGGGTCCAAGCTCTTCATCCCGGAGTTGAAGGAGGAGCCGATTCGTATCGTGAGCGTCCCGGTGCCGAGCGGTGAAGGGGATTTTATCTGGACTCCGATCCAGCGCCGCTGGCACGGTTGCTCAAATGCGCCAATCCGACCGGTGGCTTCTTGGTGGCCTCATACCGTCCCCCCGCCTCCACCAATCCCGAGAACCCGCGAGGAATGGAATAGAGAGAGGATTGCCTATTTCAGTTAAGAAATTTAGGGATTCTTCTCCCGAACTTTCTTAACTGATTCGACTTTGCACTCTCCCTGTAGCGGCGGCAAGCTTCGGCAGTCGGGGAAGGTGCTGCGCAACTCGGGTCGTCAAGGCAGCAAGGGATCTCTTCAAGCTATTCGGGTGGGTAGGATCAACGAGTGCAGGCGCGAGGGCATTATGCCCGGGACCACGACAGCCGCCAGTGCCATTTGCTGTTTGCTGTTTGCTGTTTGCTGTTTGCTGTTTGCGTCTGGTTTAGCCTGGTATTCGAGAGCGGTGTGCGCGGCCGCTGAGCGCGAGCCCGGTCCCAGTTACCCCGGCAATGAAGCCTTGGACCACCGTGAGCTCAAGTAGGCCTCGGGGAACCCACGAGACGGGGCCCCGGGTGACGGGGGTTAGGGCGCCGAGCTGACTCGAAATTCTAGCCTCCCGGCTACCCGTGACGCGGACTGCTGCCTACCCAAGACGGGCGCTACTTGATGAATCGAACCGCCTCATGACCCTTCTTTCAGACTTCCGCCCACTAGCGCCACGCCGTCATCGCAATCAGTGACAGGTCCCCCTGTGGCAAGTCCATATGAGCCACCGACGGGCGGTCCTAGTTCAGGGAGGGACACCGTGGAATTCAGGTCTGGTTGTGGCCGCCACGGGAACGGACGCTGCGGCTAGTTTCGTTTTCGGACGCGGCATCGTCCAGGCAGTAGACGCAACCAGACCGGTAGGCTTCTATGAGTGATGGGGACACAGAAATGACGACAAAGGCTGCAGATTCTGTCTCCAAGCCGACCCTGGATGAGCAGCCAGCCGGGACCACACGTGCTGTGGCTCTCGTCCTGCGGCTGATTTGCCTCATCCCGCTCGCGATCCTTGCCACAGTTGCCACGATTACTTCGGTAAACAAGGAGAGCTGGGAACGCCTTTGGACCATCGTGACGTTGGTAGGCATCATGGCGGCGTACTCGGCGGCCTTCGCTGCCTTGATCGTGGTGCTCCGCCGAGACCGGCGGTAGAGGCAAATAGCGGACCCTGCCCCGGTTCTGAAACGGGGTCTCAAAACCTCCGCTCAAAATAGCGTTCCTAAACGCCCATATGTCCTGTTTCGCGCTAGCCGCGGACGACTATCCCGATCGGATAGTGCTGGGCGCCGTGCGGGACACAGCACGGTTTGATATAGTCACGGCCGTCGAACATCTCGGCTCGGCCGCACGCCTACTGAGCACCGCCGTGCGAGTTCTAATCCAACGCTCCATCCGCCGCCGAACCATCGTGGGATCGACTGATGATGTCGGCACCGGATCGCATCGGTCGCGCATTAAGAGCACCGCCGGCTTCGAAAGGGCATATTCTCTAGCTCCTCGACACAGTGACCATCCCATCAACAAAAGGGCCGCTCATCGCTACCATGTCCTCGCTGACGGCCGATCGAAGTCTAGAGAATGGAGTGCACGGTTTCAAGGTGATGAGTGATCTGATGGCGCTTGCTGGTGGCAAGGTTCGTCTCTTTCCTCATCGCTTGGAATGCTTTCAACGCACCGATGCCGAAAGTGGGAACGTATTTTCCAGGATTACGTGTGAGATCGCCGTCGAGTTTGTCGAGGGCTTCGAGGAATTTACTTCCGATGCTGCCCTCAGAGCGCTGCGTCGTGTCCGAAACGTAGTGATGGACCCAAATATGGTTGGTCGACGGGTTTATGAATGAGAGGTGTATGGCAACGGCGGACGCGAGCCCACCTTTCGACAGTTTCGGAATTCCTTTGGGGAGCAGAGTGAAATCCGAGAACCCCGGGTGCCCCTTGGCCAAAAAGGTCGAAACCTCGTCGCTGAAGAGCTCGGCAGGGCCGTAGTCAGCGTTGCGTTCCTCAGGGACAAAGCTCTCGGAGACTCTCACGCATGCCGACGCAGGCAGTACTGCTTCATATTGAGAGGGATCGCACGCGCGGTGCAGGAATACCAGAGCCTTGCGGGATCCGAGCTCTTTCTGCAAATCGTTAGGATTGATTGAGTCTCGTCGGAGAACGATGCCGATGTCTTGAATCGGGTACTGGGTGAGGAATGCCCTGAGCTCAGACCTTTGCGTGTTGGCAGTCACCATAAACGTCGGCAGAACGACAAGAGGGTCAGCGAGGTCTGCGCTGAGCGCTAACATCCATGCCGCGTTGTTTGTCGCACTTGCGAGCTCCTCGTGGCAGGGATTGGTGATCACGAAAACCTTCATACCGGCCGCTCGAAGTGCGTCCAAAGCCTTTTTTAGGGGTCCAGCATTGGCTTGGAGCGATTCGATGATCGGGAAAACCTTCTGGCCGCCGCCTGGACTCGATGCCAGCGTCCCAGCGACATCCCTCAGTGCCAGCAGTTCCGCTCCGCGACCGTAGAAGTACGGAAAATACATTTCTCCCCCAAATTTCGTGGATCTCGGCACCCACGAAATCATTATGCCGAAAGAATCACAACGCAGCCAATGACGACACGGGCTGGTTCAGCCTAGTCATCAATCGACGGAAGCCGACCCGAGACAGTCTGCTTGAGTAGGCCAACGCCCGGACACTCTTTGGTAGAAGCCGAATTGACGGATTAACCTTGGCAATTGCCATTCCCCGTCTTCGTAGTTCCCCCAACACCTCATGCCGGACTATGTTCGGCGGAAGTGCCGCAAAAGCGGCACGCGCCTCGATCCAGCCGTCCCCTTCTCTGGCATCCACCCCGAAGCCGACGGTGCGCTTGAGTATGGCAAGGTACTCCTCGCGCCGAAGCATTCGAAACATCAGTCGCGGATCCAGACGCGATTCATCAACCGTCGGCTCACGATACGTGCGCATCCTTCCTCGCCGATCTATGCCGATAACGCCATGAGCTGACGGGACGAGGTCGAGCGCAGCCTCCGCCCTGGCGCGTGAGGTCACCACGACGACCTTGTCGAAACATCTGGCGTAGTCAGCGACCTGCTGGGAAAGACGAGAAAATTGATCTAGATCAGTTTTAATTTCGTAGGCTGTTGATGCTCCGTTTAGAACGACTATGTCGGCAATAGAATCGCCGGCGGCCAGTTCCAGAACGGCCGACGCCGTGTCGGGACTGTGCCGGCCGAACACCATGCTCGACGCGATGGTGTTCTTATACACATACTCCACCCGGTAGTCGCAAACGAGCTGGGCATATGCCATCTCGAAAGCCTCTCCAAGTAGAGTGCTGGCGGTCACGCCGTCCACTGCGCGTAAAGCTGCGAGCCGCGACAGTGCCGGAGTCCATTGTGCCTGAGCGAGAGCACGGTACGTGGGCGAGGAGAAGACGGACGCTACTTCCCTTAGTTGGATGCATTCGCTCAACTTGAGAACACCAGCATGGCAACTCCTTCAGATTTGGTCCATGGATACCTTACAGCTTTCGCCGCATACGACCGCCTTGACGTTCGCCGCCCGATCCTGCAATGTCGAGGCCCAAGTGCTGCTGACACCGTGGAACCTCAACTGGGACTTCATGAATTTATGCAACCGCCGGCGCAGGTCCAGTTCGTCCCCCTAAGCAACGCGGCCCGGCGACCCGCTACCTCGCGCTGATTTGTTGTTTTTGCAGCGGACTTGCCCACACCCGTGGGAGTGGTAGGCAGGACTGCCCCTCGAAAACGTAATAGACCCCGAGAACTCTCCATTCACACATTCACAGCCGAGTCAGCTGGCTGGGACGGACGGATCGACAGCCGGTGGACTTCGATGCATTCGGCTTGACGCCAGTCGTTCGGCGGGCAGGCACTGCTACAACCGTTCGGTGGCACGACTGCTTTGGCGTGAATCCAAATATCCTTAGCTGCGGACCCCAAAGTGCACGGCCCGTTCCCGCTAGCTGTCGTGACTGCGGGGAGGTGGCTACGAGTGGAGGCGGAAGATCGCACGCAGGCGCTGAGGCAGCGCCGATAGCGGAGCCCGCACGGGCGCCGACGCTATCCGACCGCTCTTCTGGTGCCTGACGACTATCTCGTGCTGTGTCTCGACTCCCGTGTGGGCTGTGCAGACCGCCAAAGCTGAGCCCCCTTTATTCCCCTCAAAACAATCAAAATGCCCCGGGTGCGGTGATATTCGTGTCCAGAGCCGCCCGGTCTGAGTTAGACGGGCAAGAGCATAGTCCAGCTCAGAGGCGGTCTGGAATCGATCGGCGGCGTTGCGAGACATCGCTTTCTCGACAACCCCCCTCACCCCCTGCGGCACATGAGGGGCAGTCGTTTGCAATCTCAGCGGTGGACCGGCAAGGACCTGATCGAGCACGTCGCGAGGCGTCGGCCCAATGTACGGGGGACGTCCCGTAAGGAGCCAGTATAGGGTTGCGCCCAGCCCGTAGACGTCGCTGGCCACAGAGCACGGATCCGCCCAATTGCCGCTAAGGATGACAGCGGCCGTCTCCGGTGGCATGGTTGCCGGCGTGCCGCCCGTGAGAGGAGCGAAACCGCTTGGGCGGAGTTGGGACGCGTAGCCCAGGTCGCCGAGGAGTGCGTCCCCATGCGAGTCCAAGAAGAGGTTCCCGGGCTTTATGTCGTTGTGAACGAGACCGCTGTCGTGCATGCGGGCAATTCCACGACAAGCATGTATCACCCAACCGACAGCCTTCGCCGAGGCAACCTCAATCCCCTTGAGCGAATCCTCTGTTGTTCCGTGGCGCGCTATCTCAGTCACGACATAGGGAACGCCGCTGATCAGGTCCGCATTGCGGACGGGTAGCAGGAATTTTCCGCTCAGGCGGCTTAGAAGTTCGGCCTCTTTCCAGATCTCGTGGGGCGTGACGTCGGTAAGGATCTTGAGCGCGCTATTCTGCTTCATGTGGTGATCGAACACCTCATATACGACGCCTTGCCCGCCGCTGCCAAGCGGCATGACGATCTCGTAACGGGATGCCAATATGAAGCCAGGAGGAAGTGAGTTTGCTGCAGTCGTCGGTGAAGTCACAAGTATCAAGATAGGGGACAATCAGACATGCGCGCTCTCGGTCTCTGTGTGGACATTCCTACCTCTAAGAAACCCACAATCCGGGCCGTACTACTTGGAGACGACTTGGCTGAGGATCAAGTACCATCGCTTCCCGAAGTGACTTTTGTCGATTTCTTCGAGGTTGCGGTGACCAGCGTAGACCTCGCAGAACAGTTGAAAGAACTCAGCGTTGCCGTCACCGGGCGCCTTGAGTCACTGAGGCCAGACATCGTCGTCGTTCGTCGCGCCGACCGACCCCCAAAAGCAAGCAACCAGGATGGCCCGCGCTTCCGGCTTATGTCGGAGGGGGCGATCGCTGCGGCTGCGCGGACGCTGGTCGTCAAGACACGAGTTCGGACGGGCAAGGAGTGCGGTGCAGCCTACGGAGCCAAGAAAGCTGACGTCGAAGTCGATGCCGCGGCCTTCGTTGGGAAGCGGCAACTTCTTCCCGCGGCTGCGGCAGCATTATGTGGGCTCCTGGCCGATAGGTGAAGGGCGCCGTATTGACTGATATCCCGTCGTTTCGTTGCGTAGGCGACCAAAATAGTCTGATGAGTCCGCGCGAAGCAGCGGCCTCAAACGTCGTCGGGCTGCTATTCGCCGCCCAATGCCACGCCGGTTCCTTTGGCGGTGAGCGCCTCCTGGCGGCTGCGGAGCACGCCGCTCGACTATCCAGCCAAAATGGTTGGGGCCTCGTCGCGTCCGATTCCGCGGGTGAGAGAATCGTTGGAACCGCCACTGTCGTCGGCGACTGCCATGTAGTTGACACCTCACGTCGACAGGACGGTGCATCAGTCCTCCTTGTGGCCGGCGCAATCGCTGGGCCATTCGGCCTTGCGCGCGCAGCCTCGGTTGCACGATCACAGGGCGCATCGGAAGTGCACTGTGCGTACGTTGGAGGCTGGGTGGGGCCTATCCCCGGCTGCGACACCATAACCTTCCTTTCCGATGTCAGACTTCTGCATAGACTTGCGCCGTGATCTCTCCAGCAGGCTTGTTAGCCCATCTGCCCTTGGATTCAACAGCTGTCAACTCTCCGTGGGAGTGGGGCTGGACCGCGGTCGGGTCTCTTGCTACAGGCTTGGCCGCAATAGTGACGGCCATCACAGCGGTTTTCATATACTTTCAAACCAAAGAAACGGCGAAGGCTGCATCCGCGGGCCAGCATTCAGCGGATGCCGCGAACGAGGCTCTGGCATTGACAAGATCTCAACAACGTCAAACGCTGTTCATCGCGGCCGAGACGGTGAAAAATCGCGTTGATGCCACGATGCCGAGCGTCAGAGTCATCGCCGACAAATCGATCATCTGGCAGCCGCAGTTTCCCGGCGAATTCCTAGATAGCCCGAACTGGAGCGTGCCCTCCGGCTTGGAATTCAATCTTCCCGCGGACGGAAAGAAACAGATTTTGATACAGGTCAGCGTCTCCATCTGGAACGAGGGACCTGGCATGGCGCACCTTCGATTCAATCACCCGATCACGAACGGCGACGAAACACTCAGCGGGGCTGACCTCCCCCAGGGCCAAGGTCTCGATGAATACACCTACTCAGTTCAACTCTCGCTTGATGAATGGGCGGACATCTACCAGGAACGCCAGCAAGGCGCAGAGAGTCGGCATTTCTCGTTCGAAGTAACGACTGTCCATCCGATGGACACCGGCGCTGTTGACCTAACCCGGGTGGGATTCGGCGGCACTCTTGTTGAACCCGTACCGGAGAAGACTGGCGTTTGGAGGCTCCTGTTGACGCCATCCTCGTCCGACGACTATCCAGGTGTCGGCACTGAGCCCACAGTGCGAACCTATTTTGTTTCACGTGTCGATGGAAGGCGTCTGCCGGACTACCCGTTGCAGGAAGCGGGACCAGGGTCGGGTCCGGAGATTCTCTAAGGTGCCTTCCTCGGTCGTGGTAACACTCTGCACCCTGACCGCTCAAAGGAGTAGCCAATCACCGTTGCGCGGCATTGGTTGCTCACCTTCCGGACCCTGGCACGGGACGCCCACGGTGTGCTAAATCAGGTGCTTAGCCTGTGCCTGGCTCATTTCCGCGTCGCCAACGATCCCTTGCGCCACAAGGGATCTGGCCAATTCGTAATACCCCCGCCACGTTGAAAGGCCCTGGATCCCTTTATTTACAAGGAATCCGGGGCCTTTTGCTTTGCCGAAATCAGGGTTTTGGGCACATTTTGGGCACATTCGCCAGGGACACTGCGTGGTCCAGGGCGTCCGAGACGCTGTCCAAGTCCCCATCAAACAGGTCCGCATAGATGTCCAGGGTCATGGCTGCCGAGCTGTGACCGAGCATTCTTTGCACCGCTTTGACGTTCGCACCGGCCGATACGGCAAAGCTCGCGGCGGAATGCCTGAGATCGTGAGGCGTGATTCGTGGCACTCCCGCTCTCTTCACGGCCCCTGCGAACCAGCTCATGTTGTCATCGTGCACGCGTGCGAGGCGGAGGTGGTGGCCATTCTCGCCGGGAAACACGAGATCGTTTCTGTCCTTGTTCTCACACTGCTGAGCCAGGGGCTCAGCGAGGAATCGCGGGAACGGCACGGTTCGTTTCTTGTGGTTCTTGGGCGTACCTACTTCGATCACCGAACCGACCTGAACCGCGTTTTCCTCAATCACGAAGCGCCGCCGCAACATGTCCAGATGCTTGACTCGCAGTCCAGTCGCCTCTCCCCACCGCAACCCGCAGTAGGCAAGCACGAGAACCAGTGTCGGATATTTACTGGCCGCGGCGAGTGCATGCACTTGCTCGTGACTCAGGTAGACGTGCGGCTTCTTGACCTTGCGTGGCAGCGTTACGCCACGTGCGGGATTACTCAATGTTCGACGGTCGCTCACGGCGTCATCCAAAATGGAGGCCAAAACACCGTAGGCGCGGATTACAAGTGTTGCACCCTTAGGCTTCCGGGGCGGTTCTGCGCTCTGGTCCCCAGTCGTCAAGCCTGAGACCCACTGCTGCACATCTGTCTTTCGGATGTCAGAAACTGCCGTACCGCCCCATACCGGCAGCACATGATTACGCCAAGCCGACTCCACCGGCCGGAATGAAGATGGCTTCAAATGGGTCTGCCGTGACAACCACGCTTCCCCAAGCGGACCGATCAGGGCCTTGGCGGCTGCCGCATCTATGAACTCCCCGCGGGCCTTGGAAACCTCAACGCTGGCGAGGAAGAGCTCGGCATCCCTCTTTGTCCTGAATCCACGTTTCTTGGTCTGTACCCGGCCAGGTTTCCGGTAGCGGACCTGATACCGGCGCCCGGCCCGTGTCTCATAGGGTTCAATCGTTGCCATCGCCGGATTGTTCTTTCGCTGCGTTCTGATCAACCAGGGTCTTGATAATCGCGCTGAGCTCGTCCACTCGTAAATTGAGGTCATCGAATGTCACGGGACCAATTTTGGTATTCCCGGCCGGGATGAAGTCGGGGCGCAGCCCCCGTATGTAGTCATCACTGCCCACGTCGCCGTCGATCGGTGTTATGCCATCCGCCCATTCCCAAACCCGTACTAGGCCAGCCGGGTCAGCTCCGGTGACGGCCACCGGCTCGTCGAGCGACTTGGGAAACAACAGTGCATTTGGGTTCACGCCGAGGACTACCGCCAGGGCCACGAGATCATCAACATCAACCCGCCTAACGCCGGCCTCGATCTTCTGTATTCCGCTCGCGGAAATTTCGTGCCCGACGCCCCTAAGCCTTTGCTGAAGCTCCCGCAGGGTGACATTCCCCCGCAAACGCTTCAGGTTCCGAGCGACGGTCTTGCCGGTTGGACCAATGTCATGTCCTCGCAGCCGCTCTCCGCTATGTACCATATAAGAAACGATACACGCCATATAGACAACAAGCGTAATTAGCAACTTTGCATCTAATATGACGAGGCGTTCACGGAAGGAATGAGGCTTCATGGAATCGGAATTGCTGACCCCGGCAGAGCTGGCAGCCAAGCTTCACAAGACGGCGCCCGCGTTGGCGCAATGGCGCTATAGAGGGATGGGCCCTAAGTTCGTGAAATTAGGCAGCGGCGTCCGCTATCGCGCCAGCGATGTAGAGGCATGGCTCGACGCACAGACACGCTCTCAGACGGGCCAGGTAATCCCTAGCGTCTAGTCGGCACCGCTCGCGGCCGACCCGATGGGCGCGCCATTGATGCGGACATAGATGCCCGGTTGGGAGACCACCACCATGAACGGCGTCCCCGCGTACGCGCGTCATCGACGTTTAGCTGTATGAACAGACCTCCTTGGGTTGGGATCGCATCCCGGCCTCTCATGCTCGCCGTCCACGCCGCTCAGTCAAGGGCGCGTCCGCGTCACTGCGTGATGGGCCTTCGGCCCACCCTTGACGGTGCGTCAAGGACGGACATAACCGGCCTTTATCGGGATGCGGGCAAGACTGAAATGGTCTAGCGGGCGTACAACTGGATCCGAGCGGAGCGGCCTGCGCGATAGCCAGTTTGTCCGCGATGACCAGCGGATCGGAGGCTCGCCGGCCACAGGGCGGGCCGATCTGTTTCACTGCCCGACGCCAGCGTTGACCCGCTCGGTGATGAGTTCGCGGTCGTATTCGTCGAGGGTGGCGATCCGCGCGGATGGCTGAACGTGCCGAAAGCGTGCGGCCCGAGCTGAGCCTGACGGCGCTGCGGTAAAGGAACGACAGCTTTGGACCGAGCTCGTCAGCGCATGCAGGAACTCGTGGGCGCCAATGTCCTGCAGCAAGACATTCGATCCGTCCTGATCCGTGTCCGCTCGTCCGCCACTTCTTCATGCTGTATGTCGTGACCCCCGGGTAGCATCAGCCATGAATGGGGAAGGAATTTAATTGAATCGTGAAACCTTTGCGGATGGGACGCTAGCACTGCGGAGTCTAGCTCCGGAGTTTGAGGACCAGCACAAGCTGTATGTCGATCTGCTGGTCGATGCGATCGAGAAAATGCCCGCGGTGCGGAACATCGCTTTGACCGGCCCATACGGTACTGGAAAGAGCAGCATCTTGGGAGAGATTGCCAGAAAATACCCGAAACGGGTTGTCGAACTTTCGTTCTCCACGGTTGGCAAGGTACCTGTCAAGGAGCCCGGTAACGAACCCGCTGGAGCGCCGGCGGCTGATGCTGCGAAAACAGCGGACGCAACGCCGACAAATCGGATCGAGAAGGAGATCGTGAAGCAGATCCTCTACAAGGAGGATCCGTCCAGGACCCGGGGGTCGAGATTCCGCCGTATCACCCGTTTCCAGTGGGGACGGCAAGTAGTGTTCGGGCTGACGGTCGGGTTACTTGCTCTGGGTGTGCTGTTCCTGACCGGCCTCGACAAACCGTTCATGACAATAGCGGGCGCCGACACTGCCCTGCTGTGGCTCGCCCATGGCATGCTCTTCCTCCTCCTGTCCGGGTCGGTGGTAGTCATCCGTTGGCTCACCCACAACAGGGTGTTCCTCGATAAGTTCACCGCAGGGCCGGCCACGGTCTCTCTGTCGTCTCAATCATCCAGCTATTTTGACCAGTACCTCGATGAGATCGTCTATTACTTCGAGGTGAGCAAGCGAGACATCGTGGTCTTCGAGGACATCGACAGGTTCAACGATGTGCATATCTTCGAAGCACTCAAGGCGCTGAACACTCTCCTTAACGGCGCAAAGCAGGTCAAACGCCGGCGGCCGCTGAAGTTCATCTACGCTTTGCGGGACAGTGTCTTCGAGAAGATCGGTGAAAGCTCCGGGGACGAAGGTCAAGCGGACGAAGCGAGGGAAGAAATCGAGCGGGCCAACCGGACGAAGTTTTTCGACCTGGTCGTACCCGTTGTACCGTTCATCACCCACCGAAATGCCCGCGACCTCATGGCAGATGACATGAAGGGCACCGGCGTCTCCCGAGACCTAATCAACCTGGCTGCGCGGCACGTTGCAGATATGCGCCTCATCCACAATATGCGCAACGAATACGACGTGTTCGCCAGCAAGCTCCTGAGCTCCACTGAGGACAAGCGCCTCAGCGGTCTCGACGCGGATCGACTCTTTTCCATGATCGTGTATAAGAACGTCCACATGGCCGATTTCGAGAAGATCCGCTTCGGCGATAGTCAACTCGATATGCTGCACGGGGAATGGCGGAAGCTGGTCAGGGAGAACATCGCGCACGAGACGAGCACGGCCCGCGACGCCGCTTCACGGCTGGAAACCCTCAACGCCATTGCTGCTCGGAGCGAACAGTTGGGCGAGCGACTGGAACAGCTCGCCCAAGTGTTGGGCCGGCGCCACCCGAACGGGGAGGCGCGGGCGACGGTCTTGATGGGTGGAGTCGTAGTAGACAGCGCCGGCATCCGTGACGGATCAACATGGACAAGACTGATCACCGAACGCGGCCCGGTGGGGATCCAATTCAACCCTGGCTACCCCGCATACTCCGTGCCCTTCGAACAACTCTCCTCCTTCCTCGGGATCGAGATCGTCCCTGAAGCCTGGAACGAAGCGGACCGGACCGAGTTGAATCGCATCAAAGATGATGCGATTCAACGAACTGACTTCCTCCGCCACAACACGTGGCAGGAGCTCGCAGCGCGACCAGAGTTTACTCTTCCCGCCCGTTCGAATGAAGGGGAGACCTTCCGCGGCATCAGCAAGCGGCTGCTCGGATCAGAACTCGCCCGCCAGCTCGTCGCCAACGGCTACATCAACGACTACTTCGCCCTCTATGTCTCGGTCTACTACGGCAAGCACCTACGCCTCGATGCTCAGAACTACATCGTCCAGCACATCGACAAAGGACAGGCCGACCCTGTATATGTCCTTCTCGGAGATGATGTGGATGCCATCATCGCCGAGAAGGGAGAGGGGGTCCTCCGCGATCCGAGCATGTATAACTGCTCCGTCATGGACCACCTTCTCGAGAATAAGCCAAAGCTCGTCAAGCATCTGTTCGGCCAAATGGGCGCCTGGGGAGAGGCCGAAAAAGCCTTTGGTAGCGAATACCTCGCCCACGGACAACAGCGCCGAAAGTTCATCGAGGGGCTAGTGCCCCTCGTGCCGGCGATCTTCGAATGGCTGGTCGCCGAGGAAGGCGAGCTGACCGTCGTCCTGATCGATGAAGCTCTGCGCAACTGGAGCCCAGGCCTCACCTACAACCTCGGTGGAGCAGTCCGCTCCTACTTCGAAGATCACGCCGCAGAAATCGCCTCCCTCACCGCCGACAAAAAACAGGATGACGCCGCAAAGGCCATGGCGCTGATCGCTGAGAGCGAAGCCGCACTGCCATCACTGAGGGCACTGAGCCCTGCAGCGCTCGAGGTCGCCGCCGACCTAAGTTGCTACAGGATCACTGCCGAGAACCTCCGGTTCCTCGCCGGAGGTCAGGACATTGCGTTGGACCGCCTCCGCGAAACCGCAGAGAACGTCTACCGACACGTGTTGGAGGAGCTCGACCAGTACCTCGCAGTCGTTCACGACGGAGATCGGACCGTTTCTCACCCGGAAGCATTCGCGCAGATCATTCAGGACGTTCACGCGGCCCAGATAGACCAGGACCTTCTCGCAGCGGTCATCCAAGGTGCCGCGGAAGACTGCTTCGTTCCGGACCTGAAGACCGTGCCTGCTGCGGCCTGGGACGCCCTTGCCGGGGATCACAGGACCACGGCAACTTTCGAGAACGTCACCGCCTGTATCGACAATCTGGGCGAAGTCGGTCCCGGGCTCGCGATCCTTCTTCGAAAAGATGTGGCGATTGCCGCGGTTGACGGCACAGACGGCTCCAAGCGAATTGCTCTGGCCATCACGCTGCTGGCTTCGCGGGAGGCCCTTTCGGATCCGGAGCTGCGCGTAGGGCTCGCGAGTAGTCTTGTCGATCCAGGTCTTCACGTCCCGGCAGAAAACATCCAGCCCGAATCAGGAGAACTGATCGGCCATCTCCTTGAACGAGGCGTCATCGCCGACGGACCATCGGCATTCTCCAATGCATTAATGCTCGACTGGTCAACTCGTGAGTCCGCGATCGAAGGCTCGGAGCATTTCGCTGATTACATGAGCCCCGCGATACTCCCCGCCGCCGACCTGCCTTCGCTTTTCGCCAGTGCCCGGATCTCGCCAAACGTGAAGGCCGCTGTACTCGAAAGTCTTGCTGAGTATGCAATGGGCGATGACGGCACAGGGGTCCGCGCTGCTGCTCGATATGCGGAACAGGATCAGGATATCCAGCTCGACTACCCGCAGATCCAACTGGCCACCCGGTCTGGGGTGGAGGACAACACTTTGGTGCGGCTGATGGCTCATTCTCCCGCCCTCACGGAACCGGAGATGCGCGACCTCCTCCGCGGGATGGGCGGAGACTACCCCCTCATCGCCGACCCTGGCAGGGAACGCCCCCTCTTGCCGGACGATTCAGCCCACCTGACGATTCTCAGACGCCTGAAAGACGCCGGAGTTGTCAGCAGCTACCCCCAAGAGGGGGGCCGCCGGAGGGTCCATCGGTTCCACAGCTAGCCAGCACGCCGACGAGAGTCGAATGGTTTTTCTCCGGCACGCCAAGCAGCAATCATAGGCGATTTCCCCCGCGTCTCGTCGATGAGCTGTCCCTCACCGGCCGGACGGCCCAGCGAGACGTGGAAGACATGCTTACTGCCCTCCTTCCCCGCACCGAAGGCAGACCTGGGAATGTCCAGCTCGCTGATGATCGACTCTGAAGCAGCAACAACCTTTTCGCGGAGAAGATGGGATTTACCGGCAGCGACGGGAAGCCGCGGTGCCGGTGGGTTGCCATCCACCACGGGTCCAGCAAGTCGGGCAATGACCACATTCACCTTGCATGTCGATGGTCCGCGAGGACGGCACCCGGTGGAGCCAGCACAAGGAGTTTAAGTGCGCCCAAGATGTCGGTGCGAGCTGGAGGAGAAGCACGGACTGCGGGTTGCTCGTTCTCCTCACGCCAAGCGCGGCTACAACCCCAAAGAGCGTGAACGCGCCGTCGCCGTTGGTTCGTAAGACGTCTGTGTCGGCCCGTGGATGGGGATTGAGTGCGCTGGCGCCGCCAGTGCGGTCGAGCTGATGCCAGTGTTAAAGTGTGCGGAGACTGACGCTGGTCTCGCGGGCGCGGGCGGCAAGCGGGATCCGGCCCTCGACGTGAAGTCGGCTAACCCTCCAGCGCTCGTGGCCGTTCAGATGGCCTACCGTCGCTGCCACTAGCAGTGCAACACCCTCTAGGGCCCGCAGCCCAAGCTGGATATCCTATTGCTGAGACCGCCCCTGTTCCATAAGATCTGCCACCCATGGCAGGTAACCTCGGCGAGCTGTCATTCCGTCTGGCAATCCCTTGACAGAAAATCCGGACCCGGAAATGTCGATAGTGATTCGGGAGTCGCCCATCGTTGCGTTGGTGATGTGCAGATCTCCATAGGACTCCGGGGAGTACCGGATCCATCCATATTCCGCGCAGGGATACGTCCGGGTCGTATCGCATCAACGTTGTAACAAGCATGATCGGTGCGGTCGCTGCCCAGGCCTGCGGTGAGCACGCCGTAGGATAAGCTACGGGCTCGGTGAACTCCTCCCGACTGAATCCGCAGAACAATTCGGGAAGTCGCTCGTCCGAGAATTCCGCAGCTTCAAGCAACGCCGTGGAGACCCGCTGAGCCTCCGCCTAGTTGATCGCGTTGTCGTGCGGCCACACCGAACCGTTGTGGTAGCTAGCCGGATGGTAGGCCCCATATCGGTAGCAAGTGTGCGCACTCCCCAACCGCTGAACATCTCCGGGGACATTAGTCGCTCGACCACGACTGCGCCTTGTCCTTATCAACGATGCCCGTTGTCAAGCAGTGGCCCATGTTAGAGGCGCATGCATCGAGCGGTCGCACGTCCGGACGGTACGTGTCGAAGACGGCATCAAGCAGCCCCCGGACATTTTCAAGTATCACAGCCTTGGGGCGAATCTCGTCGACAAGATGGATTGCCTTGGGGAAAAGGTTGCGCTCGTCCTCGGCCCCGAGCTGCTTCCCGGCCTTGGAGAAGTGCGGGGTGCACTGACACTGTTACTCACGAACCCGCGACTGAGCGGTCGCTCGCGGCGTACCGCGGAAGGGCCGCCATACGGACACGAAACGTCGGTTATCAAGCGGCGGCTGGAGCAGCGCCCCGCGGTTCCAAGACTCGGGCTCTGACAACTACCGATTCAAGCAAATCAGTGCGCGAGCCGAGTAGAGAGTTCAAAGAGACGCGTCTGTCCTGTTCCATGCGTGAAACGAGACGTGTCTCGATTTAGCGGGATGGAATATAGCACATTCGCGACTCTCGCAACCGAGGCGAATGCTGCGGCGCCTACCGTCTGCATTTTGGTGCCCGTCAGGGCCAGCTCTATGCGATATGCATTGTCGAGGACGTACTGGTCATAGTACTCCATAAGCAGATCATAAGTGGCGGCGGCGTCCATTGCGCTGACCGAACGGAGTTCACCATTCTGGCTCGCAACCAGGTAGTCGCTGATCAAACCCACCGCCCTGCTCTCGATACCCTTCGGCGTGCTGGAATGGGTGGTCCTGACGCCGATGATTTTGTCTGTTGCGATACTCTCGAGTAGCGAGTCGAGCCTACGGTACTTGAGAGTGACGAACGCGACAAGAATTGATCGGAGGGAAGCATCGAGCCATGGCTCACCCACGGATAGCGGGACGAATTCGGTTCCTTCCCCTGGTGTGATCGCATCGAGGTGCTTGAGTGCGTCCGGGAACTTTCCTTCCCCGAGGAGGTCCATTACGGGCTGCAATTCTTCTGGTCGCGGATCGTATGTTTTCGCTGCGCTGTGGACAATGAATACTTGGCGGCGCGTGCTGAGCAGCTCTTTCGTGAAGCAATAGATAAGGGGCTTTGTGAGCGCCGAAACATCTAGGATTACGGGTCCCGGCTGGAGCGATTTCACTGCATCACATACAGCTTCGCTCGGATCAATACGCGAATCGGCGTCGAAGAAGTCAATTTGGTCTGTAAGGGCCCCAACGGCTGCAGCAACGTCAGCTGCATTTCCCTCATCTGCGTACCGTACTAGAAGGAATCGGTTCACCTGAGCGACTCCACCTATGTTGAGCGCGCCTATAGAGCCGGCGGCGCGGTCTTCGAATCCGACGCCAGCGATTATGGTGGCCGATTGCCAGCTAAGCGTGTCGGGTCCAATGGGGAGCTCGTCTATGCTGACCTTGAGAGCTGTCCGCGGCAGATCGGCAGGGGGGTTGGGCATGAGGAGGTCCTCATCGAACAACGCCAGTTGTGTCTGATCATCGCCCACTGGGGGATCAATCGATTCTTCGTCGTTCTCGTCGTCTTCACTGAGGTCACGCAGCCAGCTTTTACCTTTGTCACTCCCCGACTCCGGGAGTGGTGTGAGACCCTCTGAACGGGGTTCCTCAAGCCATCCCGCGACAGAAGCGCCCGTCAGTTCAAATCGATCCCTATTGCTCAATGGTATTTGGAAGTTCAGCCCGAAGAGTTTTCGAAATCGAAGGGCGAACTGGTAGATCGGGGCTCCGTCGACCGCCTTTGACCTTTGCCTAAAGCCGATGATGACATACACACCGTTGTCAACGAGGTTCATGAGCTTTCTAAATGCGGCATTGTCGCTGCTATCGACTTCGACGAAGATGTCGGAGTACTGGCGCAGTCGTTCTCTCTGTTCGAGTTCGCGGTGGCTTGCGTTTGCGAACGCTGCGCTGTGGTTGAAATACCAGGCGTCATCTACATCCAGCTTTACCAGTGACAGGAGGCGCAACCGACTTTCGGACACGAGCACCTCATGCTGCCGTCGCTGGCTGATTACACTGCCGGGTTGGGTGCCGAGTGTCATCTTGTGAAAGATCTGAAGGACATCGCCGATGTCGCCCACGCAGACGGCAGCGAGGGCGCTCAATCCGTAGTACGGATACCTGTCCATATGCCCGCTCTGCCCGGCCGAGTTCTTGATTGACTCCGCAATGCTCCGCAGGCTCCGGTTCCCCAGACGCTTCCGTGCAGGGACCGCGGCGCTGCCGCTCACAATCTGCTGGCGGCGATCCAGGATCTGCTCAAGGAATCGCCCACCGGCCGTTCCCTTCAGAGCCTCCAGGACGTGTTCGCCAAGATGGAAGACCTGGTAATCGCGGCCTTCGAGCGCCCTTTCTCCGCTCGGTGAATGAAGCACTTGAGATTGCGTCTCTGTGCTGATCTTGAATCCGAATGTCTCGCTCTTGAGGCAGAACTGTGTCAGCAGATCCGTGAGGTCGTCTTCGCTCACGAACCGTTTGCTTACATCGTCGAGAAGAAAAAGGACGGTCTTGCCTGCCCAGATGTCGATGAGCGACCGGATGCCCTTTGCGAGCTCCGTGAAGGCCTCTAGCGGAACGAAGGCGCGCCGGACGTCGTAGGGCACGTCACGCTGTATCGCTTTGCTAAGCTCGAGCTCGATGCGGGGGAGGGCAGCAGCCTGCTCACCGTGCTCGAACGTTGGAACGGTGGCAGATATGAGTTCGCAGAACCGGTCAATCGCTTCCGGCCGTAGGTCGCCAAGACCATGAACATCGAACGTCTGCACGGCTCTGATTGCTTCCCGTGCATAAGCGAGATAGAGACGCTGGAGGGCGCCTTCACCAACGCGTTCCCGGGGAGCCCGGCGTAGATGTGCGCAAGACACGAAAAGACCCAAGTAACTCTGATCCGAGATCCGCGCAACGGCTTGAGCTCGATCTTCCTCCGGGGATACCACGGCGTGTGCCGACCACTCGAGTGAACGAAGTAGCATTGTCTTCCCGCAGCCGCGCATGCCGACGACAAGTTGAGGCCCGGCGGAAGTCATTGCCCTTGTCCATTGCCCGTCAGGGTCATAGATCAAGGTCCTTGCGAACGCCGATGGGAGTGTCTGGGCATTGTAGTGATCTTGAATGGATTGGAACTCGATCGGACGGTATTGTTCCGGGTGCACCGCCACCTCGTACGCACGCCGCACTTCCCCGAGCATGTCTGTTGCAGTCACGCGCCGCGATTCCCAGTCGATTTGGGCATGTGCCTGCGCCACCCGTCGCAATTGCGCAGAGAGCCTCACATCACTGGCGATGATTGCTGACGACGAAGCGGACTGATCGAAACGGTCCAACAGCCGGTGAATCTGCAGGGAAATCTGCTCCAGATCACCTAGCCGGGACGAATTGAGGTCCGCTTTATCGTCTTTCGCCGCGCTGCCAAGATCGAAGACCCTCACCGCCACCCCCGGATCGATGGCACGTCGTCGGTGCTTTTCCGGTGGGAGATTAACGATGACCGCGTTGCCGCCATGCAGGTCGTTATGAAATATGCTCTGTGATTTTAGCTTGTCGCTCAAGGTCAAGAGATCCTCGGCAACTTGTGCGATCGCACGTGGCATCAAAACGCTACCTTGAGCGAAATAGTGCTCTATGGTTTCGCCTCGCACGAGTTCCATCTGGGTCCAGTACACATCAAGCGGTGTTCCTGCCAGATCGACGCAAGCCTCACCCCAGTTGGCGATTCGCGCAATCTCGGGGATGTCTTCAAGGGAAGCGTGAAGACGGCATTCGCTTTCGAAGTCGCGCCGATTTCCGTAACCACCGACTGTTTTGTCATTCGGATCGGGAAGCTCATATACCGCTTTGGGAGTCACCTTCATCACGAACGAAATGCCGGTCCGCGGGTGCCTCACCCTGTAGGCGACTGCATAGAAGCCTCGTCCGAGTTCGTGCTCAACATCGAACCCGGCAATTGCCGAGGGCGGATTCATGCTCGGAAAGTCGAAACGCCTACTACACGCGCCGCACAGCTGGTCGGGAGCCGTTCCCTTGACTCGCGGGTGAAAGAAGCAAATGTACTCCATCAGATTGAACCCCCATCGTTAACCTTATGATTCGGCGCGGTCACTGTCAGGGATAGCCCAACAGCCTCGAGTGCCTTCCGCAGAATTGCTGAGTTCTTACCACGCACCCGGGCGACTGGATCACCTGCATCCACGCGAGCCCCAGTACCGCAGAAAAGCTCCACGCCGCACGTATCAGGGAACCTGCCATTGGCAGGGATCTCAGCGCTTTGATTGGAAACAACCGCTGCCCGCAGCTGGGCCATGTCCCACGACAGGTGCCCCCCTGCCGGGGCGTAGAGAAGCGCGGTCTGGTGCGTACGTTCGACTTCCTCGAGATATTCCTCGGCCGCGGAGAGGCCCTTCGCTCCTTGGACTTGAAGATGGAGGTCTAGCACGGCACGCATCTTCTCTCGGTCGGGCTGCTCATCAGTTGATCTGGCTTGCGCAAAGTCGGTTAGCGCAGTACAGCTCACGAAGTGCCGCTCCAGCCAAGGTGACGCACTGTAGTCAAGAAGGGCAAGGAGGCCCCGAAGCGCCTCGGCGCGCCCCACCATTGGTTGAGACGGCACTTGCCCATCTGTTACCACACAGTAAGCGGTGACGCCCACCAGCGCCGCTGTTTCTTTCAAGAGCTGGATGTTGGCGTGCGCCTCAGCGGTGTTCTGCCCGAAGTTGCCGCCGACCATCGTGCGGACGTCGAACACTACGCGTGTAAGCCCCGCGGCCAACTTCTTTGATAGCAGGCTTGCTATGACTAGGGCGGGCACGCTCTGCATGCCGAGTTGCTGGCGCGCTCTGAACAGAACACTATCCTCCGGCGCGAAAACTCCGGTTGAAAGGGTATTCCCAAAGCCAGATGCTCGAATCGCATCCTGGAGCTCGGCCCGGGAGAGAGCCGTCTTATAGCCTGGTAGCGTGCCGAGTGTGTCAATCACCCCCGCCGGCCTTCCAGGCACCCCGATCTTCGGCACCCGGATTCCGTTCGACGCAAGGATCAACGGGGGGACGAATGTAGTCAGGCTTGCTGGACCTCCTGTCGACGCGACATCGGCCGCCGCCCGATCCTTCTCTAAAATCTCTCCGGACTCCGCCAACCGTTGCGTCAACGCAGCGATCCTCTGAGGTGACTGCGCGTCGCGCCCACGGAACGTGTCGATGATGTCGATACACCACCGGGGCGGTTGGTCCTTGAACGCAGTCATGGTGCAATCGTATCGAGGAGCCTCGATGACAGACGCGCAACACAGTTAGCTTAGTGTTGAAGTTGTTCCAGGGACACAATCTGTGCGCGACGCGACAGCAAAATTGAATATCGAGATTCCCTGTCTTCTGGGTGATGAAACCGGGATTGCGGCCAGAGGCAGAGCTCTGGAGAAGTCGCCGTGATGGGCTCGCATCCGCGCCTAAGGGCGTTCCGGTTCAGACACACCGCAGCCCTGGCGTATTGATGCCTTACGTTCTGGAGACTCGGCGACCCGTACCAAGGCCTGTTCGAGTCCAGGTAAGGATCCCACGTGCCTCGCTCGGATTGAGGCCGATCCCGACATATTCCAGGGCGGCGTCGATGGTGTGGAGCGCCTTGGCTACCTTTGGTGGCTCATCGCATTTGAGGGTGTAATCGCGGTCTGAATCCGCCGGTCTCAAGGAGCGACCGGGCGATATAGTTGGCTAGGTTGCGGAAGCCGAGGGCGGAGCCGCGGAGGTGTTCGAGCCGGCCATTGAGTGCTTCCGTGGGCCCATTGCTGGTGCCGGGCCGGTCGAAGTACGCGAGCACGTCCCCTGCGCGGCGTTCCAGCGTCCGGCCCAGCGTAATGACCTCGGTCAGCGCAGCGGGAACGCCGGCACTGATCGCGCCGATCAGCGCTTGCATGAGCTGTTTGCCCCGGGTGCCGTCAGGGTCGCGGTAGGCGGCGATGACGCGCTGGTAGATGCCCCAGGGGACTGCCCCGGGTTTGCTTGACTCCTGACTTGTGAGGATTCTGTCCTTGCAGCAAGGATGTTCATATGCCCAAGCCTTTCCCCGCTGAGTTCCGCCGTGACGTGGTCGCGGTGGCGCGCAAGCATGAAGCCCCGATCTCGCAGATCGCCAAAGACTTTGGGATTTCCGAAGCAACCCTGCATAACTGGCTCAAGAAGGCCGACATTGAGGACGGCGCCCGTCCCGGCGTGACGGAGAAGGAAGCCGCAGAGCTCAGGGATGCCAGGAAGCGGATCCGGCTGCTGGAACAGGAGAACGAGATCCTGCGCCGGGCGGCGGCCTTCTTCGCGAGGGAGCTGCCCCCAAAATGAGGTTTCCGCTGGTCCTTGACCTTGCCGCGGACGGGATTCCCGTCGCGGTGGCCTGCCGGGTGCTGGGTTTCTCCAAACAGGCCTTCTACGCATGGAAGGGGGCGCCGGTCACGGAGCGCGACTGGTCTGATGCGCACCTGATCAACGCGGCCCTGGACGTTCACCGGGACGATCCGGCGTTCGGGTACCGGTTCATCGCCGACGAGCTCGAAGACCAGGGATTCAGCGCCGGCGAGAACCGGGTGGCACGGCTGTGCAGCAGCCAGCGGATCTGGTCGGTCTTTGCCAAGAAGCGCGGCCTGACCCGCAAAGCCGGCCCGCCCGTGCATGATGACCACGTCCGGCGGGATTTCACCGCGACCGCACCCGATCAGCTGTGGCTGACGGACATCACCGAGCACCGGACCGATGAGGGCAAGATCTACCTGTGCGCCATCAAAGACGTCTATTCCAACCGGATCGTGGGCTACTCCATCGATTCCCGGATGAAAGCGTCTCTGGCCGTCTCGGCACTCCACAATGCGATAGCGCTCAGGGAGCCGGCAGGAACCGTGGTCCATAGCGACCGTGGTTCGCAATTCCGTTCCAACGCCTTCGTCAGGGCGCTGAAGGGCAACGGGCTGAAAGGCTCGATGGGGCGGGTGGGCGCGTGTGCCGACAATGCCGCCATGGAATCGTTCTTTTCACTCCTGCATAAGAACGTGCTGGATCGCCACCGCTGGTCCACACGGGCTGATCTTCGCTTGGCCATCGTGACCTGGATCGAGAAAACCTACCACCGGAAACGCCGCCAGCGGCGCCTCGGACGGCTAACGCCCGTCGAGTTTGAGACAATCAATACCGGCCTCAAAGCCGCCTAGCAACACTCAACCCCGAGAGTCAACGAAATCCGGGGCAGTCCCCAGGTCGCTTCGACCTCGGCATGGTTGTCCGCAACGAACAGGGCCTTCAGCCTGTCCTTCTGCTTCTCGGTGAGCAGATCGTGCCCGGTATGCAGGGTCCGGCGGGCTGCGTAGAGCGGGTCCCCGGACCGTCCGCGGTGACCAATGGTCTGCTGCTGAACGCGCTGGCGGCACCTGTCCAGGGCATCGCCGGCAAGCCGGACGACGTGGAAAGGATCCATGACCTCGACCGCGTCCGGGAGCTCCTCGGCGGCCGCAGTCTTGAACCCGGTGACCCCGTCCATCGCAACGACCTCGATCCCGTCCCGCCAGACCTTGGGCCGCTCGGCGAGCCAGGACTTGAAGACCTGTTTCGAGCGGCCCTCGATCATGTCCAGCAACCGTGCCGGGCCGGTCCTGTCACGGACCGGGGTGAGGTCGATGATCACGGTGACGTACTTGTCCCCGCGCCGGGTGTGCCGCCAGACGTGCTCGTCGACGCCGAGCACGGCCACCCCGTTGAACCGGGCCGGGTCCTCGATCAACACCCGCTTGCCCTCGGCAAGGATCGCGCTGTTCGCTGTATGCCAGGACACGCCCAGGCCTTCTGCGACGCGGGCGACGGTCAGGTGCTGGCACACGATGCCCTCCAGCGCCCACCGCAGCCCGCGGCGGGAGATCTTCGCCCGGGGCTGCGCGGCTTTGGAGATGTCCTGCCGCCACACCCGGCCGCACCCGGTGCACTTGTAGCGGCGGACCCTCACCAGCAGCGTCGTCGGCCGCCACCCCCAGCGGTTCGTGCGCGAGCGGCCGTGTGACCGTGCCGCGGGCGATGCCGTGGCCACCACACGAATGGCACCAGTCGTCCGGATCAACGGCCCGGCATTCCAGCACCGCACGGCCAGGGGCGAGACGCTGCCCGGCGGCTTCGAGCCCAAGCTCATCGAGCCGGCAGAACGTAGTCAGGTCAGGAGGCAGGAAGGTAGCGTGGGACACGGCGAGGTCTTCCGGATGCGCAGTGTAGGAACTTCCATCATCGGAAGACCTCGACCTCTATCCGGCCACCGACGCGCCCACCCCCGCTACACCCTCAAATGCGATGAGCCCCTTTGGTCTTGCGCGCAATGGCGCGCTGTAGCCAGCCGACCACTGCGGGCCAGACAGCCCTAACCACGCTCATCTGCGAAGGGCCGCTCTAACTCACCTACGACGATCCGCAGCTGGCTCGGGAAAGCACCGAGTCCGCTCCTTGCGTTGTCTACTCTGGTGCCTATGAAACCTCGATCGTAAGTGCGTCAGGGCGGTCGGGAGCTCGCACGCTGAAGCCTGCCTTTCCCTTTGGTGCAGCGGCGTGGGGAAGGGCCCACGAGAAGAGCGTGGCTATGTCCTCCGGATTTACTACGTCGGCAGGCAGAGATGTGGGCTCCGAGAATGCGGCTTGGCCGTTCCATTGATCAGCGGCGAGGGTGAGTATGATGGCCCCCGTTGTGCGGGAGGAAGGATCGTTCGCCTCCTTCTTCGTGGTGAATTCGTCTTCAAGGGGCTGTCGGGTCCATCGAGACGACCCAGAAAAGTCTCCGCGTTCGCGCCTGTTCCGTTCGATGATGGGGAACTGGGTAGCCCCCGTCTCATCGAGATCAATCATCCTGATCAGTGGGTCTCTTGAAGGAATTGCCATGACAACTTTGAAGTTTGTAATGCTTCCCTTGCTGATGGCTTCTTTGACGAATTGAATGTCCGCGTCAGCGAGACCCGGTTTGCTCCACTCAAATAGAGATAGTGCATCGATAACGACTTGTGCAGGCACGAGACCTGTTTTGGCTGCGTAGGAAGAGAG
Source organism: Arthrobacter sp. efr-133-R2A-120 (assembly GCF_030209835.1). GTDB lineage: Bacteria > Actinomycetota > Actinomycetes > Actinomycetales > Micrococcaceae > Arthrobacter. The sequence goes on along the minus strand of NZ_JARVRF010000024.1, from coordinate 107,108 downwards.
GTTCTTGGTGGCCGTTGTGTAGTGGAGCGTTTCCATGTCGGTGAGACGGTTGAGCACGGGGGCCATTGCTATCAGGTTTTCGCGGTTCTTGCTTTGCTTCGGATCCCGGGGCGGCAGATAGAAGAAGTCCTTAAAGCGGTCGCCCTTGGCGTACTGGACGATCTGGGCGTTGTACATGCGGCTGCGCGCGGTTGGCCTAAGCCAAGGCAAGCTCTGTGATACGAGCGGCGGAATATCGATGGGGCGCACCTGCGGCTGTCCGTTTTCATCCAGTTCAGCGAACTGTTCGAGCTGGTCCCGAAACTCTTCCTCGTCGCCGATCATCGATTCAAAGGCTTCATAAAGATCGTATGGCTTAGGGTTTCTGGCCGAGGCCGGGACATTTCGTCCGATGTATAGCCGCACTAGGTCCCGGTAGCCGGGTCGGTACCCGAACCAGCGGCCCATCTGCATCAGGGTGTCCGCTGCTAGTGCTCTTCGTGAGTACCAGGTCACTGTGAGGCCTTCAATAGTGTAGCCACGGGAGAGCTTTGCCCCGCCTACCAGCATTTTCCACACCGGACCTTTCTGGAAGTCGGCCCCAGCCTGGGTGTATTCGCTGTCTTTGTCACCGTTTACGACCGCGATTGGGCGGACGCCGTCCTCGACACGTTTCACGACTTCGGGGAGGTATACCGCGACGTCGTCGAAGGAAGAAGGGATCTGGTGTGTCCGTGGATCGGGAAGTTCAGAATCGGTCCTCTGCGTCAGCTCGTGCATGACCACAGCAAAGTCGTTTGCCCATAGTTCTGCCATTCGGTCATATCCGTCGAAGCCCAGATAGTCTGCCCGCTTCCATAGCAGGTGGATTTCGTCCGCCAGAGCGTTGTGCTCGGATTGCTTGACGGATTCATGGAAGAGCATCGTGTGGTGCTTGAAGTCGCCCTTACTGCCTCGGGCCTGGCGCCACAGCTTGATTGCTCCCGAGAGAACAAAGGAATCCATGGCTCTTTGCATTTCGCGCTGCCTGAGCTCAAGGGTGTGCGGCGTTGAGAATATGTTTCTTACATACGCTGCTTGGTTGCTCGTTGCAGGGGTCTTGGGCTCGTCGGGTGCAAGGAGTAGATGACGGTCGTGGAAGGATCGGCCTCCCATGTAGGCGTCGGGCGGAGTCAGGCTGAAAATGAAGTCCTTGGGGTAGATGTCATCAACGTCTGAGGCATCAATGAAGACGTTAGCGAACGGAGTCGCCGTGTATCCCACATACTGGGCGCGTGGCAAAATCCCCAAGAGTTCGGACAAGAGTTTGTTGATGGCTGTTCGCTCGCGGGCCTCCTTATTTTCTTCGTCCTGTTCTTCTTTGGTGAGCTTCACAGGGGGTTTTTTGGTATTGATTCCGGCCTGATCGGCTTCATCGTCGATAATCAGCGCTGGATAGTCCTGGGTGTTGCCCCGAATCTGTTTGAGGTCTTTGATGAGCTTGCGTAGGACTGTTGCGTTCTTCTTAATCACAACAAGCCGGACAGGTGTGTCCCACAGATTGTCCGGGTGGTAAATCTTCTGTTGGTTACGTATGTTCGATTTGTAGTCGAGAGTACTGAGGCCGGCTCTGAGCGACTTATAGTCGTCGGTGCTTTTCGTAAGGCGGATAATGTGGGGGACGCCCGGCACGCTCTCTGGGTCGTAGCCGAATTTTACGAACCTGTCGCCTGCCAGCCAGTCTGCATCCTGGTTCGCTATGTAGTCGATGTTTTCTCGCGCGAGTGCTTCGTCTGAGAGGTCAATTCCGCCGACGATGTTTTCGAAGCCAACGAGTTCCTTGTCCAGGCGCCGTTGAGTCTGACTTCGAAGAAGCTCAAGGGTTCCGGTCAGTACGATGATGAGTCGGTAGCCGGCATCAATCGCTTTGGCCACAGTGCCGGTAAAGTTGGCCGTCTTCCCACTTTGGACATGTCCGACGACAAGGCCCTTGGTCTGGTAGGTTTCGTCCCACGTTGGGTCTGCGAACCGGCTAACGATTTCTGTGGTTGATTCATCCAACGCCACGATTGCATCCGAATCGAAGCCACGGCGTTTGAGTATCCCTTGGTAGACGTCCCAGTAGTGGCTGCGCGTCCGCCTCTCCGATGAGTACCACGGCCATCGGCCGTCGTCGGTGACGTTCGCGACGATCGTGCCGGCTTTGATAATCGGATAGAAAGAGTTGATGGCGGCAAATACGTGCTCGGAAAAGCCTAGTTTCCCGAGCACGTAGGCGCGTCGTTCTGGGCCCTTCGGATGGGTAGCGGGTTTGGGCGCCTCGCTGAGCCACTGTGCATCCGTGGTCTGGTCCCATCTGGACAATGCCAAACGGAATTCGACCTGGGCGGGATCGTTCGGATCCCCTTCCCGAGTCAGGAGATCGGTCAACTCCGAAGGTGTGATCGTCTCGACGCCGTCTTCCTCGAGCGAGAAGTTGACACGGTTGAGGAGTAGCTTCGGGCCCTTCTCGGCAATCATCGCGATGGCACTCGTGATTGCGTCGCTTCTGGTTTCTGTAATGGGCATCAAGACCTCCGAAGTCGCGAATTCGCGTAGACCGCAAACCCGTTTAGTGCGTCTGGGACCCGAACCGGCTGTAGGTGTGAGACGTCGGTCCGATAAGAAACTTCTGATAGATGCTCGTAGTTGGGGATCGTCTGCCGTAGAACGGAGTTCTGCAGCGAGGGGAATTGTTCATCTACGGGGTAAAAAGCTGGGCGGGAACGGAGTACGTACTTGGCGCGGTATGAGTCCACGTCGGCCGACCTCCATCCGAGTCTGGCCAGGTATTCGTTGAATAGCAGAGCATGCGGTCCAAGGAGATTTTGAATTTTGTCTACCAGCCCCACCAGGCTGAATGCGTTATCTGCACCGCCGGCCGCAGTGAGCTGAATGGAGAGAAACAAGAGGGAACGGTTCTCGGAAGGTTCAAGCTGGGTGGCTGATCCGATACGGTATGTTCGTCGTTCCGATTTCGTCGTCTTGACTTCGAGGTCGAATGTGTCGAACGAGAAGTCGTGTTGTTCCGATTCCGGCCCCAGCCACGATGTTATGGCCGAGACCGGGTCGATACTGCAGAGATACGTCAGCAGCAGCAGCTCTCCTAAGAGTCCGGTCTGCTTCTCGGAGCTTAGTAGCCTGCGGCTTTGGATCAGCAGCTCGTATTCTTTGAGGCTGTGGGAGACTGCGCTGGAAAAGAAGTGGCCCTGCTGCAGTTCCTCGACGATCTTGGCTATGAACGAGTACGCCGCGTAGTGCATTCCACCGGCAGCGAGCCTCAGTACGAAGCAGTCCTGATCCGGGTCGGTCGCGTAGTCAATTTCAATGTTCTCGAACGGACTGAGATCGGGATTCGAACCGTCATTCGGAACGCGGAGCTCCATGCTCTCGGTGGCGGGTTCGATGCGAAGCTCACATCGAGGAACTTGTGAAAGCAGATGCACGACAGTGTTTGGTGACTTGAAATACCGTTCTATGGTTTCGGGTTCAAGTCTACGAACCTCGCCGGGTGAATCTTGGGCCATCTGCTAGGCACCGCCGTTCTTCTCGTGTGCCTGGTCTTTTTGCACGTTCGGCTGGATAAAATCTTCGGCAAAGGCGGCCAACAGCACGTCATTGAGGATGCGATGCCTGTCCTCCCGAATGACGTTCCATCGTTGTTCAACTTTGAAGTCGCTTTCGAGGAGGAAGTAAAGGAAGGCCTTGAGCAGTTGGCCGTCTCGGTTGCTCAAGCGGCCTTCTGATCCATAGATCCTTCGGACGAGCTCTACGTTGACGTCGATGCGTCGTGCTGTCCGATCAGCCCGAAATAGTTCTGTGGATGGGAGGGTAACGAAGCGCAGATCGAGGGGATCGAAGTCAGCAAAATCCTGGAGGTCAGTGAGGCGGGAAAGGACTGCGGGGTTCAACCCAACGGCGGGTTCAACCAGCCGTATTTCCTGACGCTTCGTCTTTTTGGATTCCTTGTGGGCTCTCTGAAGGTCAGTAAAGTATGAATCGAGGCTGGACGATGAAGGACCTGGTGCATGGGCCCGCGCCATCGCCCGGGTGAAGTCCTCGGAGTATACGGGGGTGACTTTCTCCGCATTGAGTGCTATGTAGTGCTCGTTTGCTGAATCAAGATCGATTTTGATTCGGCCGAGTCCCAACTCTTTCTTGGGGAGACGCAGCCCTGCCCAGTTTTTCCCACCCGATAGGAGCCGGCCCCGTCGATATAAGTAGATTCCCTGCCTCGCTTCTCCGGGTTCCCCGTATAAATCGAAAGCTGCCGAGTTCAGACGAGGAGGAAACAGGTGCGCCTCGATCGTGCACGATGCTCCGTCCGGAAGATCGACGACAAAGGTCCGGGGGTAGCCGTCCTGTTGCAAGGAGCCCTCGAAGGGGTCGATGGGATCAACTTTGAGGGGAGGGAGGGTTCTGTTTCGCTCAACGTCGAATGTGTCTATGTCCATTTCCACGGTGCCAAGTCGCAGTTGACGATGAAAGGTAACACCCAAGTGCTCGCGAATAGAGCGAAGCTTGGCTGATCTCCATTCGGTGAGTTCCCCATGGTCGGATGTGTGTATTACGTCCTTCAGGCCTCGCCACTCCACCAAGGTGCCACTTGGTACTTCCATGCCTGCAACGCTGTCAAGCCGCTCATTTGCGGCTCCTGGCTCCATTACTCCGACGCTGAAGTCCTGACTTACTGTTTGATCCATCCGGCGGCCGACTGCAGGTCCCCATTTTTGGCGAGAATAGATCTCGAAGGAGGTGGCCTGAGATAGAGAGGCCGCCTTAAGGCCGAGCCCAAAATGCCCAAGATCTTCAGCCCCGTACTCACGCCGCGCTCCGAAGGTCATCGCCTGCTTTAGCCCCTCAGCAGTCATGCCTCGCCCATTATCAATGATTTGGAGCCCAAGTATGGTGGTCCCGCGCTGCACGAAACGGATCCGGATGTGGCTGGCCGTAGCATCAATGGAGTTATCAACGAGGTCTGCCAGGGCGCTCGTGAGGTTGTGGTGCATTCCGATAGCCGCAATGGTTGAGGGGTCCGGCAAAACGGTTTCAGTAGACCATTGCCGTTCGTCGAGTTCATATCTGGCGGGCATCTTTAGTCCTCGAACCTAGCTTGACCACCGAGCTTCGACACATTTTCTGTGACCTTGCTGGCTGCCTCATTTGTGATGCCTTGGGAGACATCGACCTCGAAGTTGAGCCTGAGGTCGAAAACATTTGCATCAGGGGTGTCCAGGTAACGAAGAACTGCTCGTTCGATTAGCGTGATCTGTTCGCTGAGGTTCCTGGTTGCGTCAATCGGGATGAATCCGCTGGCATGTGTCTTGAGGTGTTCAGGCTCTGGGGCCGGCTCGGGATCGGCTCCCGGAAGCGTGCGTTCTACCTTGGCCAGCCGTCTCATCTCTGCTTCGACATCGGCGGCGCGGCGGGAGCTGCCAGCATCCTGGAGCAAGGCGGTGAGTAGCCTTCTGCTGGACAAGATGGAGGCATAGTAGAAATTTGAGCCGTCACGGAACGTCTCGTGATGTTCCAGATCTTGCTCTTCGTTATAGCTGTTTGAACGGACAGTGCTCAGGGACAGACACGGGATGCACTTGGTGCTTCGCCTAATTTTCGACTCGATCTGGTGAAGGAATGGATACAGGGAGCTGATTGTCTCCGTATCCAAGTCTTCATCTTTCACATGTTCGAAGGCGCTAAAAAACTCAACTTTGACTGTCTGGAGTTTCCATCGCTCAGAGAGGGGTTCAGTCAGCTCTGGATTCCCGGTGTAAAGTGCCGCGACTTTGCCGGACCGCAAAAGGAACTGATAGGTGTCATCATCTTCGGCAACGGCTACGAACTCTGCAGGGTATCGCGTAGTGGTGCCGTCCGCCTGCTGGACTAATAGTTCCGTGGGTCGACGAACGCCAAGTTTTGCCAGGAGTCCATACAGTTCATGAACGCGCCCGTATGGAAGTTTCTGCTCGGCCAACGGCAGCGCGTAACCCCAGTTGACCCCGTCGACGGAGTCTGGAAGCTCTAGCTTTTCGGCGTGGGATGGCCCAGGGTAGGGAAGGAACCCCACGGGAATCCCCTCAACGGCCCCAGCACAGTACTTCACGTCCACCAAGTCGAGCCGGGTTTGCAGGACACCATAGTTCCGCACCCACCACATATCCGGCCCATCAATAATTTGCGCGCTCTTGTAGGTGCTGCTGAATTCGACTTTTGTCTTGTATTGAGTGTCAGAGAGGATCCTCTGAGTGACTTTTTCCCGAGTGCGCATGGATGCCTTGCACAGGAGGTGAAGGTCCGAGGTGGCCAATACCGGGCTGAAGCGAAGGGATGCTTCCGACACTGGAACAGGTGAAGTTCTTGATTCAGCAGAAATTCTTGCAGCTTCCGAGGACTTCCACAGGTCATAGGAAGGCCCACTTTTCACCGTGGCGGGCTCCGCTAACGTGCTCTTCACTTCTAGGTTCTTCATCAGGTTGAGGTCTTGCCGATGAAAAAGCTCATCAACGAGAAGGTGTTCGTCGCCGACGCTGTTAGTCGGGATGAGACCATTAGGCAGCCAGACGTCGGCGGTCGGACGCCACCGGCCGTCCTTTGACCTAACGCGGAGCTTACCGATATCAAGGCGGTCACCGATAATGGCAAGCATTTCCGGAATTGGCAGGGCTCGAGAAAGCCGCCAAAGAGATTCGGCTGCACTTTCGTCCTCGTAGTCTTTTGCGACTTGGCGGGCGATGCGGTCAACTTTTCCTCTGTCATCAAGTGCCTGGAAATCCAGGGCCTTGAGGAGGGTGCTGACGTCACCGTGATGCAGAAACTCATAAGAGACGAGGTTATCTCCTTCATCCTCTTCATCTATGGGGAGGAACACTTTTGAAATAATCGGCGGCCGGGCACTACTGTCCTGCATGAGCACGATGCGACTCCGGCGCATCGCGGCCCGATGGTCCGGGTGGCGCTTGTCGATCTCGACCGCCATCCGAAGAGCATTTTCGAAATCGTCCAGACGGCGGCCGTAGGTGATCTCTTCGAGCCATACTTCAACCGGGGCTCTCCCCTTGTTGGCAAGACCCAAGAGACGTCGAACCATAAGCCGCCGTTCCTTGGTCGTGGAAGCTGAACGATGCAACCACGGCCGGTCAAGCCCAACCCAGCTATCCCACATCTCCTCAAGGTGAGTGGCTTCTTCCATATCTGGCGGGAACAAGAGATCCGAAATGAGCTGAAGCTCCCCGGCTCTGTCGGGCAGGCACGGGATCCCCGATAGCGCTGCGAAGATGGGTTCATTGATGACAGAGTCGGCCCATGAAGGGGCTTCCCGGCCACGTGCGGGCAATAAGTCCAGGAAACCGGCGGGGTCCGCGTCGTCCCGGAAAGATGCCAACGCCCCAGCAACCATCATCGGGACGGCTTTCTGCAGAATTTCCTTGTTATACAGCGTGTGAAGCATGCTGTGGCGGTCTTCGTTCATCTTGAAGGCCGCGTTCACAATTCCTCTTAGGGAAGTCGTGTGACTTGTTGGGAAGTAGTTCCAAAATGAACCACGTTGACGGCGGGGGTTGCCCTTGATGGGTACTGCCCAAGTGACGTCCACCGTTTCCCTGGCTGCGATTGATCCTGCCTCAACGGCCGCCTGGGGACTGACATGATGCTTGGCTCGGAAAATCCGCCATTCCTCCTGCAAATCATCGTTTTCGAGGAGGACGTCGGAGCCATCACGGCGTGCCGACCAGGCAGTAAGAGTGCCTTCTATTCTGTTGTCGAACTCAAAGAGGCCTATGTTTTGGGAAAATAGCAAAAACTCGTGGGGAAACTTCCGCATCTCCTCGCTTAGCCATGCAGCCTGCTGAACCAAGGGGAGCTTCACAACGGTAGTAGCCCATGACATGAGTTCGTCAAGAATGGGATCCGAGCTGGCAGCAGCGACAGGATCGACCGGTGTGGCGATTCGCAAGACTGGGTACGAAGGCAGCCCCGGCCTCAGCGGTTCAAGGAGTTCGGTGCTTTGCCGGCGGTCCCACTTGACAGAACCGCTCTTACTGAATATCTGAGGGGAGTCGGAAATCTGAATGACGGACTTGAATCCAAGCCCGAACCGCCCGATCTGGTCATCCCTCTTCTCAGAGGAATGCGAAAGCATCAGGGTGCGGTAGCCCGCCTCAGTGAACGGTGATCCCTCGTTGGCGCAATACAACGTTCCGTCGGTCAGCACGATGCGAATTCGGCCGTTTGGAAGATCGATGGCGTCTGCCGCGTTCTGAATCAGCTCATTCAGCTGTTTGCGGCCGTAGCCGCTCTGGGTGATTGCCTGTTCAATATTGCTGTGTTCGCGGATCAAGTCTGGGCGGGCTTTATACGCGTCCAGCGCTTGAAGTGTCTCGCTTGCCACGAAGCGACTCAGATCGCTATCTGTGTCCGCCCAAAAATCGTATGGCAAGTTGCTCCCCCGCAAGATCGATGTTTGTCAGTAACCACGCTGTTGTAAGACAGTTCTATCAGGCCGGATGCCCCAGCCAAGCCGGTGATACCGAAGCCGTGACTGTTGAGCTTAAATGGACTCCTTGCCGGACACGACGACTTCGGCATGAAATTGAGCGGCAACCAGGTTCGCTAGGTGGTTCGCAAGCTGCACCGGCACCGCGTTACCAATCTGACGCGCTATGGAAGTCTTCGATCCTGCCCACTTGTAGTCGTCTGGAAAGCCTTGGAGCCTTGCTGCCTCGTAGTGCGTAATTGCCCGGTGCACGCTCGGGTTGGGGTGAAGATACCTGCCCTTTTCAGGTTTAAAGAATTCTGTTCGAATGGTCACTGAAGGGCGGTCATTGCGCAACCGTCCCATCACGTCTCCTGAACCGGTCGTGTGATTCTTCCAGCAGTTAGCCAGCAAGTCCGTAGGAATGTTGAACCTGTTTCCACCAGCTGGGATTTGCTTAAACCTGTCGAGCGACAGCTGCGTATAGTTCCTAGTGACGTGCAGATCCTGCGTGCTATACGGTCCCGGAATTCGCTGCCCGTTATACTCGAAGGAGACCTCCGGGAAGGTGGTTTCGACTACGTGCGCCTCAATTGAGGCAAAGGCTTCTCCGACAGTCCGATGGCAGCCGCTGTAAGCGCCTTCGGGTTCGGGCACCTCAGGAAGCTCTCTCAAGCGACCGATCACGATACTCCGCACACGCGACTGATAGGCACCAAAGTCGGCCGCGTTTAGCAGGTACGGCTGAAGAACATACTTCTCCAGGGGGTTCCCGGGTCGAGTCCAGCGTTCAAATTCTTCATACTGATCGGACTTCAAGAATTGGCGCACATTCTCGACAACAAAGTACTTTGGCTTCGCCGCTAATATGGTTTCCGCATATTTCTGCCAAAGAAAGTTTCGCTCATCCAGTACGTTTTGCTTGCCCAAAGCCGAAAACCCTTGGCAGGGAGGTCCTCCGATGATCACATCAGCTTCAGGCACCCGCCCCTCCTCGAGCCAATCCTCGATTTTGCCCGCGTACACGCGCTCAGCCTGGTGATTCAGTGCATAGGTGGCAGCGGCATGCTGGTCATGTTCAACTGCGACAATCGTCTTAAACTTGCCAGTGGACTCAAACCCTTCCGTCATCCCGCCTGCACCAGCGAAAAGATCAATGAGTCGTAGTGGTTTGGCCATGCCTAGGATTCTAGCCGGCCCCAGGCCGTAACCCGTAATAGGGCGAGGATCCGCAGGGCGAGTCGCAATGTTTGAGGGCCTGAGCCTTCTGTGCCTTTGGCTTTCCGGATCGCAAGCCGCGGTGGGTTCAGCTAACGACCCCCGGTTACGACTTCTCAGGGCTGCCAACGGCTGCCAACTCACTAGCTGCCCATCATCAAAGCCTTACTCCGCGAGGGCTAGGAGGGGCAGACCGCAACTGGCAGGATTCCTACGGCTCACGGCGTAAAAGATCGCTTTCGACCGCGAGCATCCACTCACCGTCGCCGAAACGGATTTCGTACATCATGACTCCAGTCTGATCTGTGCCTCTTGGATTTGCCTCAAAGTAGGGCCACCCGTCGCGGGTTTGAGCCACGGCATCTCGTGTCTTAACGGCGTGAAACCATCCCAGAGGCGCACCCTGATCATTCGTCATGTTTCCCTTTCCCCAAGTTCCTCTCGTGTTCGGCAACGAAACCAAAGGTCGTACAACGGGTCCTCCGAACCTAAAATTCCATCTCGATCAGCAGGGGGCCACCGTCGGCCCGGCGTATAGCCATCAAAGCCTGCAAGCGGATGAGCCATTCGCTGCGGACAGATTCTTCCAATTCAGGGGCTTGTGGCAGGAGCTTCCATAGCTCGAGGAATTGGACGATGCTCATCGCCACAACAGCTTCAGTCTCCGCCGCTTCGTCACTTAGGTATGGACGCTCGGGGAACACACTCGAGATGATGCCGCGTACCAGAGCGCCTGGGGCAGCGTGCGCCTGCTCCGACCAGGTGGAGAACAAGGTCTGGTAGTTGACCATTCGCAGTTCGCTCGGAGATGCGGCAGATAACTCACGAATATTCTTGCCGCTCCATGACTTCGCCCATCTTGTCTGCCCGTTCGCGCCGGTGGTCTTGAACTGTGCATAATCCGGGTTGTCCAAAGCAGATTTTGCCTGCAACAGGCGGGCCACAGGTATCTTCCTGCCCCTGGCGTGTGCGAGCTCCAGCTCTCCGAGAATGCCGAGGGCCTCCTGCAGGGATCCGAACTGCATGAACCTGATAGCCGCTAACTCCCGGTCCGGGCATGAAACTAAATACTCCATGTTGACCAACAATTCGAACAGCTGGCGCACGGGCGCGTTGGCCGTTTCCCAGTGCCCTGCTGCAGCTAGTACGTAGACGGCATGAAGAACCGAGACCGCACGCTCAAAAACAGCACGGTCAAACCTGCCCAGTTCAGATGGAGGGTTATGACGCAACGTATCCCGCCGGGCGCGCTCAATGACTTGAGCCTGAAGTTCAATTAGTTTGCCGACGGCTGTCATCGAAGCCTTCGCTTCTTCACTGAGGCGAGGTGACATCTTTCTAGTCGTTGTTTGCCTCTTCTTTGGTCGAACCACATGTCCCCCTGTTCAAATAGGCGCCGCAATCCACCGGCACGGAACCGATAATTGGCGCACAGCAATCGCTCTAAGGCTCTGCCGAGGCTTACCAGGCACCCGGCCCTACCCTAAGGCATCGCCACGGCTACGCCGCAGACTTTCACCGTGGACTCCTGGCCGCGAAAAGCAAACCCGACCAGGAGTCCCCCACCCGAAATGAGGGGCGGGCGTGCACCGCATACCAGCCCACATCCACCGGGTTGGAGCTGGCGTTGCCTCAAGAGGCGTAACGACACCGGTTCCTCTCGTATACCTTCCCGTCTCGCTCACCGGACCCGACCCATCCGGCAGTCCTGAATCGGCCCGACTTTGTCGAGGCTGCTCCCACCGGCTCTCGGTGATCCCCGAGAACGGCTGCCTCCAGCTTCACCCCGCCGCTACGACGGCGAAGCGACGAAGGTCTCCCACCTCCATTCGTAACAAACAGCGCCTCGTGGCGCACTGCTCTACGGCAACAATCCGGCTCACCCACGGACCCCGCGTCATACACGTCTACGGGCTCACCCGCACCAATGTGAATAGACGTCACCAAGCGGCACCCCAATTCTCACCCCTCGGCCCGCGGAAGATACTCCCGCATGAGCTACACGTCTGGCATCCAAGCGGGTGCCACCTGTTGACGGAAAGGTGACAGACCGCCGGTAGTCATGTCCCCGAGCCCGTTGCGGACGATGAAGGGGGGTGAAGCAACGACGAAACAACATCACCACCTCATGCCCCGAGTTCGGTGCCTGCCCGCATTGCGCGGGTGTTCCCGTGGCATTGCGGTGACGATGTCCATTGCCCGGCTGTCTGCGGATGCCGGGGTGAAGTACCTGCTGAAGACCACGGCGCATGGTGATGTGACCGTGCGCGATCTGACGGACTACTACACGAAGTCCGGGAACCCGGCCGGGACCTGGCTGGGCAGCGGCATCGACGGTATTGGCCTTTTCCCCGGCACTGTCCTGACGGATGATTCGGCGAAGTCAGTCTTCGAAGGAGCACTGCATCCGGTCACCGGTGAGCCGCTGGGCCGCCGGCACGGGCGGCGGGCCACCGCCCCGGCAGGGCCCGGCAGGGACGGAACATCAACGCGTCACCCAGTCGCCGGGTTCGACCTGACATTCAGCGTTCCGAAGTCAGTCTCGGTCCTGTGGGCCCTCAGCCCACAAGACGTCCGGGATCAGGTGTTGGCGGCGCATCACCGCGCCATGCAGGACACCCTGATCTGGCTCGAGCGCCGGGCCATCGGCACCCGGACCGGCCGCAGCGGCGTGGCGCACGTCCCGGTCCGCGGAGCCATCGCCGCAGCGTTTGATCATTGGGAATCCCGGGCCGGCGATCCGCAACTGCACACCCACCTGGTCGTCGCCAACCGCGTTCAACGAACGAGCGACGGGGCGTGGGCCACTCTCGATTCCCGAACCCTATACAAGGCGGTGGTCGCGGCCAGTGAGCACTACAACGGCCTGCTCTTCGACGAGCTGCGGCGCAGCCTGGGAACCGAGACCGAGCTGCGGGCACCGGCCTCGGTCGAACGCAACCCCAGCCGCGAGCTATCCGGGATCGATGCCGGGCTGATCACGGAGTTCTCCGCCCGGGCACGGATCATCGAACTCGAGAAGGACCGGCTAGTCCGGCTCTGGAATCTCGAACACGGGACCAATCCCTCCGACGCCACCGTCCTGAAGCTGCGGCAGCAGGCCACCCTCTCCACCCGGACGGCCAAGGACGCCCAACCCGTACCATTGACCGAGCGGCTTACGTCCTGGCGCCGCCGGGCCGAAAGCCTTGGCTGCACGCCGGAACGCTTGATAACCGCCACTGTCCACCAGTCCCGCACCCGACCCCTCACGAGTGCGGACCTGTCCCCGGAATGGCGGCACGTCACCGGGCAGCTGGTCATGGACCTCGTCGCCCAAAAACGCGCCACCTGGAACCGGTGGAATCTGCTCGCCGAGGCCGAACGCGTCTGCGCCGACATCCGGATGGCCAGCCCCGCCGAACGCACAGCGATGATCGAAGCCCTTGCCGACGACGCCCAGACGTTCTCCGTCCCCCTCAACGACCACCGGTACATCGCCCCGGAGAACGCCTTGGCTGATCTCGCCACGGACGGGCACACGGTTTTCGACCCGGTCACCGGAACGGTCTTCACCAACACCCGCATCCTCGCCGACGAGGAAGCCATCATGGCCGCCAGCCACGCCACCGACGCGCCCGGTCTGGAGCCCTGGGACGCCGTCGACGCCGTCACCGCCACGCCCCGCAGTGCCGGGTCCGTCCTGTTCGCGGACCAGCAGGACGCCGCCCTCCAGATCCTGACCAGCTGGCGCCGCCTGGACGCGGTCACCGGCCCGGCCGGGGCAGGGAAGACCGCCACCATGAAAGCCGTCAGCGACGGCTGGCAACAGGTCCACGGCCCCCGCAGCGTGGTCGCCCTCGCCCCGGCCGCCGTGTCCGCCGACGTCCTCGGCGACGCGCTGGGACTCGAAGCGGAGAACGTGACGAAATGGCTCTACGAATCCAACGGCCCCGGAGCAGCCAACCGCGCCCGCCGCTACCTCCTCGCCGAACACGCCCTGGAACACCCCCTGGTCAGTGGCCCGACTCAGAAGCGGCGGCGGCAGGCGGCGCAGGTCCTCGCCACCGTCGCCGCCGAACACGCCCGCTGGCAGCTCCACCCCGGCCAGCTCGTCATCATCGACGAAGCGTCGATGGTCCCCACCTACCAGCTCGCCGCCCTCACCGCGATGGCGTCCGCGGCCGGGGCGAAACTGGTGCTGGTCGGTGACCCTGCCCAGCTGGACTCCATCGACGCCGGCGGGATGCTCGGCTGGTTAGACCGCACCGGCCGGGCCGTGCGGCTGACCTCACTGCACCGCTTCACCCACGCCTGGGAAAGCGCCGCATCGCTCCACCTGCGGGCAGGGAACTGGGACGGGATCCTGGAGTACCAGCGACACGGCCGGATCCAGGCGGGAAACGAGCACCGGATGATGGAGGCAGCCTACGCGGGATGGGCCGCCGACGAGAAAGCAGGGCTGGCCTCCATCCTCATCGCCGCGGACAATGACACCGTGACCGTCCTCAACCGGCGCGCCCAGGAAGACCGGGCCGCCACTGGAGCCGTTGACACCCGCCACACCGTGCCCCTGGCCGACGGCCTCACTGCCGGGTGCGGGGACGTGATCCTGGCCCGTCGCAACGACCGAAGGATCAGGGACAGCCTGGGCGGGTTCATCCGCAACGGCACCCTCCTGACCATCACCGCACCCCCCACCGAAGCCGGCAGCGTGCCCTGCGTCAGAAAAGACACCGGCGCCACCATCAACCTTGACCGGAACTATCTCTCCGGGTTTACGGAATTGGGGTACGCAACCACAGCGCACCGGGCGCAGGGAATCACCGTCGACACCGGGCACATCGTCGTCACCGAAGGCAGGCTCACCCGCGAACTGTTCTACGTCGGCATGACCCGCGGCCGGACCACCAACACCGCCTACATCGTCGAACCCGATACCGACGCGGACGAACGGATTGATCCGGCCGGCCTGCCTGGCTGGCCGGAGATCCTCGGCCAGGTCCTCGCCACAGAGGGCGCCGAACACACCGCACACGAAACCCGGCAGGAACTCCAGGACAGCACCGATACCCTCCACCAGCTCGCCGCCGAGCACGACTACCTCACCCAACTCGCCGCCGACGACGACCTCACCGATTTCCTCACCACCAACTCCCCCGGTCCGGCCGGGGATCTGCGGCGCTCCCCGGCATGGGGCCCCGCCGTCGCCGCCTGGAAGCGTCTGGCAGCACATGACCGGAACATGGCCGAGCACGAAGTGCTCAACGCAATGACGCCCCACGGCGAAGTCCGCGACCTCACGGCCATCATCCACCACCGGCTACGCACCGCCGCCAACCTCCACGCAGCACCCGAAGGGCTCGTCCGGTGCCCCAGCAACCGGCCAGACCTGAGCAACCTCATTACCCAAGTCGAACAACGCATCCGCCACCGCGCCAGACTCGTGGCCGCACGCATCCCCACCAGCCAAGAACCATGGGTGCAAGACCTGGCATCGCAACTCCAGAAGATCCCGGACCCGGACCGGCGACGGCGAGCGCTGCAGGAGGTCCTCATCTACCGGGATCGCTGGGCCATCACCGACAACGCCAACCCGCTCGGAACCCCAGTCAGCTGGGAGGAACCAGACAGGCAAAACCAGCGCCAACGGCTCCAGACGAAACTCTCCACTGTTATCCACTCCCGCACCAGCCCCGCCACGGCAGCGGTGGACCCTTACCAGCCGTCCCCTTCGACACGGGACATGGGACTGCGGATCTAAAGTTAGAAGTCATACTTCCCATCGCTGGCCGAAGATGCCGACCCGCTCAGAAAGTGGAATCCTTTCAATAACGAGAAGCGAAGGAATCTCACGTCAGCGGAAATGACCGTGCTCAGAGTCGATGCTTTGGAGCCCATCGGTCGTATCCCATTTGATGCCTCTTACAAAAGCCCACGTGGACGGCACGCACGAGATATCGGGGCTCGCTCCGCGGGAACGGCAGCTATTGGCGAAGCCCTTCCCTTTCGAACGTGATCCGTCGGTTTGGAAGCGGTGCGATTCAGCGCCGCTGGGGCCTCCATCAAAGCCCACGGCCGTGGGCACTTTTTGGGCACATTTTGGGCACATCCGATGTAAAAACGGGTGATTTGAGGTAACCAAAATCCTTGAATTCTAGGGATTTTTCATGCCCTGATTAGGACTGAAAAGGTTTCAAATCCCACCGTCACCGCCAAAGAAAACCCCCGGAAATCCGGGGGTTTTCTGCTTCTCGAAACTGGTCGCGCCCGCGTCGGCGATGTTGACGTGGCGGCTACGCGTTGGGCGGTAGCCTCCCGATTCAGGTCTGCGTGATGTCAGGTGTCGATGTTCGAAGCGAGCCAGAGCAGACATGGGTCCGCCCGGTGGATCATCCTGGTCGTTACCCCGCGTTCCGGGCCCGCTGCAAGACTCGCCAACGAGGTGCGGGTTCCCGCAGCATGGTCGACTGCTAAATCTCGAGTACGGTCGCGTGACGCCGCCTGAACGGTGCGACAAGCCGCTCGGCCTGGCGAGGCCCCCATAGCGGCCTTGTGGCTGGTCGCGGCTGAAGGTGGCCAACGCGCTCATGATGGGCCGCGGAGCTGACCATGAAGCCAAGGATGGCCAGGCCAGCAATGAACGCGTAGATGACGCCACGCTCAAAAATGCCTGAGAATTCGGTTTTACCGCCGGTGAGCAGCATCAACAATCCCGATACGCCAGCGACGATGGCCAGTCCGAAAAACCAAAGGCTTGCGTCGGTCCGCCTGAACCAGAGCACGCCGATCGAGACGAGCGTTACGAAGATACCCAACGACAGAATGACGACGGCGGGGTCGTGGATGCCAATAGTGTGGCCTGCATTTGGATAGTCTTCGGGGAAGACGCCGATTGCGAAAATAGCCAGCCCGGTAACGGCGAGCGACCAACGAATGATGGTTGTCGTTGCTTTGGCAAAACCGGTGGGCTGCATTCGAATCTTGCCGTCAGTTTTGTCCCGGCGTAACGCCTTGTACGCGTCATCAAGGTCGCCGGCATGTGCTGCAATCCAGAGCACCGGTGAAGTGATGAGACAGGCCGCTACGACGACGTTCACGCCGATGAAGATAAGAGCCAGATCCATCGCAGCGAAGGACGGAGAACACACGTAGCGGGCAGGGTTGCCGATGTCGTCGCAATGTACCGCGCCGAGGTCGCTGACGTAGTTCGATGCGTAGCTGTAGGTTCCATTGCCTTTCCACCCAAGCTGAACGACCCACTCAAATACGATGAAGCTAAGCATCGCTTTTGCCGCCCATGATCCGATCATGTGCCGAGTATCCGACGTCCTTGGACGCCGCCCCAAACACCAGCCGCCGAGTAACTCGATCCAGCTGTTCACCTTGTTCATAGCAAGGATTAAGGCGCTCGACTGGACAAAATACTAGAGGTTCCGCTACTCGAATGAAGACCTGCGCATCCTTGCACGGAATTGAGTAGAGGAGAGCCCGCCGTGCTACCCGTTAACTAGTCCAGCGAATACCCTCCGTGGCAAGGCGGTGATAGTTGAGGCGTCGTTAAGTGGGCGGCCTAGAATCATCGTATGGGTCTCCTAACGTTCAGCATCAACGTCACCCTGGATGGTTGCGTTGACCACCAGGAAGGCATCGCCGACGACGAGACGCACGCCTACTTCACCCGCCTCATGGACGAGGGGGGCGCAATGCTCTGGGGCCGCACCACCTACGAGATGATGGAGAGCTACTGGCCAGCGGTCGCCCGCGGCGACGAGGACGCGCCGCCTGCGATGCGCGAGTGGGCGCTCAAGCTGGAGGCCAAGCCGAAGTACGTTGTGTCGTCGACGCGAAGCGACTTCCCGTGGACCAACAGCCACCACGTCGTCGGCGACCTGCGCACGGCGGTGCAGGATCTCAAGGATGCGACTCCCGGCGGGGTGCTCGTCGGCAGCGGCAAACTTGCGACAGGGCTGGACCAACTGAATCTGATTGACGAGTACAAGTTCCTTGTTCATCCCAGGATTGCCGGCCACGGTCCTACCCTGTACCAGGGCGGACTGCCTAGCACCCGACGCCTCGACCTGATCGCGGCGCAGCCGCTCAGCAACGGCGCGGTCGCCTTGCACTATCGACGGGCTGATTGAGGGTGGCTGTCGCGCGCGACTAGGGTGTTACGTTGAACGATTTCTCTGGGACAGCACAGGAAGCGCGCTGCAAAGTGGCGTTGCCGCTCACGCGGTTGTTGTGTCCCGTGTCATCACACCAGTCGATGTTGTGAGGCATGGCGACTACCTTTGCCTCTCCTGGGGCGGCACCTTTCGGGAGGACAAACGTGAAAGTGAAGCCGCCCTTGTCACTCATTGGCGCCGTCTTGTCGACGAGTTTGATACCAGCAGCGTCCGTAACTTTGAGTTCGACAAGAGCATTGGCACCGTAGCGCGGATTGCACTGGGCGTCGGGGGCGCTGGTGGTTAGCTCGTCACCCACCTTTGCGACCTCGGGATTTACGGAAAATTTTGGAGGCAAGCAAGGCGGTTGGCCTTGAGGTGATGCACATCCCGACGCCGCACCTAGAGTCAGGACTGCACAAACCACGCCCAGCCCAAAGGTCCGGGATGGGCGTCCCCTAAGCGAAAGCCTTGACAGTTCCCCCATCTACTCATTGTTTCGCACGAGAACCGGGACGAAGGTAAAGTTGCTTGACCCCTACAGATCTACTCGTGTAGATTCAGATGAAATGTTAGCCAGGTCACACTCAAGAAGGTTGCCCAACAGCCTCTGAGCCCAAAAAAGAAATGACCCGCCCATGAAGACCCCAACGACAGCCGTGGACCGTCCAAGCCTGGCCATACTCGGTGCCCGTACCCTGGGTCGCGCACTGGGCTCCGGACGAAACTCGCTGAACGCCGTGCGCTTGGTCTTCGCAGCAGCCGTGATCGTCTCCCACTCCTGGTGGCTAGGCGGCTACGGCCCGGAACCCTCGCTTTACGGGATCAAGCTTGGCACCGCAGGCGTCATGGGCTTCTTCGCCATCTCCGGCTATCTCATTACCGTCAGCGCCGAACGCTCGGCCACAGTGCTGGAGTACGCCGCGGCCCGACTCACCCGCATCTATCCGGCCCTCGTGGTCGCCGCGCTTGCTGTTGCCTTCGTGGCCGCACCGCTTGGCGCCCTCCTGACGCACGGGACCTACGACCCGCGCGGAGCGTTGACCTTCCTCGGCTCGGCCCTGGCACTCAGCATCGGCGTTATGGACACACCCGCCATCGGGACGTCCCTCTGGGGCAACAACGACCGCTTTGACTGGAACGGCCCCCTATGGACTCTCACCTGGGAGGGGTTCTGCTACGTCATCATCGCCGTGATCGTGTTCCTGCTCCGTAGGATTCCGGAGAGCAGGCGAGGCGCGGCCACTGCAATATTCCTGCTTTTTGCCGCATCCACGGGAGCGGTCTTCGGAAAGCTCCTCGCAGGCGGCTTCGGGCCGAACCGCACCGAGTTCGTCCTCCCGTTGCTCGCGATCTTCATGGCGGGATCCCTCCTTGCCACCCAGAGGCACAGAGTCCGCGTCGGTGCGGCGCCAGGCATTCTCGCCGCACTCGCCGTCTGGGGCGCCCTCGCCACGGGCTACGGTACAGCCCTCGCCCCACTGCCGTTTGCGTATCTCATCCTGTCGATCGGTTCAATCGGCAGCGCGTCCGCTATCGGGTCCCGCTACGACATCTCCTACGGGATCTACATCTACGGATGGCCGATCCAACAGCTCCTCGCCGCAGCCCACGTGCCATCACATTTTCCCGTGCTCGGGTTTGCTGCGCTCGCTCTCATGGCGTCCTGGCCCCTCGGTTTCCTGAGCTGCGTGGCGGTCGAACAACCAGCCCAGCGGATCCGGCGCGCCCTCATGAGCCGCCTCACCGCCCGTGTGGCCAACTAAAATAATCCGCTTAAACGCTTGATCACAAACTCATCACCAGTTACTCTTTCCGTGATTAAGCGTTTAATCAGAAATCCTTAGCTCCACCACAAGCTCCCCCGCCTGCTCAACAACGCCGTGTGCAGAGGCTCGATGCAGAGCTATCGGCGATCGAGTAGTCCTCACCGAGACCCGGAGATTTTATGGCCCGCTCAGCAAGGAGGCTGTCGAAGAGGGCGAGCATGCTCGCCCTCTTCGCCGCACTCACGATGTTTTTCACGACCACCATAGTTACCGGGGACATCCCCGGCGCAGGAGCCGTCGGCAGTGCGACCGCACCGCCAATGCGGGCCGTGTACCACATGACCCCGCCGTCAGGATGGCTGAGCGACCCTCAGCGGCCCATCTATCTCAACGGCAAGTACAACCTGTATTACCTTCACAGCAACCAGGACAACGGCCCCGGCGGGTGGCGACACGCGACGTCGTCGGACACTGTGGTGTTCAACGACCAAGGCGACGCCCTCCCCCTCCAAAGCAATTTCCCCGTCTGGACCGGCTCCTCAGTGGTCGACACCAACAACACCGCGGGCTTCGGAGCCGGCGCCGTCGTCGCGCTCGCCACGCAGCCAACCGACGGTGACCCATTCCAGCAGTCGCAATACCTCTGGTACTCGACCGACGGCGGGACAACCTTCACGCAGTACGGCGCGCCGGTCATCGCCAACCCGGACGCCTCGGACTGGTTCCGCGACCCGAAGATCGTTTGGGACGCGGCGCACTCGAATTGGGTAGCCGCGATCGGCCGTCAGCAGAAAATCACGTTCTACACCTCGCCGGACCTCAAGACCTGGACGCACCAAACTGACTTCAGCTACACCACCCCGAACATCGGCGGTGTTGAGTGCCCGGACATCTTCCAAATGAAGGCCAACGACGGCAGCTGGCATTGGATCATGGCCGGGAGCATGCAGGGCGACTATAGCGGCAAGCCGGACACCTACGCGTACTGGACCGGAACGTGGAACGGCTCGGCGTTCGTCGCGGACCAGGCGGACCCGCAGTGGCTCGACTGGGGCTCGGACTGGTACGCCTCGGTGACCTGGCCGGACGCCGCGAATCCCGATACCTCCCGTTACGCGATCGGCTGGATGAACAACTGGCACTACGCGCCGCACACCGTGCCGACTGACTCCACGGACAACTACAACGGCCAGATGTCCGTGGTGCGCCAGCTCAGCCTCAAGTCCGAGGGCAGCGGTGTCTACAGCCTTCTGTCCCAGCCGACCCCGAATCTTGCCAACTACGCCACTAAAACCGTGAAGCCCGCCAACGCCACGGTCAACGGACGGACAACCCTCGACTACCACGGCTCCGCCTACGAGCTCGATGCGGACGTCAGCTGGACCACCCTCAACAACGTCGGTATTTCCGTCGGTGAGAACAAGGACGGCAGCCGGCACACGAACATCGGCGTCTACGGGGGCAACCTCTACGTCGATCGCTCCGCGCAGGACCAAGTGCCGTACTCCTTCGGCACGTACCAGCAGTCCCAGGCGCCGCTCGCCTCGGGCACGACCTGCGTGCACCTCCGGATCCTCGTGGACCACGGCAGCGTGGAGGTCTTCGCCGACGACGGCCGGATCGCACTCTCGAACCAGGACTTCTTCACGTCGTCGGACACGGGGATCTCCCTCTACACGATCGGCGGCAGCGCAAACTTCGCCAACCTCTCGATCACGGAATTCGCCAACATCACCGAACAGGCGAACCCCGCGGCGCCGTACGCGGACTTCGAGGGCAGCACATATGGTTCATGGACGACGGCGGGAGCGGCCTTCGGTTCCGGGCCCGCCAGCGGGGCTCTCCCCAACCAACAGCCCGTCACGGGCTACCTCGGGAACAAGCTCGTCAACAGTTTCAACGGCGGCGACGCGTCGACCGGAACGCTGACCTCGCCGTCGTTCACCATCGGCCACTCGTACGTCAACTTCCTCATGGGAGGCGGGAACAACCCACGGCCGTCGGACGTCTTTGCCGACTTCGAGGGCGCGACGTGGGGTGCCGGCTGGACGGCGTCAGGCAGTTACGCCGGCCAAGGCCCGACGGCGGAATCCCTCCCCAACCAGCTCGGCTCCAAGGTCCTCGACACGTACGTCGGAGGAGGTGATGGGGCCACGGGTGCGATCACATCGCCGACGTTCACGATCACGCGGGACTGCATCGATTTCCTCATCGCGGGAGGAAACCACCCCTGGGGCCAGTCCGGCGCCGCGGCGGTGAACCTCCTCGTCGACGGGCAGGTAGTCCGGACGGCAACGGGCCAGAACTCATCGACGATGTCGAACGTGAACTGGGACGTCCACACGCTCGTGGGGCAGAAGGCCCAAATCCAGGTCATCGACCACGCAAGCGGATCCTGGGGCCACATCATGGTGGATCAGATCGTGTTCAGCAGCGTGCCGAACGCGGTTGGCGGTGAACCGGACAATCAGACCACGGTGAATCTTGTGGTCAACGGGCAAGTGGTCCGGACCGCGACGGGCCAGAACAGCGAACGCCTCGCCTGGACGTCGTGGAACGTCTCCGACCTGATTGGTCAGAGCGCACAGCTTCAGGTGGTCGATAACGGCACGGGAAGCTGGGGCCATGTCCTGCTGGACCAAGTCATCTTCGAAGACATCCCGGCCGCCTGAGTCGAACGTGGCCTGTCCGTCCTGACCTTCTTTGCCGCGCGAAAGCCCTGAAATGACACGACTCGCCGTGTCGTAAGCGCTTTCCGAAACGAAAGAAGGTCAGGACGGGGCGCCCATTTGTGCCTATGCTGGGCCCATGGGGAGCGACTCATCGACGACGCCGGATGCGCGGCGCCTCCTCGCGGCGCTGGCAAACGCGCAAGCCCGGAAAGTCTTCGCTGAGATCAGCGTTGGCGGAACCCCGGGCAGCTCGCTCTCGCCGGCAAAACTCGAACGGGCGCTCACGCTCCTGAACCAGGCGGGGCTGGTCGAAACGGTCGAGACCGAAGGCAGTGTCCGCTACCGCATCCGCGAGCATGCCTTCCGGGACGCGCTGGCGAGCCTCTCGTCCGCGCCCAGCCCGTCCGGCGTCGAGCGCTTCTTGACCGCGGACGGGCGTATCGATCGCTATCCCGCGCGGGAAGCAGACCGACTCAAGCTTCTCGATTGGGTGGCCACACGCGTCCTGGACAGCGGTGAGCGGGTGGCGGAACGAGAGCTCAACGAACGTATCGCCCGGTTCACTGGAGACGTGCCAATGCTCAGGCGGTACCTGGTGGACTCCGGTTTCGTGAGCCGAACGTCCGACGGCTCGGCCTACTGGCTGGCCCTCAAAGAAGACGGCGACGGCGGCGACTAAAGATCCCGGGCATTCGCCAGGACCGGAAGCTTGCCCCGGACTTCTTCCACAACAGACGGATCGATGTCGACGACGGCGAGTTCAGGCATTTCCCCGAGGGCCACCATCACGGCACCCAGTGGCGAGATCACGGCACTGCGCCCTATTCCCGTGGGCGCGGTGCCGGTGGTGGGCAGGCCGACACTGGCCGGGTTGCCTTGGCCGCACGCCACCACGAAGGTGGTGCTGTCCACTGCGCGGGCCCGCACCAGCAAGTCCCACTGCTCGGCTTTGCCTTCGCCGGCGCCCCACGAGGCGCAGACGATGTTGACCTGCGCTCCCGCCCGGGCGTTGGCTGTGAAGAGGGCGGGAAAGCGCACGTCGTAGCAGGTGGAAAGGCCAAACAGGGTGCCGTTGAGTTTGAAGGTTACCGTTGAGGTCCCGGCGTCGACCGAATCGGATTCCGCGAAGCCGAAGGCGTCGAAGAGGTGGATCTTGTCGTAGGACGTGTCCACCCCGGGGCCTGTGACCAAAAGCGTGTTCCGGACCCGACCGCCCTCGCCGGGAGTGAACATTCCCACCACGATGGCGATGCCCAGCTCCCGCGCAAGGCCGCGGACCGCTTCGGCCCATGGTCCGTCCAACGGTTCGGCGATGTCGGCCAGGCTGTTGCCGAAGGCGCGCATGGCTGCTTCGGGAAAGACCACGAGTTCGGCTCCGGCGGCTTTGGCGCGGGTGGCGTATTCTCGGATCAGTTCCAGGTTGGCGGCCAGATCGGCTCCCGTGATGATTTGTGCCACGGCTAAACGCATGAATTTACTCCAGATTGTTGTATACATGATGTATGCGAAAAAGTTCGGGGACTGCGGCGTCCGGCCGCGAGAAGGCGTACGCGTACCTGCGTGAAAATATCCTGATCGACCCCGAGGTCCAGGGGAAGTTCCTGAACGAGCAGGAACTGGCCGCGGAAATCGGCGTATCGCGTACGCCGGTGCGTGAGGCGCTCCTGCTGCTCGTTTCGGACGGCTTGGTGGAACTGATTCCCCAACGCGGAGCTTATGTTCCTCCGGTGACCGGCCGGGAAATGTCCGAATTGATGGAACTGCGCGGGATCCTTGAAAGCCACGCCGCCCAGCTGGTCATCGAGCAAGGCCGGGTTCCCGCCCGGACGATGCAGGAAACCCTTGACCAGCAGGCGAAGCTTCCCGAGGAACTGAGCCCGGAAGCGGCCCGCGAGTTTATCCGCCTGGACACCCTGTTCCACCAGCAGCTCATCGACGCGGCGGGCAACGAGCTCATCTCCCGGACGTACAGCAAGCTCCACGTCCGGCAGATTCTGGTAGGCGTCTCCGCGCTGTTCCGTACCGGAGGCCGGCGCGAGCAGGTGTGCGCCGAGCACCAGGACATTCTCGACGCCCTGATGTCCGGCGACGCGGCGAAGGCCCAGAAGGCGATCGACCATCACCTCGCGGTGACCCGGGACATCCTGCTCCGCACCTGAGGAATCTTCTGCCCGCCCAGCGCAGCTTGTCAGGATTTTCGAAGGCATGACGTGAGAGTCAGCGCGTTTCCGCGACGGTGGACTGTCGGCTTGCCGCCGCAGAACCTTCCAGCAGCAGGCGATAGTCCTCGTCCTCCACGGTGTTGGAGTCCCGTCCGAGCGCCAACCCCACTGCGGTGACGACGGCGGCCACGGCCACATAGATGGCAACCGGAATCCAGGTGCCGAACTGGGACAGCAGCAGCGTGAACATCAAGGGTGCGATGGCGCCCCCGATCACGCCGGCGAAGGTGTAGGCCAGCGAACTCCCGGTGGACCGAAGCCGCGGAGAGAACTGTTCCACGATGAAGGCGGCTTGAGGTCCGTACATGAAGGAGTGCGCCATGAGTCCCAGGACAATTCCCGCGATCAGCAGCGGCTCGCTGTGCCCGCCCAGGATTCCGAAGAAGACGAAAGTCCAGGCGGCTCCCACCACTGCCGCGATGCTGTAGACGAGGCGCCGGTTGAAGCGATCGGATACGGCACCGGCCAGAGGGATCATGAACAGCTGGAACGCGGAGCCGATCAACACGGCGGTGAGGACCTGGCTGCGGTCGTAGCCGAGGACCTGGATGCCGTAGCTCAGGGTGAAGACGGTAAACAGGGCATACAGCACGTCCGGGCCAACCCGGCACAGCGTGGCAGCGACGAGCGGCCGGAGTTCCTTGCTGAAAACTTCGCGGACAGGGGCGTTGGGCTGTTCACCATGGGCCTCAATGGCCTTGAAAATCGGGGTATCTTCAAGCTTCAGCCGAATCCAGAGACCGAAGCCCACCAGCACGGCCGAGACCAGGAAGGCGATGCGCCAGCCGAAGCTGATGAACTGCGCTTCGCTGAGCGTAACGGTCAGGACGGCCAAGATGCCGTTGGCCATGAGGTTGCCGGCCGGCGGTCCGACTTGGGCCGCGGAGGCCCAGAAGCCACGCCGATGGGGATCGCCGTATTCGCTGGAGAGCAGCACTGCCCCGCCCCATTCGCCGCCGACGCCCACGCCTTGGGCGAAGCGCAGCAACACCAGGATGATCGGAGCCGAGATGCCGATACTGCCGTAGCCAGGCAGTACCCCGATCAGCACAGTGGCGACGCCGATGATCATCAGCGTCGTCACGAGGACTTTCTTGCGGCCGATGCGGTCACCGAGCCGGCCGAAAATGATGCCGCCCACAGGACGGGAGACATAGCCCACCGCGTAGGTGGAGAACGCCAGGATGGTCCCGGTCAAGGGATCCGATGACGGGAAAAAGACGATGGGGAATACGACGGCGGCCGCGGCGGAGTAGACGGCAAAGTCGTACCACTCGAGCGCGGTGCCGGTGAGGCTTGCCGCAAAGGCCTTGTACAGGCCTTTGGGATGCATCGGCTTTCCGGGACGCGGCGCTGCGCCGGAAGCCGGAACTGGAACGTTGGCCATGGGTTTCCTCCACGAGAAGTTTACGGTGACGCCTGCCACACTGGCGTTAAATGTATACATTACGCATACTGGATGTACATTGGCGACTGTTTCCGGTTTCCGATTTGAAAAATTTCTCCAGCAGGACACGCAAAGGATGGACAGAAAATGACGACTCTGAGCTTTGAACTTCCCGATGGCACCAAGCGGAATGTCCAGGTCAAGCACCTCCTGAACGCCGGCTACGCAGGGCGCGAACAGGAAGAAGTGCAGGCCCACATCGCCGAGCTGGCCGAACTTGGCGTTCCCGGCCCGGCAACCACGCCAGCGCTGTACCCGGTGTCCCCGTACCTGGCCCAACAGGTCTCGGAAGTCCGCGTCCAGCACGGCCGGACCTCGGGCGAAGCCGAATGGGCGCTCGTAATCACCGACGAGGACGTGCTCTTGACCGTGGCGTGCGACCATACGGATCGCGAACTCGAAGTCCACGGCGTGGCTTGGAGCAAGAACGCCAGCCCGGACGTGTTGGGACGCAAAGCATGGCGCCTGGATGATGTTCGCGACCATTTGGACAAGATCACCCTCAAGGGCTGGGTGGGTGACGGCGAAACTCCGGACACCCTGATCCAGGACAGTTCGCTGGAGGCGCTCCTCAGCCCGGACTACTGGCTGGCGGTGCTCGCAGAACGCGGCCTGAACCAGCCGGGCACCGTCCTCATTTCAGGCACAGTGGCAATGAAACAGGGGGTCGACCAGTTTGCCCGCAGCTGGAAGGTGGAAATGACCGATCCGGTGACCGGCACGTCGGTGGACGCCCAGTATGTTGTGGAGAAGATGGCAGAGCCCATCGGCTGAGTCCGGCTCCGCCGCCGTTCGCCCGACCGCGGTCCATTGTGGGCGCTCGGGACCGGGCATACTCTGGGAGAGGCACAAGCGGTTGGCACTACTACCGCATTGAGAGGGCGCTGCATGGACGCCAATTCCATCACCGACACCTTCCACCGGCCCTTGCGGGACCTGCGGATCTCCGTCACGGACCGATGCAATTTCCGCTGCGTCTACTGCATGCCCAAGGAGATCTTCGGCAGGGATTTCGTTTTCATGCCCCGGGACCAGCTGCTGACGTTTGAGGAAATCACTCGGCTGGCGTCGATCGCGGTTGGACACGGTGTGCGGAAGATCCGGCTGACCGGCGGGGAACCCCTGTTGCGGAAGGACATCGAGGAGCTGGTCCGGATGCTGGCCCGGTTGCGCACTCCCGACGGGCTGGCGCCGGACCTGGCCATGACCACGAACGGCTCGGTCCTGGCGCAGAAGGCGCAAGCGCTCAAGGATGCGGGGCTTGACCGGGTGACGGTCTCGCTGGACTCCCTCCGGGAGGAGACCTTCCAGGCCATGAACGACGTCGGCTATCCCGTGGCGAAGGTCCTGCACGCCGCGGACGTTGCCCAGGCCGCGGGACTTGGGCCGGTGAAGATCAACATGGTGGTCAAGCGGGGGACCAACGACCAGGACATTCTTCCCATGGCCAGGCATTTCAAGGGATCCGGGTTCATTCTGCGGTTTATCGAGTACATGGACGTGGGAGCATCCAACGGCTGGAAAATGGATGAAGTGATGCCCTCAGTCGAGATCCTGGCCCGCATTGGCGCCGTGTTCCCTCTGGAGCCCGTAGCCCCCAACTACCCCGGCGAGACCTCGGATCGCTGGCGCTACGCGGACGGAAGCGGCGAAATCGGAGTCATTTCGAGCGTGACCCAAGCCTTTTGCCGCGGCTGCACCCGGGCCCGGCTCTCGGCCGACGGGAAGCTGTTCACGTGCCTCTTTGCCACGGCCGGCACGGACCTGAGGGCACTCCTGAGAGGCGGAGCGTCCGACGTCGAACTTTCGACGGCGTTGTCCGCCCTGTGGGGCGGCCGCACGGACCGCTACTCGGAACTGCGCAGTTCACACACACCCAAGGATCCCGCTGCGGCACACAAGATCGAGATGTCGTACATCGGCGGATAGCCGAGCCGGACCGCATCCCAGCCGGTGACCCTATGCTGGTGCCATGACGCAGACGTCGATCAGCTCCGCCACAGCGCTGGCCGAAATGCTGGCCGCCACAGGCTACCTCGCCGACGACGGCCTGGCCACCGTCGGTTACCTCGCCCTGAGCATGGAACGGCCGCTGCTGCTGGAAGGCGAACCGGGCACCGGCAAAACCTCCCTGGCCGAGGCCCTCGCGCAAGGGTTCGGGCTGCCGCTGATCCGATTGCAGTGCTATGAGGGAATCGACGCCTCGCAGGCGCTGTATGACTGGGACTTCACCGCCCAGATCCTGCATCTGCGCAGCGTGGAGGCCAGCGGCGGCTCGGGAATGAGCGCGCGGCTGAGCGTGGCCGAGCTGGAAAGCTCGCTCTATGACAAACGGTTCCTCTTAGCCCGCCCTATCCTCAAGGCGCTACAGCAAAGCCCGGCCGTGCTGCTGATCGACGAAATCGACCGGGCCGACGACGAGTTCGAGGCGTTCCTGCTGGAAGTGCTCTCCACCTACCAGGTCTCCATCCCCGAGTTCGGCACGGTCAAGGCCGACACTCCGCCGATCGTGGTGCTCACCTCCAACCGGACCCGCGATCTGCACGATGCACTCAAACGCCGCTGCCTCTACCACTGGATCGACCACCCCGGGCTGGCCCGCGAAGTGGAAATCGTGCGCACCCGACTCCCCCAAGTACCTGCGCTCCTGGCCGAGCAAGTGGTTCGCGCGGTCCAACAGATCCGGGTCACCGACGACGTACTGAAGCCTCCCGGCGTCGCCGAGACCCTGGACTGGGCGCGTGCCCTGCACCAGCTCGGCAGGGCGGAGCTGGACCTTGCCTCGGCCGCGGCCAGCATCGGCGCGTTGTGCAAGTACCGCGAGGACACCGAGCGGGTCTCGGCGGCCCTGGCCCGGATGCTCGGCTGAGCCCATGCCAACGGCAGAACACGGCCCCCCGGCCGGCCCCGCGGCAGGCCAGAGCACCGGCCACAGCGCCGAAGAGATCCTCCTTGCCTTCGCCGCAGCCGTGCGTGCGGCCGGCGTGAAAGTGACCGCGGACCGCTCGCTCAGCTTCGTCGACGCCGTCGGCAGGCTCAAGTTGGACCGCCGTTCGGACGTGTTCTGGGCCGGCCGCGCGACGCTATGCGCCTCGCCCGAGGACTTGCCCGCCTTCCAGCGGACGTTTGAGGCCTGGTTTGCCGTGGAACACTCCGCCGCCCAACGCCTGGAAAACTCCGCGACGTCAGTCAGCGCTGCCACTTTGGATGACGACGACGGCGGGCCGGAAGGTAGGCGGGAACAGTTGCGGGCGCTCGCCAGCCGCCGGGAGCTGCTGCGGCACCGCGACGTAGCCGTCCTGGACGACGCGGAACGCGCGCTGCTGCACCGGATGTTCGAGGAGTTGCCGGTGCGCTTGCCCACCCGGCAGACCCGGCGCAGGCACCTCGACCGGCACGGCGACGTGGACCGCGTCCGGACCCTGCGCGACCAGTTGCGCCGCGGCGGGGAACCGGGGCCCCTTCGCCGCGCCCGGGCCCCGCGCAAAACCCGCCGGATGGTCTGGTTGATCGACGTTTCAGGTTCGATGGCACCTTACGCGGACAGCCTGCTTCGTTTGGCCCACCGGGTAGTGGAAGCTGCTCCGCGCCAGGTGGAGGTGTTCACGATCGGCACCCGTCTGACCCGCGTGACAAGTGCGCTTCGTGTCCCTGATCCCGAAAATGCCTTGGCCCTCGCCGGCCGCACAGTCCCCGACTGGTCCGGCGGAACCCGGCTTGGAGAGGTGCTGCAGGCTTTCAACGACCGCTGGGGCCAGCGCGTGATGGTGCGCGGCGCCGTCGTCGTGATTGCCAGCGACGGCTGGGAGCGGGGCGACCCCGCGCTGCTGGGACGCCAGGCCGAGCGGCTGCACCATCTGGCGAGGCGGATCATTTGGTCCAACCCGCACCGCGGCAAAGCGGGGTACGAGCCCCTGCAACGGGGAATCAGGGCAGTGCTGCCGCACGTTGACTTCTTTATAGGGGGGCACTCAATGCAGAGTTTCGAGGAGTTGTTGGACGTGGTTGCCAATGCGTGAGGTCTTGGACGATCTGGTTGCTGCCATGGCGGCCGGCCACACAGTAGGACTCGGCACGGTGGTGCGCACCTTCCGCTCCGCACCGCGGCCGGCCGGCGCCGCCATGATGGTCGACGCCGACGGCAGTGCGGTGGGCTCGGTATCCGGCGGGTGCGTCGAAGGAGCGCTCTACGAACTGGCCACCAAGGTGGTCGAGTCCGGCAAACCGGTGCTGCAGCGCTACGGGATCAGTGACGACGCCGCGTTCGAGGTCGGCCTCACCTGCGGCGGGATCCTGGACATTTTCGTGGAGCCGGTCTCCACTGAGAACTTCCCGGAACTGGCCCAGGTAGCGGACGACGTCGGTGCAGGCCGTCCGGTTGCCATCGTCACCGTGATCGAACACCCCGATCCCGCGTGGCTGGGCCGCCACCTGGTGGTCCGCCCGGAGGGGTTCGTGGGTTCCCTCGGCAGCGAGCGTGCCGACCATGCGGTATCCGACGACGTCCAGGGCCTGCTGGCCGCAGGCCGCAACACGACCCTCATGTACGGACCGGACGGGCAGCGGCGCGGCGAAGGCATGCGCGTTTTCGCCCTCAGTTTCGCCCCTCAGCCGCGGATGCTGGTGTTCGGCGCGATCGACTTCGCCGCCGCGGTCGCAAAGCAAGGCACCTTCCTCGGCTACCGGGTCACGGTCTGCGATGCACGCGCGGTTTTCGCTACCGCTGCGCGGTTCCCGCAAGCCGACGAGGTAGTGGTGGAATGGCCGCACCGCTACCTGCAGGCGCAGATCAGTGCCGGCCAAGTGGATGAACGCACCGTGATCTGCGTGCTGACGCATGATCCGAAATTCGACGTGCCGCTGCTGGAGTTGGCACTGCGCCACAACGTGGCCTATGTGGGGGCGATGGGATCCCGGCGCACGCACCACGACCGATTGGAACGGCTGCGCGAAGCAGGCCTGGGCGAGGCCGAATTGGCGAAGCTCTCCAGCCCGATCGGCCTGGACCTGGGATCCCGCACCCCGGAGGAAACGGCCGTCTCCATCGCCGCCGAAATCATTGCCTTGCACTGGGGCGGCGGCGGCGGAAGATTGAGCACCATGGAGGCCCGGATCCACCACGAACCCACGGTTGAAGCGGACCACGAGGATGCGGGGTACGAACTCAAGCCAGGCTAGGGCACTCGCCCCTTCCGAGGAGTAACCTGTGTCACATCAGGACTGGATGCCGGGCAGTCGTGCCCGTCGTCCAACGCGACAGGAGATCCCAATGGCGAGTTCCAAGACGATCACCGTCGAAGTCGATGATGTGAGCTACACAGACGACGTCGAGCCACGATTGCTGCTGGTCCAATACCTGCGCGAACGGCTCGGCAAGACCGGCACATTGATCGGCTGCGACACTACCAACTGCGGCGCCTGCACCGTCCATCTGGACGGAGTCAGCGTCAAATCCTGCACCATGTTCGCGGTTCAGGCAGACGGCCACAGCGTCACCACCATCGAAGGCCTCGCCCGGGACGGCAAGCTCGCCCCGCTGCAGCAAGCCTTCCACCAATGCCATGCGCTGCAATGCGGCTTCTGCACGCCCGGCATGATCATGCAATCGGCATCCCTCCTCACCGAAAACCCACACCCCACCGAGCAGGAAATCCGGGACGGCCTTGAGGGAAACCTTTGCCGGTGCACCGGGTACCAGAACATAGTTGCCGCGGTGCAGGCCGCCGCTGACGGAACCGTTTCTTCCGACGGCACGGTTTCTTCTGACAGCACAGTGTCCGCGGACAGCGACGAAACAGAAACGGCAGGTGTGGCATGACCATCGCCGAAGTCGGCAGGCCCCGCCTCCGCAAGGAAGATGCCCACCTCATCACCGGACGCTCCAGGTACACCGACAACATGACGTTGCCCGGCATGCTCCATTTGGCCATGGTCCGCAGTCCGTTCGCCCACGCGAAGATCACCTCGATCGATACCTCCGCGGCAAAGTCCTCACCCGGCGTCGTCGCCGTGCTTACCGGAGCCGATGTGGCCGCGGAACAGGGCAGCCTGCCCAATGTCTGGCCGGTCACCACCGAGCAGAAGGCACCAGCGTTCCCATCCATCGCCGTCGACGAGGTCGCCTTTGCCGGCGAAGTAGTTGCCTGCATCGTTGCCCGGAGCGCCGCAGCGGCGCGGGACGCCGTCGAACTCGTGGACGTCAGTTACGACGAACTGCCGGTGGTCCTGGATCTGGAGGAAGCGTTCACCGACAAGGTGCTGGCCCACTCCAACTTGGACTCCAATCTCTCGGCGACCTGGGTGTTTGACTCGGGCGAAGCCGGCACCGGCAAGCCGATCGCCGAGGCATTGGCGAACGCCGAAGTCCTCATCGAACGCACCTTTTACCAGCAGCGCCTTATCCCGGCCTTCATGGAACCGCGCTCGATCGTGGTTGACCCGACGAGTGAGCAAATCACCATGTGGTCGTCCACGCAGATACCCCATATCCTGCGGCTGATCCTGGCATTGACGCTCGGCCTCCCGGAAAGCAAGCTCCGTGTGATCGCCCCCGACGTGGGCGGCGGTTTTGGCGGAAAGCTGACGGTGATCCCCGAGGAGTTCATCACCCTCATGGCAGCCCGGCGGGTCGGCAAGCCCTGCAAATACACCGAAACCCGCAGCGAGTCCCTGCAGTCCGGACATCACGGCCGGGCCCAAGTGCAGAAGGTGAAGCTCGCGGCCACGAAGGACGGGATCGTCACCGGGCTGGACATTCAGCTGCTGGCGGACATGGGAGCCTACCTGGGCATTATCGGCTCGGGCATCCCAATCCTGGGCGCGTTCATGTACAACGCTATCTACAAGTTCCCTGCCTACCGCCTGGAATGCAGCAACGTCTTCACCAACAAGGCGTGGACGGGCGCTTACCGCGGCGCGGGCCGACCGGAAGCAACCTTCGCTATCGAGCGCTTGATGGATGAGCTCGCCGTCGACCTGGGCATGGATCCCCTGGAACTGCGGAAGAAGAACTGGATCAACCACGAGGAGTTCCCCTTCACCACTGTCACGGGACTCGAATACGACAGCGGCAACTACGAGGCGGCCACGGCGAAGGCCCTGGAGCTCTTTGGCTACGACGAACTCCGGGCAGAGCAGGCCAGGCGCCGCGAGGCGAACGATCCTGTCCAACTCGGCATCGGCATCTCCACATTCACCGAAATGTGCGGCTTGGCTCCATCCCGGGTGCTCGGCGCGCTGAGTTACGCCGCTGGCGGCTGGGAGCACGCCCAGGTGCGGGTACTCCCCACTGGCAACATCGAAGTGGTCACCGGCACTTCCCCGCACGGCCAGGGCCACGAAACCGCGTGGAGCCAGCTTGTGGCGGACAAGCTCGGCGTGCCCTTCGAAAATGTCGAGGTGCTGCATGGCGATACCCAGATCTCCCAGCGGGGCCTGGACACCTACGGCTCCCGCTCGCTGGCGGTCGGCGGCATGGCGGTGCTCGCCGCGGCGGATAAGGTGATCGAGAAGGCCAAGGTCCTGGCAGCGCACATGATGGAGGCCAGCGAAGAGGACATCGAGTTCACGGACGGCAAGTTCAGCGTTAAGGGGACTGACCAGTCCACGGCGTTCGGTGAAGTCGCCTTCGCCGCCTTCTCGGCGCACAACCTGCCGGACGGGTTTGAGCCCAATCTGGACTCGGATGCCACCTTCGACCCGCAGAGCTTCTCCTTCCCGCACGGCACCCATCTGGCCGCCATGGAAGTGGACACCGAGACGGGGCAAGTCACCATACGCAAGTATGTTTGCGTGGACGACGTCGGAGTGGTGGTCAATCCGCTGATTGTGGAGGGCCAGGTCCACGGCGGCCTGGCGCAGGGAATCGCCCAGGCTCTCTATGAGGAGGCCGTTCACGACGACGCCGGGACCCTGGTCACGGGCTCGTTTGTGGACTACTTGGTGCCGAGCGCGCCGGATCTGCCGCACTTCACGACGGCGCGCACCGAGACGCCTTCGACCACCAACCAACTGGGGGCCAAGGGAGTCGGCGAGGCGGGAACCATCGCCTCAACGCCCGCCATTGTCAACGGTGTGCTGGACGCGGTGCGGCACCTTGGCGTGAAGGACATCAAGATGCCCTGTACGCCGGCGCGCGTGTGGGCCGCCCTTGAAGAAGCCAAGACCACCGGAGGTGTGCAATGATTCCGAGCGCATTCGATTACGCCGCTCCGGCTACGGTGGCGGAGGCGTTGGGCGTGTTGGCCGACGCCGGCGACGACGTGAAGCTGCTGGCCGGGGGCCAAAGCCTGATCCCCGTGATGAAACTGCGCCTGGCCGACCCGGCGATGGTGGTCGACTTGGGCCGGATAGGCGAGCTGTCCGGGGTCCGCGACGACGGCGACGCGCTGCTGATCGGAGCCATGACAACGCACCACGAGATCGTCACCGACCCGCTTATTGCCGAGCACGTGCCGTTGCTGGCCATGGCCGCTGCGACGGTCGCGGATCCCCAGGTCCGTCACCGCGGTACGTTCGGCGGCGCCCTGGTGCACGCCGACCCGGCGGGCGACATGCCCGCGCCGGTGCTGGCCGCGGACGCGACCTTCATCCTGGCAGGTCTGGACGGGGAACGCCGGGTGGCAGCGGCGGACTTCTTCCAGGGGTACTTCACCACCGCCGTCGATGACGGCGAGATCCTCACCCATATTCGGGTGCCGAAGTACACCGGGTGGGGTGCACGCTACGAGAAATTCACGAGGGTGGCCCAGCAATGGTCTATTGTCGCCGTGGCCGCGATGGTCCGGGTGGAAGGCGGCACGATCGCCGAGGCCAGGATCGGCCTGACCAACATGGCCAGCACGCCGTTGCGGGCGACCGCCGTCGAGCAGGCACTAGTAGGAGCACCGCTAACCCGTGAAGCGATCGCCACCGCGAGCGCACACGCTGGCGAAGGGACCGATCCCGCGAGCGACCTCAACGGGGACGCGGCCTACCGCCGCCACCTGGCCGAGGTCCTCACCAAGCGGGCCGTCATCGTGGCCGCCGGACTCTAGCGGAACACGGACGGGAGGAAGACGTGGAACTCAAACATCATTTCGTGGTTCCCAGTTCGCTGGAGGACACCTGGCATTCCTTCAACCAGCTGGAAGACATCGCGCCCTGTTTCCCCGGGGCGACACTCACGTCCGTGAGCGGCGAGCAGTTCACCGGAACGGTCAAGGTCAAGCTCGGGCCGATCGCCATGATCTACACCGGCACCGGTGAATTCCTCGAACGCAACCAGGAGACGCACACGGTAGTCATTTCGGCCACGGGCAAGGACAAACGCGGCAACGGAACGGCGGGTGCCACTGTGACGGCAGTGCTGACGCCCGACGGCGACGGCACCTCCGTGGACGTGACCACCGACATGAACGTCACCGGCAAACCGGCCCAATTCGGCCGGGGCGTCATCCAGGACATCTCGGACAAGTTGCTGGAGCAGTTTGTCCAGTGCGTGATCGGGAAGGCGGGCGGCGGTTCTGAGAAGGATACTGAGCCCGACGCCGGCGGCTCGGCAGCGTCTGCAGGGTCCGGAACGGATGGGGAGGCGGAGCCCGGGGAGCCCGCGGCTGGAGCAGCCGCCGGGCCCGCCGCCGCCGTGCCCGCTGCGGGTCCCGCAGCGCCGGTGGCCGGGCCTCCGGCGGCTCCTGTGCCGGCGGCGGCGGCTGCACCTGCACCGCCTTCCGCGCCGTTCGCGCCGTCGTCGGAATTGGACCTGGGCTCTGCCGTGTGGCCGGTGCTCGTCCGACGTTTCGGCCCCGTGCTTTGCGCCGCCGCAGTCGTGGTCCTGGTGGCTTGGCTGCTTCGGCGACGCGGAAGGGGCTGAACGCGCCATTTAGTCTGCGTTGATGCCGGGTTCGGGCGGCGCGGCGTGCTTGCCGCGCCCCTCACGGCGTCGATATCATCAGGGTGGGTTATGCAGCCGGCCCTCGGAACTCTTTTCCATGGAGTGACCCATGACCCGCCGGACCCCCACCTCTTCCAAGTCTTCTTGCGCCGCCACTCCCAAGCTTGGAGCCGCGCTGTGAACGCGCTACTCACCTCATGCTTGGAAGGCGAGCTGGACCCGGTCCAAGGGCTTGCGAAGTTGTCCGTTGCCGAGCTCAACTTCTTGGCTGACGCTCTCTTCAGGTTGCTCGACGTCGGGAAGCCTGAGTTCGGGGTCAAGTCCTGGTACGACGCGGTCCTGGATGAATTGGCTGTGCGCGGCGAGGGTCCGACGGCCGTTGAGCGGTCCGCCGTCGACGTTTCCAAGAACCGCTGGGGCCTCCTGGGCGAGAAGCCCGAATGACGGTTTCCGACTCGCGCTGGGACTAGTCTTCCCGTGCTGCGGAGGCAAGAGGGGCGCTAGCGTTGACTCCCCCGGGTCCTTGCCGGCCTGCCAGCTCGCGCACGAGTACCTTCAATTCCTGCCTGAACATCGACGTATCGATGGACACTTGGGCGAGGACCTGTTGCTCCGACTCGACCGCCCGCTCAAGCGCTTCTTTGCCGACGTCGGTCAGCGAAACGACGTGCACCCTGCGGTCTTCGGAACTTCGACGGCGGCTTATGTGGCCGTGGGTTTCGAGCCTGCTGAGGGTCTGCCCCATGGTCTGGGCCTGCACGCGGACGATCTGCGCGAGCGCGGTCTGAGTGATGGGGCCCGTGACGGCAAGAACCTCAAGGGCGATGACACCGGCGTGGGTGAGGCCGATCTCCCTGAGATTCTCGTCCCAAGCGTGTTCCACCAGCCGGGCCGCTGTAGACAACAACCGTCCGGTGGGCCAACGCTCAATGTCCGGCATATTTCTCATTGTAGCCGCGAGGGGATTTTGCGGGGCTGGGGGTAACTAGTCCTGCGGGGGACTCGTGTGAAGACGGACGTAGCTTCGAATTCGGTAGGCTGAGCCAAAATTGTCTGCGATTGGGGCTACGGATGTTTGGGCTGAGCGGGTGTCGCCCTTGATTCGGCGGGGCGGAGCTATTTGGTGGGGCAGGGCATATTTTGCCATGCAGGCGATTGCCGGTTTCTTCTGGTGGGCCGCCGTCTTCCTGTCGTCGGTGGTGCGCGAGGCGACCCTCGGTAACCTCGACCCGGTTGCGGTTACCGTGTTCGACATTCCTTTGTTCGTCGTGGCGTCGGCCGTGGCGGCGTTTGGCGTTAAGGCTGCCGCGGTGGCGAGTACCGGCTGGACGAGTGTTGTCGCCGTCGCACTAGCGGTATACGCCACCGTCACAACCGAAGCGGGCTGGGGCGTACTAGGCATGGGCGCTGCGACCGCGGGTTCAGTGATCGCACTCTGCCTCATCTTGCTAGGGCGTGTACCGACCGCGTGGATCATCCGCGGTCCATTCTCATTCCGGCCCGCAATCCCCCGCCCGGTCGCCGCCACCCATGTGGTTTCAACATTCGGGCAAATCATCATTTTCTGGGGGTTCTTCCTGGCGGTGATTCCGTTTGGGATAGCGGCTCTCGAACAGCGCTGGGCGGTGGTGCTCCCGTTTCCCTCGTTTGCCGCTCCTGTGGGTGTCGCGGTTCTGGTACTCGCCAGCGCCCTTGGCATCTCGGCGGCCGTAGTGATGTCGACGTTGGGAAATGGCACCCCGCTGCCGTCGGCAATGCCAAACCATTTGGTCATCGCAGGTCCGTATCGCTCGATACGTAATCCAATGGCGGCCGCGGGCATTCTCCAGGGCGCGGCAGTTGGCGTCATCCTGCAGTCATGGCTGGTGGTGGCCTACGCCGTCGTGGGCTCGCTGGTGTGGAATTACGTTGTCAGGCCGCTTGAGGAATCTGACCTGGAGGAGCGGTTCGGCGGAGAATTCCAGCAATACCGCGATGCCGTGCGCTGCTGGGTACCGCGGGTGTCGAAGACCCGCTCCCAGGCCGCGGATCCCTTAATTCTTCCGTGAATGCTTCCGAGACAGTGATCTCGGCACCAGTATGGTGGTTGCATAACGCAACCACTGATCTGAGGGGACCTTCACCATGGCTGTTCGAGTTGACCTGAATATCTCGCTGGATGGTTTCGCCACGACCACGGACGCAACTCCGGAGAATCCGTTCGGATCGGACTGGGGCCGACTAGTTGACGCATATACGTCCACCCGCACGTTCCGTGAGCGGGTCCTGCATGACACGAGTGGAGAAGGAACGTCCGGCGTCGACGACAAATACGCGGCGGCCTACTTCGAGGGGGTCGGCGCTGAGATTATGGGTGCCGGAATGTTCGGGTTCCATAACTTCCCCAATGACCCCGAGTGGAAGGGCTGGTGGGGCGACGAGCCTCCCTTCCGCGTTCCCGTGTTCGTCCTCACTCACACGCCCCGCCCTGCCATCACCATGGCCGGCGGTACGACCTTCCACTTCGTAAATACCAGCCCCAAAGAAGTGCTTGAACGAGCGCTCAGTGCAGCGGGTGAAAAGGATGTGCGTATCGGAGGTGGCCCTACCGTGGTGCGCGATTACCTCAGTGCCGGACTTGTCGATCGGCTGCACGTCGCGATCACCCCGATCCTGCTTGGTAGTGGAATACGGCTTTGGGACGATCTCCGGGGACTGGAAAGCGAATACACCGTCACGTCAGAGACCGCCGAAAGCGGCATCATCCACGTCACGTTTCGCCGATGACCATCGCAAGGAATCGCCTGGTTGGGCCTACTCGCGGTTGAGCGTGAGGGCCAGGCTGGGAACCGCGAAGGACAAGAGAAAGATCGGCAGGGGGCTTTTCCGCTGCACCGGAATCTGGCGATTTCGCCCTCGGCGACGCCGAAAGACTTGGTCCGGCTCGAATTTCGGCCATTTCGGACTTGCAGGGTGTGATGTCCAGGTTCGACCGTTATGTCGATCGTCTCGTTATCGAACGGCATTCGCCTAGCTTTATGCGCAGGCTAGTCGGAGTCCGGTTGGCCGGCTTTGGGTTCAGTCCATTCAAGCGCGGCCACAAGGTGGCTCTCGTTGGGAAGGGACTGCTGTTCGGCGGCAGGCAGCTTGTCATAGGTGTAAGCTGCCACGGCCATTGGGGACGTTGAACGCCCAAGGGTGTACCTGACGCTGCGGTCGTTCTTGGTGCCGCAGATCAGGATGCCGATCGTTTCGTTGTGATGTTCACGGCGGAGGACATCGTCGACAAGCGCGACGTAGAAATTGAGCTTTCCGGCAAACTCCGGCTGGAACTTGCCAGTCTTAAGTTCGATAACCACGTATCTGTTTTGGTCCATGTGGAAAAACAACATGTCAACGTAGTAGTCGTCGCCGTCGACATCGAAATGGACCTGCCGGCCTGCGAAGGCAAACCCAGGTCCAAGTTCCCGCAGGGTTTCGGTGATCCTGTTGGTCAAGGCCAGTTCCAGTTCCCGTTCAGCGACTTCGCCGGACAAGCCCAGGAATTCGAAGTTGTATGGATCTTTCGCGATCTGCTGGGCCAATTCGGACTCCTGCGCAGCAAGCTGTTGCGCAAAGTTGGACGGCGCCGTGCCGGTCCGTTCCAAGGTCCGGTTCATGATCATGTTCAGCAGGACATTTCTCGACCACCCATACTGGACGGCTGCCGCGGCATAGGATGCACGATCTTCCTGCGTGCTCAGCCTATCCAAAAGGACGGTGACATGGCCCCATGGCAATTGCGCAACAGGCTGTTGCGCAATTGGACCTTCCCGCCACGCGCCCGCAAAAGTTGTCATGTACTGGATGTTGCGCGGTGAAAGGCCCTTCATCTCGGGGAACTCCGCACGCAAATCGGAGGACAGCCGTTTGATTACCCCGCTCCCCCAGCCGCGCTTCTGCTGCTGCAGCCTGACACCTTGGCCGATGGTCCAATACAACTCAATCAACTGACTATTAACAGCCCGCCGGACCTTGATTCGTGCGGTCCGGACAGCCGTCCTTAAGCCTTCAAGCAGTTCAGAGTAGCCGCCGGGCAGGTCCAGGTCGCGCGGGTCAGTCATGCGTTCCACCGTAATCGGGGCCGCCGACAATTCCCGTTGTCAGTTCGGGGTCGCCCGCTTTGTCCAAAAGGGCTGCCGCCCTAACCGCTCGAGTGCGCTAACGTCCCCGCGCAGGAC
This sequence comes from Arthrobacter sp. efr-133-R2A-120, assembly GCF_030209835.1. Taxonomy (GTDB): domain Bacteria; phylum Actinomycetota; class Actinomycetes; order Actinomycetales; family Micrococcaceae; genus Arthrobacter. Next base: position 67,096 of record NZ_JARVRF010000024.1, on the reverse strand, counting down.
GACGCCGGTACCAAGCAACAAAACCCCACAGCGCGAAGATCAAACATACGGCAGCGACAATCCCCCGCCACCATACAAAAGGCTGCCACAGCCCGAATATCAATGCCCAAACTAGGAGAACGCCACTCACGTCGAGTCGTGGGGCACGGATCTTCACGGAGGCTCTCCTTCTTTCATTTGTCTCAGTCCAGGAGCGCGAGCACCAAAGACCAACTCAATGAAGAATACTTTCCCAACGGCCCGCAGGCCGACGGCCCCATAGCCCGACGGCCGCACGGCCCGACGTCGGACCCGGAGCCCCGGCCCCCTACCCCCGGTACCACACTTCCCCGCCCACCACCGTGAGCGCGACTGACGCCGTCAGCAGCGAGTCCAGTCCGGCGTCGAACGGGTCCGTGTCCAGTACCACAAAGTCCGCCAGCATTCCGGTGGCGAGCGTACCCAGCTCAGCCTCCCGACGACAGGAGTAGGCCGCATCGCGGGTGGCATGGCTGAGCGCGTCGGCGAGGTCCAGGGCGTACTTCGGCAGGTTCGCCGGCAGGCTCGCGTCCAAGGCGGACTTCCGGGTGGTCGCGACGAACATGTTGGGTAGCGGCTGGTGCGGGGCGGTGGGAGCATCCGAGCCCAGGGCCAGGGTGGCGCCGGCGTCGGTGAATTCCGTCCACGGGTAGGCGCGGTCGACGCGATCGTCGCCCAGCATGGCACGCCAGTTCTCCTGCACAGCCGGATCCGCGTGGACGGGCTGCATGGAAGCCACCACACCCAGCCTTGCCAGGCGTTGGATGCTCTCCGCCGTCACGGTTTCCATGTGTTCAATCCTGTGCCGTCGATCCCTGGGCCCGTTCACCTCGTTGGCGTATTCCAAGGCGTCAAGGGCTACTTCGGATGCGAGGTCGCCGATCGCGTGAATGGCTACCTGGAGACCCTCGGCATCGGCGGCGGCTACCACCGGATTGAGGAACTCGGGCTGCCAGATCAGCTCCGCGTTGCTGCCGTCCGCATACGGTTCCTTCATGGCTGCGGTACAGCCGTCAATAACTCCATCCGCGATGATCTTGATGCCGATCACCCTCAGCCACGGCGAATTCACCTCGCGGGCCAGCTCCGCCGCGCGAGCCACCTGGGCAAGGTTTTCTTCATGGTTTCCGGTAGGAGCAACCAGCCAGTGGGCGTTGACACGTAGGGGCAGCGTTCCGTTTCCCCTCGCCAGCGCACGACGCATCGCGCCAAGCTCGTCTTCGACCAGCGCCATGTCGATTCCGCTCGTCACACCTGTGGACAAGTAGTGCTCGAATGCCGCAGCCAAGTGCTCGTCGCGCTGCTCATCGGTTGTCATGGAAGCCAATTTCGGCCACGCGTACTCATGCATCGCGGTTTCTTCCAACAGCCCGGTTGCCTCGCCCGTTTCCGGATCGCGCAGGATCCTGCCGCCCAGCGTGTCCGGTGTGTCCTTGTCGATGCCCATCTCCGCCAGCGCAGCGGTGTTGACCCACATGGAGTGGAGATCGTTCGCGTCCAGGTACACCGGGCGGTCGGGCACGACGGCGTCAATCATCGCCGCGGTCGGCGCACCGCCCGGGATGGCCGAGAACAGCCAGCTGGTGCCCAGGATGCGCGGAGCCTCCGGATTTGCGGCGGCGGCTTCCTTGAGGCGGAGCTGGATCTCCTCGAGGTTGGCGGCGTCGCGCAAGGCAACCTTCTGCATGGTCTGGCCCATCATCACGATGTGCGTGTGCGCGTCGATGAAGCCTGGGAGCACAAAGGCACCACCCAAATCCACGACGGCGGCCGGAACCGCCTGGCCGGCCATCCGAAGCGTCTCGGCCTCGCTGCCAACAAAAGCCAGTCGCTCTCCCTCAATAAGCATGGCCTCGGCCTCAGCAGGCCCGGCTGCGGTGAAGATCTTGGCGTTTCGGTACAGGGTGCGCGGCAAGGTGGTCACTGGGTGTTCCTCAATCACTAAACGAAAGGCTTTCGTTTAGTATGGCGAGCAACCTCGTCGAACACAAGCCCGGGCGGAAACTTCCCTTGACTACGCGGGACCCTGCCTGTTCAACGCCCCAGCCGGCCTTGCCCGCAAGCGCAGGCCGTCCATGAGGACGTCAAGCCCGAACTCGAAAGCCGTTTCGGCCCGGTCGGTGAGTTCCGATGCTCCCTCTACGGCACGTCCCAGCGCGGAGTCGGTGCCCGGTGCCACATCCCAAACACTGCCCGGAGCGGCCAGGTCGAGCGCCGCGCCAATGGCGAAACTGTCAATCATGGCGAGGGTCGAGGCAACCTCAGGGCCCCGAAAGCCAGCATCCTCCAGGGCAGAAGCCATGCGCTCATAAAGAGCTATGACGTGGGGGTTCCGGACGGTCTGCATCACCATGAGCGGGGCCGCACGCGGATGCCGGGCGAAGTTTTCCCGGTAGGTGCGGATCTCGGACCGCAGCACATCCTCCCAACTGGCCTCGGCACCGGGAGCCACGTCGAGAGGCAACGGCTCGCCTTCGGTAATGCGGCCCCGGACCAGTTCCAGGATCTCTTCCCGTCCCGACACGTGGTTGTAGATGGAGGACTGGCTGACACCGATCCGCGCGGCGAGTTTGGGGAGGCTAAAATCGCCGGTCTCATCAATGAGTTCCAGGGCGGCCGTGACCACGGCATCGATGGAGATCAAGGGTTTGAGCGGGCGCGCCATCAACGGACTCCTGAGGTTGTTTAGGACTCAAACTATCAGTGACACCACCGCCGCGGGCGGCCATACTGGGAGCATGAGCGTCAACACCCGCCGCACAGCGGAAGGCGCCGCTGTTGCCACCCCGGCCCCCACCGCCCCTGCTGCTCCGACAGAACCAACCACACCGGCCACTCCCACAACCGGTCCCATCACCCGCGAAGAACTGCAACTGGCTTCGCGCAACCACGCCATGCCGTTGGAGATGCTCCGATGGCCCGTCACACCGCTGGGCATGCACTATCTCCTGGTCCATTTCGACGTCCCCCAGATCGATCCCGTCTCGTGGCGGCTGAATATCGGCGGGCTCGTAGACCATCCGCACGAGTACACCCTGCCTGACCTCCAGCACCGCGAGCGCCGCACTCAAGCCGTCACGATGGAGTGCGCCGGCAACGGCCGCTCGCGGCTGGAACCGCGGCCTGTGAGCCAACCATGGGACCAGGGTGGAGTGGGCACCGCCGAATGGACCGGCACCCCGCTCGCTCCGTTGCTGCTCGACGCGGGCGTCTCCCCCGACGCCGTCGAACTCGTCTTCACGGGCGCGGACCGCGGGATCCAAGGCGGTGTGGAGCATCAATACGCGCGCAGCCTGACGCTCGCGGAAGCAATGTCCGACGACGTCCTGCTCGCCTATGAGGTGAACGGCCAAGCCCTGCCACCGCAGCATGGCTACCCTGTCCGGCTGCTCGTACCGGGCTGGTACGGGATGACGAGCGTCAAATGGCTGCAATCCATCGAGGCAATAGACCACAGCTTCGACGGTTACCAACAGCTCGACTCCTACCGCTACACCCAAGACGCAGACGATCCCGGCGAACCCGTTCAGCGGATCAAAGTCCGCTCCCTCATGGCTCCCCCAGGCGTCCCCGATTTCTTCACGAGGCAACGCACTGTCGACGCCGGACCTGTCCAGCTGAGCGGCCGGACCTGGTCCGGGAAAGGAACCGTAGATAGCGTTGAAGTCTGTGTGGACGGGGCCTGGGAGGAGGCCCAACTTCAAGCTCCGACCGGCCGGCATGCGTGGCGTGGATGGACGTTCACGTGGATCGCAACGCCCGGTTCCCACGAGCTGGCATGCCGCGCGACGGATTCCACCGGGCAGACCCAGCCGGAGGCGCCGGAGTGGAACTATCAAGGCATGGGAAACAATGACATCCAACGGCTGACGGTGACCGTCCGGGAGTAACCAGCCCGCGGGCACACCGAAGCCGGGCCGTTGACCGTGTGCAACGGCATGAGTACTGTGAGTCCACTATCCATCCGCGCCGTGGAGGCAGCAATGGGCGGCATTTCCAAGAGCAACGCCGACTACGAGTTCCTCACAGTGTGGCGCGTCGCGGGGACCCCGCGCGAAGTCGTGAATATTTTGGGCGACGCCGGAACACTGCCCCACTGGTGGCCTTCGGTGTATTTGAGGGTTGTTCCGCTGGATCCGGGAAATGCGGACGGGACCGGAAAAGCCTTCTCGCTGCACTCGAAAGGCTGGCTGCCGTACACGCTTCGCTGGAGGTTCACTGTCACCGAACCCATCACCGAGAGAGGTTTCGCGATCGCAGCGAGCGGTGACCTGAGCGGTACCGGGCGCTGGACTTTCGAACAGGACGGACCGGAAACGGTGGTCACCTATGATTGGCGGGTCAGCACCTCGAAACCGCTGCTCCGGCGGCTAAGCTGGCTGCTCAAGCCCGCTTTTGCCGCGAATCACCATTGGGCGATGGCGCGCGGTCAGGAGAGTCTCGCCCTTGAATTACGACGACGACGTCCCGGCACGGACCTCTCCAAGGTCCCGCGTCCGGCGCCCCCTACGTTTGCAAGCCGTTACCGCTGGCCAAGGAGCACAACGCATGCCTGATGACAACAAAGACGAAGTCCGCTGGTTGGCGCAGCCCGAGGACCAGGACTATCCGAGCGCGGCGGACTATTTGTCCCTGTTGGAATCAGACGACGTCGTTGCCTCCGTGGTCGCGGCGCTCAAGGATGCGCCCATCCAGCACCGCAAGGCCAAGGACATCCTCCGTGCCGCGCGGCTGGCGCTGTTGCCCGAGGACAACGCCCACGTCGCCTCGGACTTGAAGAAGATCAAGGAGGGCAAGAGGCTCTCGCCTATCCTCATGGTCAAGGGCGACCTTGCCAGGGGCATTCCCGCGCAAGTGGCCGATGGCTATCACCGGGTGTGCGCAAGCTACTACACGAACGAAAACACCGACATTCCCCTGAAACTGGCTGATGCGCCCCGGTGACCACCGCTAACCAACCGCAACGCCGGTAGAAGGAGGAACGTGTGTCGTTCTTTCAGCTTTCGCTGATCGCCGCGGTCGCGCTCCTCGGACCGTTGCTCGCGCTCCCCCGGAAATGGCACCTTCCGGTTGTGCTGGGACAGTTGCTGGCGGGCATCGTCATCGGACGCACGGGTCTCGGCCTGGTGGACTCCTCGGATCCGACGTTCACGTTCGTGGCCGACGTCGGATTCGCCCTCATCATGTTCGTCGCCGGGACGCATGTCCCCGTACGGGACAAAGCCATCCGTCCCGCACTGGGTAGCGGCGCACTGCGCGCCGGCACCGCGGCGGTGCTGGCCGCCGTCGTCGGAATCGCAATCGCTTTTGCCTTCGGCACCGGACATGCTCCCCTCTACATCGTTCTGCTCGCGTCCTCCTCCGCAGCGTTGGTCTTGCCGATCGTCGACTCGCTTCGGCTGACAGGGCCGAAGGTCCTGACGACGACGGCGCAAGTGGCGATCGCTGATATCGCTTGCATTGTGGCGCTTCCGTTAGCCGTTGACCCGCCGAACGCCGGCCGGGCGGCGGTCGGGGCAGCCGTCGTCGCGGCTTGCGCGCTGGTCCTGTTTTTTGTGCTTCGCTGGCTGGAGAACAGCGGCAACCGCGGAAGGTTGCACGACATCTCCGAAGACCGGAAGTTCGCACTGGAACTACGGATCCAGCTGGCCTTGCTGTTCGCGCTTTCAGGGCTCGCGGTCCTCGGCCACGTCTCCATCATGCTGGCCGGGTTCTCCTTCGGTCTGGTGGTCTCCGCGGTGGGCGAACCCCGTCGCCTTGCGCACCAGCTCTTCGCCGTGAGCGATGGTTTCCTGGGGCCGGTCTTCTTCGTCTGGCTGGGCGCATCGCTCGACCTGCGGACTCTCGCGGGCAGCCCGAGAATGATCCTCCTCGGGATCTGCCTTGGCTTTGGAACACTGCTGGTGCACGGAAGCATCCGGGCCCTCGGCCAGCCCTTGCCGCTCGCAGTACTGGCCTCGTCCCAATTGGGAGTGCCGGTTGCAGCCGCCACCATCGGCTCCCAATTGCACCTGCTGGAACCGGGAGAAGCGGCCGCCATGATCCTCGGCGCCCTCATCAGCATCGGTGCAAGCACCATCGCCGGCTCGCGGGCGGCACGAAGATATTCGGAAGCCGCGCCGGAATCCGCGCCGGAATCCGCGGGCAAGGGGCCAAAGAGCGAGGGTCCGTCCGACAAAGGCCAAGCCGGCAAGCCGTCGGAGGGCGGTCCAGCAATAACTGCCTGATTTCCAAACCCGCGTATTGATTCGGGTAACGTCAGTGCGGTAGTTGTGCGCCCGGGAAGCGAAGGAGCGGCCATGAGCCGGAAGACGAAAAAGCCAAAGGCCCGCGGCGGGCACCTCAAGGCAGCGCCTTCGGCCCCCAAAATGCCTTTGCAGTTGGTCCTCAACCATCGCGTAGTCGACTCCCTCACCCCGGAATTCGTTCACTGGTACGAGAGATTCAGTGACGCCGAAGACGCCTTAAGGTGTCTGCATATCGTCAAACTCTTCATCTCGGCGAGCCACGCGATCAGCGAGGAAAGCTCCGCAACCAGGTTCGACCCTGACAGCTTGGACGATGCAGCCCTTGCCCTTGCCGGGATGCTTGACGTGGCTGACAGCGATGAGGCGCTTGTCGAGATCTTCGATTACTTGCACCTTTATGCTGAATTCCTCTTTGAAACGGGCCGCTGGTCGGGAACCGAGGAGGACTACTTCGTCCTCCATATGCTCCTCAGCGAAGAAGCTGGCGGGGAATTGGATCTTCCTGGCAATATCCCGGAGCTCTCCGACGAAGAGCAGGACCGGGCGTTCCAGGAACTCCCGGTCCTCCAGTTGACCGGACGTTTGCTGGAGTGGCTGGGATCCGGAAAGGACGTCACCAGCACGGGCGTGCTCCGGCTGAAAGACATTGAAGGTGCGGCCGGAGTTGTAGGAGTGAAAGCCAGAGGGAAAAAGACCGGGAAACGGCCTCTCCCGGAGGGCCAGGGCGCGGCCGAAGTCGAGGGTGAAGTCGATCCTGAGTCATTTGAAGTCGGCTCCATGCACGAAGTTCCCGTACTAAGCGATATCTGGGCTGCCATGGTCGGCACCCGTATCCTGTCGATTGGGTCGACGCGTGCGCTACCTGGCGCTGGCGCCGAATCATGGCACTCCCAGGACCTCGATTCGAGGCTTCAGATCCGGCGAGAGTTCCTCACGGTATTCCTTGCAAGTGCAGTGATGGATTCCGGCAGCATGTGGGAGGAAGGTCCCCGGGACAATGCAACCCTGGCCAGGGTCCTGCTGAGGGGAGCCAGTGGGGAGCCTGTCAGCGTGGACGAACTCAAGAGTGCGGCAGCGAACGAATCGGTGGGCAGCGCGTTGCCCACTTTCGAGGCGATCCGGGCGCTCCGCGAGCTCGCCACCCTCGCCGATCTTGGCCTCGTCCACGTGGACACCTACTACACCGTTCCCCCGGCGGTCATCCAGTGTGTGATCCCGGCGCTCGCCCTGGTTCTTACGATGGAAGACAAGTTCGAACCGGGCCCGTCACACGACCCATCCGACAGCGGTCCGGTCACGAACCACCGGTAGAATTGCGGGGTTGACCAGCCGGAACTGGACGGTCGACCATCCGCTTGAACGCTACCGAGGGAGGAACCCGTGAGCGCACCGCATGCCCGGACACCCTTCCATGCCATGCGTTCGGGCGCTCTGGCTATCGCCATTGTGGCCCTCGCGGCAGGGGCCCACGTCCTCTCCGGCGGCGCGCTTCCCGTGGCGCCGGTATTGCTGGCCGTCCTCGCATTGACCGGGCTCGTCACGACTCTTGCCACCCGGTTCAAGCTCGGATTCCCGGCCATCGCCGCGCTTCTGGGAGCCGGCCAGCTGGTCCTGCACGAAGCCTTCACGGCGTTCGGCCCGCTTACCGTTCCGGCTCCGGGTTCACCGGCACACCACTTGGCGGCCGAACACCTCTCCCCGCCGCTGGGCACTGAAACAGTACATTTTCACGAGGTCGACACTCCCCTCAGCTGGTTGATGCTGACCGGGCACGCCCTCGCCACTGCCGCTTCGGCATTGCTCCTGGCCAAGGGCGAGCAGGCACTGTGGCAGCTCGAGGCTTGGCTTCGTCCCCTCCTGCAACTCCTCCGACTGATCTTCAGGCCCGACCCCGGTAGCGGAGCTGTTGCGTTCAGCGCACCTCCGGTATTCATCCCCCGCCCGTGGCGGAACCTCAGGCAGGACAGCAGACGCGGCCCGCCCGCCGTCGTCGTACCCTCCTGACTCCGCCCGGCACCGCCTTCAACTGGTGACGGGCACATCCCCCGCATTTTGGCGCGCTTTCGCGCGCCCGTTGAAAGGCAATAACCATGAACAAGTCCCCACTCCGCCGTGCCCTCTCCGCTACCGCAATCGCGGGCGGCACCGCCGCACTGATGATGGCCGGGCTCGCAGGCGCATCTGCCCACGTCTCCATCAACCCGGACAAGACCACCGCCAACTCGTACGCGCTACTGACCTTCGGCGTCCCGCACGGCTGCGACACCTCGGGCACCACCAAGCTGACCATCAACCTCCCCGAGGAACTGACGGACGCCACGCCCACGGTGAACCCCAACTGGACGGTCGAGAAGGTGACGCAGACCCTGCCCGAACCCAAGAAACTGGCCGACGGCACATCCATCACCAAGCGCACCAGCCAGATCGTCTACACGGCCAAGGCCCCGCTGGACCCGCACTTGCGCGACGCTCTGGTCCTGTCCGTGAAGCTGCCCGACGCCGCCGGCAATACCCTCTACTTCCCCACGCTCCAGAACTGCGAGCAAGGGCAAACAAACTGGGCTGAAATCCCGAAGGACGGCCAGGACCCGCACTCGCTGAAGGCTCCGGCTCCGTCGGTGGCCGTCACAGCCGCGGATGCGGCCGCGGCTGATGGTCATATGGCTGCTTCAATCTCCACAGACCAAGCAGCTTCCGTTACCGACGACGGCTCGCAGGCACGCAGCTGGGCCGGCCTGATCGCCGGGGTGGCAGGGCTGGGGCTGGGTGGCGCGGCCTTCTTCCGCAGCCGTTCCGCCAAGGCTTCAGTATCCAAGTAACGAGTCCGCTGGGTCGGCGTCCGGAACATTACGATCCGGACGCCAATCCGGCGACGCTGCCGCGCCGTAGTTGACTCCGGCAAATGACGACGAAATGCTGTGCGCATGACGAATATGCGAGTCAAGAACGGTCTCCTGCTCACAATGGCAGCAACCTCGTTATTCCTGCTCTCCAGCTGCGCCCAAAGCCAAGTCCAGCCCTCGGGCACAGCCACGCCCAGCGACACGGCTTCGGCCTCGTCGTCACCCTCGGCCTCGAGTACTCCGACTTCCAGCGGTAGCGCCACACCATCGAGCTCCGGGACGACGGCATCCGGCGTCGCCCTCTGCAAAGCGGGCTCGCTGACGGCTTCTGTCGACTCCACCGGGGGCGGAGCGGCAGGCAGCGTCTACATGAAACTCATCCTCACCAACTCCGGTACGCAACCCTGTGTCCTCAATGGCTTCCCGGGCGTCTCACTCACGTCCGGACCCACGGGCGATCCGATCGGCGCCGCCGCCGCGCGCGACGACACCCAGCCTGTGACGGAAGTGGTCCTTGCTCCGGGGAAGGCCGGTTTCGCCCAACTCCGCTACACCCAGGCCGGCAACTACCCCGAATGCACCCAGGCACCTGCCGCGGGCTTCCGGGTCTACCCACCGGAGGACACTGCCTCGCTGTTCATCCCGCAGCAACGCACGGCCTGCAGCAACACCAATATCAACCTCCTGAGCGTCCAGGCGTTCCAGGCGGGGTAGGCGGTCTAGCCCTGAACCTTATTGTGTCGGTGCGGTGAGGCATGATGGAGGAATGCAGGAGCAGAAGCTACCGGGCGGTCCTGGCCGTACGGCCATGGACCGCTTCAGCCGTGCCACGCGCGAGTGGTTCCTCGGTGCTTTCTCCGCGCCCACACCTGCCCAGGACGGTGCATGGAAGGCCATTTCTTCGGGATCGCACGCCCTCGTGGTGGCGCCCACCGGTTCCGGCAAGACGCTCGCGGCATTCCTGTGGGCGCTGGACCGGCTCTTGTCCGTGTCCCCTATTGTTTCGGCTGACGCTATTCCGGGGCTTGAGGGCCCGACTGCACGTGCCAAGGCTCCCAAGCGCAAGACCCGAGTCCTGTACATCTCACCCCTCAAGGCACTCGGTGTGGACGTTGAACGGAACCTCCGCTCGCCGCTGATCGGCATCACGCAGACCGCCAAACGGCTCGGGCTGCCGGCCCCCGTGGTGAGCGTCGGCGTCCGCTCCGGAGATACGACGACGGCGGACCGCCGCGCGCTGCTCAGCCACCCGCCCGACATCCTCATCACCACGCCCGAGTCCTTGTTCCTCATGCTGACGTCCAAAGCCCGGGAGACGCTCAGCGAGGTGGACACCGTAATCGTCGACGAGGTCCACGCAGTTGCAGGCACCAAGCGTGGCGCGCACCTCGCGGTGTCATTGGAACGGCTTGATGCGTTGCTGCCGAAACCCGCCCAGCGGATCGGCCTCTCGGCCACCGTGGAGCCGCGCGAGCTCGTCGCACAGTTCCTCGCCGGTTCGGCACCCGTGGAAATCGTCGCACCGCCGTCGCACAAGAACTGGAACCTCAGCGTCAGCGTTCCTGTGGAGGACATGTCGGACCTGGCGGGAGCTGCGGGTGCCTTCGACTCCGGGCCGGCCTCCGGATTGCAACCTCAAGCGTCCATTTGGCCGCATGTTGAGGAGAAGATCGTTGATCTTGTCCTGTCGAAGCAATCCACCATTGTCTTTGCCAACTCCCGGCGCCTCGCGGAGCGACTCACAGCCCGGCTGAACGAGATCTACGCGGAACGCCAACTCATGGCGGTGGATTTGTTCTCTGTCCCGGCGGATTCGGTGGTGGACTCGGGGTTGCCGTCCTCGGGGCTGCCGTCCTCGACGGCGACCCCCGCGCACATGATGGCCCAAGCTGGAAGCACGAGCGGCGCCGATCCGGTCCTGGCCCGCGCGCATCACGGTTCCGTATCCAAGGACCAGCGGGCACTCATCGAGGACGACCTCAAGTCCGGCCGGCTGCGGTGCGTTGTAGCCACGTCTTCCCTGGAACTGGGCATCGATATGGGCGCGGTGGACCTTGTTGTCCAGGTCGAGTCGCCGCCGTCGGTGGCGAGCGGGCTGCAACGGGTTGGCCGCGCGGGACACCAAGTGGGTGAGATTTCCGAAGGCGTACTCTTCCCCAAGCATCGGGCAGACCTCGTCCACACCGCGATCACCGTGGAGCGCATGCTGAGCGGCAAGATCGAACGCCTCCATGTTCCAGCCAATCCCTTGGACATCCTGGCCCAACAAACGGTCGCCGCCACCGCGCTGGGAAGCATCGATGTCGAGGAATGGTTCGCCACCGTGCGCCGCTCCGCTCCTTTCGCCACTTTGCCCCGCTCAGCTTTCGAAGCCACCCTGGACCTCCTGGCCGGACGGTATCCTTCGGACGAATTCGCCGAACTCCGGCCGCGCATCATCTGGGACCGGAACGCGGGCACCATCGAAGGCCGGCCGGGAGCACAGCGCCTTGCCGTGACCTCAGGCGGCACCATCCCGGACCGCGGGCTCTTCGGCGTGTACATCATCGGCACCGAGAGCGAGGGTTCCGGCTCCGGTTCTGGTTCCGGCCAGGCCGGTGGGGCGTCCGCACAGGAGCCCAGTCCGGCGTCGCGCGCTGCCAAAGGCGGCCGGCGCGTCGGCGAGCTCGACGAAGAAATGGTCTACGAATCACGCGTCGGAGACGTTTTCGCCCTGGGGGCGACCAGCTGGAAAATCGAGGACATCACCCACGACCGTGTCCTCGTCTCGCCCGCCTTCGGCCAGCCCGGAAAACTCCCCTTCTGGAAGGGCGATTCCCTGGGCCGGCCGGTGGATCTCGGCCGCGCCCTCGGAGCATTCGTGCGCGAGCTCTCCGCTTCCGATCAAGGTCCAGCGCTGGAACGCTGCAAGGCCAGCGGGCTGGACGACTACGCCGCCGGCAACCTGCTCCAGTATCTGGGCGAACAGAAGCAGGCCACGGAAGTGGTCCCCAATGACCGGACGCTCGTGGTCGAACGGTTCCATGACGAACTCGGCGACTGGCGCGTGGTGCTGCACAGCCCCTTCGGCATGCCGGTCCACGCACCGTGGGCACTCGCCGTCGGGCAGCGCCTTCAGCAGCGCTACGGCCTGGACGGTTCCGCTATGGCCGCCGACGACGGCATCGTGCTGCGGGTGCCGATGATGGAAGACGAGCCTCCGGGGGCTGAGCTTTTCCTGTTCGATCCGGAGGAACTTGAGCAGATCGTGACGGCGGAGGTTGGCGGAAGTGCCTTGTTCGCCTCCCGCTTCCGCGAGTGTGCCGCGCGCGCTTTGTTGTTGCCGCGGCAGAATCCTGCGAAAAGGCAGCCGCTCTGGCAGCAACGGCAACGCTCGGCGCAATTGCTGGATGTTGCCAAGAAATACCCTTCCTTCCCTATCGTCCTCGAAACCGTGCGCGAATGTTTGCAGGATGTCTACGACCTCCCCGCGTTGAAAGACATTGCCGCCTCGATCGAACGCCGGGAACTGCGCTTGGTACAGACCACCACGCAGCAGCCATCCCCGTTCGCCAAGTCGCTGCTCTTTGGCTACGTGGCCCAATACCTGTACGAGGGCGATTCCCCGCTCGCCGAACGCAGGGCCGCGGCTTTGGCCCTCGACTCCACGCTCCTGAACGAGCTCCTGGGCAGGGTGGAACTGCGCGAACTCCTGGACGCCAAGGTCATTGAGGCCACCGAGCTCGAACTCCAGCGGCTGGCGCCGGATCGGCAAGTCCGCGGCATGGAGGGAGTCGCGGACTTGCTGCGCCTGCTGGGCCCCTTGAGCGTCGAAGAAGTGGCTGCCCGATTGCAGCCCGAAGGGGTGGAAGCCTCCCCGGTTGGTTCCCCGGATTTGCCCGCGTTGCATCCGGCGGCCGCATCGCATCTGGCCGCCCTGCGTAAGGCCAACCGTGCCCTCACCGTGACCCTCAGCGGCGTTGAACGATTCGCGGCCATCGAGGATGCGGCCCGGCTCCGGGATGCCATCGGCGTTCCGCTGCCCATGGGGGTGCCGCTCGCCTTCATCGAACCCGTCCACGATCCACTCGGGGATCTGGTCTCCCGTTATGCGCGAACCCACGGGCCGTTCACGGCCGAGGAAGCTGCTGCGAGGCTGGGACTGGGTGTCGCCGTCGTGGGCACCGCGCTGAAACGCCTGGCGGCGGACGGCCGTGTAGTTGAAGGCGAGTTCCGGCCGCACCCGAGTGCGCCGGACGCGGTTCCCGATGGGGCGGCGGAGCTGTCGGAGGCGCCGGACCTCCCCGCTGTCCCGCTCCACGGAGTCCCATTCGGCAGCGAATGGTGCGATTCCGAAGTGCTACGCAAGCTCCGGCGTCGTTCGCTGGCTGCGCTGCGCGCCGAAGTGGAGCCGGTGGACGCTGCTGCGTATGGCCGGTTCCTGCCCGCCTGGCAAAACGTGTCCGTGCCTTCTGCCGGCCGTTCCCGGGGTGCCCCGGCACTGCGCGGGCTGGACGGCATCATGACCGCCGTCGATCAGCTCTCCGGCGTCCCCGTTCCGGCGTCAGCCTGGGAGCCTTTGGTGCTGGCCAGCCGGATCTCCGACTATCAACCGGCCATGTTGGACGAGCTCATGGCCGCAGGCGAAGTCTTGTGGTCCGGAGCCGGCTCGCTACCCGGGAACGACGGCTGGATCAGCCTCCACGTGGCCGAAGCCGCGGAACTGACGCTCAACCCGGACCCTGATTTCGAGCCCGGCGATGCCCAGCTCCGCCTTCTGGAATACCTGCAGGGCGGCGGGGGCGCCTATTTCTTCCGGCAACTCACCGAGGTCGCCGGCGGCATGGATGCTGTCCTCAGCGACGACGCCGTGGTCGCCGCCCTATGGGATCTCGTCTGGGCCGGCCGCATCACAGGCGACACTTTCGCCCCCGTCCGTGCGATGATCGCAGGCGGCCGCACGGCACACAAGCAGCCCGCCCGCCCGCCGCGGGCCAGGTCCCTGCGCATGAGCAGGCTCGGCCGCTCGCACGGCACGGGCTTGATGGGATCGCCAGGACTCACTGGCGGACGCTACGGCTCGGTCACCGGAACGGCTCCCACTCCCCCGCTCGCCGTTGGACGCTGGTCGGCATTGCCGGCTCCTGAGATCGACCCTACGATCCATGCACGCGGCACCGCCGAACTCCTCCTCGACAGGTACGGCGTCGTGACCCGCGGCTCCGTCATGGTCGAGAACATCGTGGGCGGATTCGGGTTGATGTACAAGGTTCTCGCGCGCCTCGAAGAAGCCGGGCGGTGCCGCCGCGGCTACTTCATCGAGCACCTCGGAGCCGCCCAGTTTGCCGTGCCGGCGACTGTGGACCGTTTGCGTTCCTTCACGGAAGATGCCCAACTCGCCAAGACCGAGCCTGTCGCCTTGGCCCTGGCCTCGACGGATCCCGCCAACCCGTACGGGGCGGCCCTCCCCTGGCCCGCGTTGGCAGTCGACGCCGGATCGGGTCACCGTCCGGGGCGGAAAGCAGGGGCCCTGGTGGTGATGGTCGACGGGGCATTGGTTTTGTACGTCGAACGCGGTGGGAAGACCTTGCTCACTTTCAGCCATGACGACGCCGCTCTGGCGGCTGCCGCTGCGGCGCTCGTAGGCGTGGTGCGGCGGGGAGCAGTGGACAAATTGATCATGGAAAAGGTCAATGGCCATGACCTCCTGGACACCCCCGTGGCATTTGCCCTTGCGGCTGCCGGGGCGTATTCCACGCCGAAGGGTTTGAGGATCCGTGCCTGAGGGCGACTCGATCTGGCGGGCTGCCGCGGAGCTGCACGGTGCCCTTGCTGGGCAGACGCTGGTCTCCTCGGACTTCCGCGTGCCTAGGTTTGCCACGCTGAACCTGGCCGGATGGACCGTGTCCGAGGTGGTGCCACGCGGTAAGCACTTGCTCATGCGTTTGCTGGAGCCGGCGGCTTCGCCGGACGCAGCCGGTTCGGCGGCGGCTTCGCCGGACGAGGCCGGTTCGGCGGCGGCTGGTTCGGCGGCGGCCGGTTCGGCGGCGGCCGGACGGCCCCGGCGCGCCTTGACCATCCATTCGCACTTGAAAATGGAGGGAAGCTGGCAGGTCTATGCCCCCGGCGGCCGCTGGAGGAAACCCGGCCACACGGTCAGGTGCGTCCTCCGCACAGCGACGGCCGACGTCGTCGGCTTCTCCTTGGGAATCCTGGAAGTAATCCCAACCCCGGACGAAAACCGGGTAGTGGGGCACCTTGGCCCGGACCTGCTCGGGCCGGATTGGGACGCTGACGAGGCGGTCCGTCGGCTGCGGGCCGCCCCGGACACGCCGATCGGCGTCGCACTGTTGGACCAGCGGAACCTCGCCGGCATCGGCAATATCTACCGTTGCGAGGCGTGTTTCCTGGCTGGGGTGCATCCGGCCGCGCCGGTGTCGGCTGTGAAGGATCTGGCGGCGATGCTGACGGAGGCCAAGGGCCTGCTCGAGGCCAACTTAGGACCGGGGCGAAGGATGACGCGTGGCACCGCGTTCCCTGGGGTCCGGGGGATTCCCCGCTCTGGCTATTGGGTGTATGGCCGCGAGCACCAGCCGTGCCTTCGCTGCGGTACGCCCATTCGCCGCGGGCTGCTGGGACCGGCGTCGGGGTTGGAAGACCGGACCACCTACTTCTGCCCGAAGTGCCAGCCCGCCCTTTGATGCTGCCCGATTCCCTGGCGACACTGGAATTCCCCAGCGACGCCGGAATTCGGGTGCGTAGGGAATTTCGCCCGTCGCCAGGAAGAATCCGCGTCACGGAGCGGCTGGCACCGCTTCGGGGGCAGCCTTGGGAGCCTTGACCGGAACCGTGAACAGGGGCAGCAACAGTTGCACGACTGGTCCAATGGCCAAGGCGTAGACCACGGTTCCCACGCCGACAGATCCACCCAGCAGCCAACCCACACCAAGCACAACAACCTCGATCAACGTGCGGGACAAGCGCACGGACCAGCCCGTGCGGCGGGCAAGTCCCGTCATGAGTCCGTCCCGGGCACCCGGGCCAAGTCGTGCGCCGATGTAGCACGCGGAGGCGATGCCGTTGAGGACTACGGCGCCGGCGAGCATGGCGATCTGGCCACCCAGGTGCGAGAACGCGGGGATCAGCGCCAGGCCGATGTCCGCAAAGACACCCACCAGTACGGCGTTAGCGAGGGTTCCGAAACCGGGCATCTGCCGCAGCGGGATCCAGAGGAGCAGGACCAGGAAGCTGACAACAACCACGACCGTGCCGATGCTCCACCCGATCTTTCCCGCGACGCCCTGGTGGAAGACATCCCAGGGATCCAGGCCAAGGCCGGCCCGGATGAACATGGCCAGGGAGATCCCATACATTGCGAGGCCGATCAGGAGCTGGGTGATTCTGCGGGTCATCATGAAACCATGCTCCCTAAAACTGGCATTGCTTTCCATAGCCAGTTTGCGATACTGGTCTTATGCCCGGATCCCTGAACCCTACAGCCATGGCGCGTCTCCTCGGTCCATGGAACACTGGCGCCGCTCCCGCTTATCGCGAGCTTGCCGACGTCGTACGCCTTTTGGTGATGGACGGGCGCATCCCGCTCGACGTCGCACTGCCCAGCGAGCGCGCGCTTGCCGTCACCCTGGGGGTCAGCCGGACCACCGTCACCGCCGCGTACGCCAGCCTGCGCGAGCAAGGATTCCTCAGCGGCGGCCAGGGCAGCAGGGGTCGGACGGGCATTCCGCACCGGACGGTTCCCGTCAGCGGACCGGGACTGGCCGTCCCGGATGGGATTCTTGACCTCGCCTATGCTTCACTGCCGGCCACAGGCGAAGTGGTGCACCGGGCTTTCGCTGATGCGTTGATTGACCTCCCGGCACTGCTCCCCGGTTTTGGCTACGACGCGGTCGGCCTCCCGCCCCTCCGGGAAGCCATCGCGGACCGCTACACGGCAGCCGGCATTCCCACAACGGCCGCGCAGATACTGGTGACTTCGGGGGCCCAGCACGCGCTGAACATCATCTTGAAGACCCTCGCCGGTCGGCAACAGAAAGTCCTCGTGGAGCATCCCAGCTACCCCAACGCGCTCGACGCAATCCGCGCTTCCGGCTCCCGCACGGTTCCGGTGCCGATGCCGCCCGCAGCGGATCCGACGTCGGGCGGTGGCGTCGAGCCTGCCGCAGAGCCGACGTCGGGCGGCTGGGATATCGACGGCATGGTCGCCGCGATGCGCCACCAACGCCCGGCAATGGCCTACCTCGTGCCAGACTTCCACAACCCCACTGGGCGGATCATGTCCAACCTTCAGCGCCGCCGGCTGGTCCGCGAGGCGGCAGGGACGGGCACTGTCCTGGTGGTGGATGAAACGCTGCGCGAGCTGAACCTCGACGACGTCAGCACCTCGCCGCTCGCGGCGTTCAGTCCGGCGGTGGTGACCATCGGTTCGCTCAGCAAATCGCATTGGGCCGGACTCAGGACCGGATGGATCCGTGCTGAAGAGGACCTGATCAGCCGCTTTGTGCAGACCCGGACAACGATGGATCTGGGCGGGCCCATCGTCGAGCAATTGGCTGCGGCTCGACTGCTCCGGGCCTTCACCGAACCTCTGGACGCCAGGCTCGCGGAGCTGCGGCGGAACCGGGAAGCGCTGCTCGGACTACTGGCCGAGCACCTGCCCGATTGGCATGTGGAACGTCCGCGCGGCGGGCTGACGGCGTGGTGCAGGTTGCCCACACCGTCGAGTACGGCGCTCACCGTCGTCGCCCCGGACTTCGGCGTGCGCCTGGCGGCAGGGCCGCGCTTCGGCGTCGGGGGCGCTTTCGAGCACTTCATGCGCGTCCCGTACACCCTCGCACCGGCCCAGCTTGAGACGGCGGTGCTGGCACTGCGCGATGCCCAAGCCCGGATCGACGCGTCGCCGCAGCTCCGCAGGACCTTGAAGGCACCCAAGGAAGCCGCCGCCGTCGCGTAAGTCCCGCCGTCGCCGTCGCCCCTCCCCCACCCAACTGGCTCGCATTTGTTGTCGTTTCGAGCCCTCAGAACGACAACAAATGCGAGTCAGTTGGGTTGCCCGGCACCCATGCGCTGCTTGGCAGTGTTGGTGCCCGGACCGACCGGGACATGCGAGGTTGCTTTTGGCCAGGCCAAACTGCGGCATGCCGTTGTAGACCGCCTCAATTCCCGACGCCGGCACCTGATAGGTTTCGTGCCACACGCCAATGTCACCGCTTCCCGAGACTTCCTTCATGAAACGTCGCCACGGCCCCAAATGAGGCGAGTCCCTGTCCGCCGCAAATCGCCTCAGATGCTCGGGGCTCTCCCAATAGCTGAGGAGCATGGTGGTACGCCCGAACCACTGTTCGCAGCCGAGCATTCCGGACTCGGGATGTGCTGCGAGATGGCGAAGCATGGTGGGCATTGCCGATGCCACGCGCGCCACTTTGCCGATCTTCCACCAACGGTTGGCCCGCATTCCGATGAGGAAAACGGTCACCGACTCGCGCCCAGTGTCCGCCGTGAAGCGTCCCGGGAAGATTTCCTGTGCCATGTGAACCCTTCGGTCTGGGAACGGTAGCTCAAGTTCCGCTCATTGAGTTTAATAACGTTGTTACGAAACAATGTTATGAAACACTTGGAGGCATGGCAAGACCCATCGTTCATGACCAGCTCGTCCGGCAGCGGCTTCTTCAGGTGACGGCCGAACTCGTTGACCGGGATGGCCCCGCGCGGGTCACTCTCCGCGACGTTGCCGCGGCCGCCCAGACCTCAACCACGGCGGTCTACTCACTTTTCGGAGGCAAGGCGCAATTGCTGACGGCCGCCGTCGACGACGGATTCCGCTCGTTCGGCGACTCGCAACGGCTCGCCGAAAACAGTGGGCTCCGAGGCTTGGGGCTCGCCTACCGTTCCTGGGCACTGGAACACCCGGCCTTGTACCGGCTCATGTTTGGTGGCGCACTTGCCAGCTATGTGGACTGCAGCCCGACGCCGGCAGTCGCCTCGGAAGCCATGCTTCCCCTCATGGAGGCGGTGACCGCCGCGCAGAAAGCGGGGACCGTCCGCGCCGCCGAGGCCACGATGATCGCCATGTCCATCTGGGGACAGGTCCACGGACTGGTCAGCCTGGAGTTGGCGAACATGGAAGAACCCGGAACCGATTGGGAAGGGATCTACGACGCGGCGTTGGATGCCGTGGCGCGAGGCTGGCAATGACGCCCGAATTGCCGTGCGACGCGCAGACGGCCTGAGGACTCCGGAATTCCGTAGTCGTCAGACCATCTGCGTGTCGGCCAGCTTTTTGCGAGTCGCAGTTCTAGGCGTACACCTTCTCCAGGAACCCACCCCAGGCCTTCGCGGTCAATTCGGAATCGCTGCTGCCGCTGAAATCGTGCACCGTCATGCCCACGGGTGCTCCGAAGGAGTTGCGGCCGAAGAAGCGGTAGAGCGTGTCGGCCGTCCGCAGGCCCAGGAAGTGCTGGTTGGAGAAGTCGAGCTCTCCGCTCAGCCGGCCCACGCCGTCGACGTCCACCTCAACCGTCGAACCCTGCGCAACGCCGTCCACGCCGAGGGCCTTCTTCAGTTGCACGAAACCGTCGGGTGTCTGCGAGGCCGCCGGGCCCTGGATATCCGTGAAGACCACGGGCTTGCCGTCAAAGTACTGAAGGTACTGGCCCAGGGTGTGCAGGTAGAACTCGGTGTGCTTGCTGGCGCCGTCGTACTGCCCCTCCCAGTTGTCCGCGAAGATGCCGCTGTGGACATAGTGCAGCTTGGCCCGGCCGCCGTCGAGCGGTTCGAGCACGTGCTCCAGCTGGTTGAACCAGCCGTCCGGCCCGTCCATCCGGATCACAAGGTGGCTGGGGTACTCGTCCACGGTTTTCACGGCCGGCCACTGATCCGTGGGAAACATCCACGCCGAGGTGTCCTGGGTGACAGCCTGCCAGACCCGTTCAGGAGTGCCGGGCAGTTCGGTGTCGGCCACGATTTCGAATTCACGGTTGTCAGTCATTGTCCTGTTCCTTTTCTGGAAAGTGCTGCGTGTTTGTCTTGAGTGCGGGATGGAGTACGACGACGAGCCGGTGCTTGCGTGCGCCGCTCGCTCTTTCGGTCGAAGCACCGGTTCCGCCGTCGTGGTATTTGTCCACAAGCCGCGTCACCGCGACGCCGAGCTCCTCGGCAAAAGCGGCGCGGTCCGACGCCGATCGGAAGGTGATTTCGCCGTCGATCGCGAAGCTCGCAAGCTTTTTCTTGGCCGCGGCCGCGCCCGCTATCAGTTTGCCCATCTCCTGGACCGTCCGGGCCGCGAGAGCCAGGAGCCAGAAGGCGGAAAAGCGGTCCGAGAAGCGTCGGGGATCCGGCGCCACGGACGCGAGTGCCACCGGCGAGATCAGGTACGACGCCGCCGTCGCGCGCAAAACGCGTTCGGTGACGTTGCCCTTCTTCCGTTCCTCCACGAGCTCGACGAGTCCATGCCGTTCGAGGGCCTTGAGGTGGTAGTTGACCTTCTGACGTGGCAGGCCCACCTTAACGGCCAGCTGCGTGGCGGAACCGGGCTCGGCCAGTTCCTGCAGGATGCGGGTGCGGATCGGGTCCAGCGACGCTTCCGCCGCGGCGGGATCCTCGATCACTTCGATGTCCAACATGCCTCTATTCTGCCTACCGACAACTTTTATTGTCAATAACTTTTTTCTCGTCGGAAAGTTGCTCGCGCCGTCTTGCGGGACGTCGTACCGGCCTGTACCGCAGCGGTCAACCAAGGAGTACCCTGCGGGTATCACTGTCCGCGAGGTGCAAGATGAGGTTCAATAGTCCGCCCGCTGAGTCCGGAGCCGATCGGCCACTCAGGCGTCGCAAAGGGCGGATCCGGGCTTGGGCGTTGCGGCGTCCGGCCCTCGCTGCCTTGTCCATCGTCGCGGTCATCGCACTTGTGGGTGCTGCCGTCTTTTTCGGCGCCTTTTGGTCCCGGACGTTGGTGGCGGCCGGCACTGGGGCCGGGGCCGGCGCCGCGGCAGGGGCTCGCGCCGGCGCCGGCGCCGCTGCGGCCTCGGCTGCGGCCGGCACGTCCGCGGTGGATACAGGGATTTCGAAGATCCAACATGTCATCGTCATCATGCAGGAGAACCGTTCGTTCGACAGCTACTTTGGCACCTTCCCCGGAGCGGCCGGGATACCGATGCAGAACGGTGCCCCCGCGGTGTGCGTTCCCGATCCGGCCAGCGGATCCTGCGTGAAACCGTACTACGACCCCTCTGACCGGAACTCCGGTGGCCCGCACAGCCAGAGCAATGCCACGGCGGACATCGACGGCGGGAAAATGGACGGCTTCATCGCCCAGGCCGAGAAAGCCTCGAACAACTGTGCACCGAACGCCCCAGCCTGCGCGGGCGGCAACCAAAGCGACGTGATGGGCTACCACGACGCGCGTGATCTGCCCAACTACTGGGCGTATGCCAGGGACTTCACCTTGCAGGACCACATGTTCGAACCCAACGCCTCCTGGAGCCTGCCCGAGCACCTATACATGGTCTCGGAATGGTCGGCCAAATGCAGCCGCGCGGGCGATCCACAATCCTGCGTAAACGCCCTCCAGAATCCGGGCAGTCCGCCGGACTTTACCACCTCGATCCAGTCCACCCTCATCGGCAAATGCCGGGCCGGCCTGCAGAACAAGGCCTGCCAGGATGCACTCGCTGCTGCCGGGATCACACCGGACATTGCCATGCAACTGCACACACTCATCACGCAAAACTGTGCCGGCTCCGATTCCTACACGACTTGCCAGGCCGCGATCGACAAAGCAACCTTCCCCGAAGCGCTCAAGCAAAAGCTGCTGGCCGCCGCCAATCTGCTTGCTCCGCCTGACTACGCTTGGACCGATCTGACCTACCTGTTGCACAAACAGAACGTGCCCTGGGCGTACTACGTCTTCAACGGCACCGAGCCCGACTGCCAAGATGACGCGGCCATATCCTGCGCTCCCGTAGCCCAGAACGCGAAGACACCGGGCATTTGGAATCCGCTACCGTACTTCGACACCGTGAAGCAGGACGGCCAGCTAGGCAACATCCAGTCCCTCACCAACTTCTATACCGCCGCCAAGAAGGGCACGCTGCCTGCCGTGAGCTGGATCGACCCCACCGGATCCGTGAGCGAGCACCCCCCGGCGTTGATCAGCACCGGGCAGGCCTACGTCACGGGCCTCATCAATGCCGTTATGTCGGGCCCGGACTGGAATAGCACCGCCATTTTCCTCTCGTGGGATGACTGGGGCGGTTTCTACGACCACGTCACCCCGCCCACCGTGGACCAAAACGGCTACGGACTCCGTGTCCCTGGAATCGTCATCAGCCCCTACGCCAAACAGGGCAACATCGACCACCAGATCCTCAGCCACGACGCCTACGCCAAGTTCATCGAAGACGACTTCCTCCACGGCCAACGCCTCGACCCGGCCACCGACGGGCGGCCAGATCCCCGGCCGGATGTCCGCGAGAACAACCCCCAGCTCGGCAACTTGGTGAACGACTTCAACTTCAACCAGCAGCCCATCAAGCCCGTCATTTTGCCAGGCGGCACAACGTACTGAGCGTGCGGGGGTGCCACCTACAGGCGATGGGGCGCCAGACACGACGGGCCTTGAGGCAGCCCTCGGTAGAATGGACCGGTGATGCAATCCCCCCTTCCCGTGCGCGACGGCGTCAACGCCACCCGTCTGCGCCTTCCGGACGAGGGGCCGTGGGACACCGCGATGGACTACATGATGCACCGCTGGGGCCATATCGACCCCCAGGGCATCGAGGACAGGTTCGACGCCGGTGAAATCGTCGGCGAGGGCGGGGCGCCCCTTGACCGCCGCACCCCCCTCGAAGAACACACCTTCATTTGGTACTATCGCACCCTCCCACCTGAGACCCGGCTGCCGGTGGAGATCAACATCCTTCACCAGGACGAGCACCTCCTGGTCGTCGACAAGCCCCACTTCCTGCCCACCACTCCGGGCGGAGCCTACATCCAGGAATCCGCGCTCGTCCGGCTCCGGAACCAGCTGGACCTGCCGGACCTCATCCCGATGCACCGGCTCGACCGAATGACCGCCGGCGTATTGCTGCTCTCCACCAACCCCGAGACCCGCGGCAAGTACCAGGTGCTCTTCGAAAAACGGCAGGTGCAAAAGGAGTACGAGTGCGTCTCCGCGGCGGCACCCGCCGCAGGCTTTCCCGCCGTCGAATTCCCCGCCGTCGTGCGCAATCGCATGACAAAATCCCGCAGCTACCTCCTCGCCGAGGTGATCGACGGCGAACCCAACGCAGAAACCCGCATTGAGCTGCTGAGAACGTTCGACGGCGGCGCTCACGACGGCGGCGCCGCCCGCCGAGCGCTGTACCGACTTGAGCCCCACACCGGCAAGACCCACCAGCTTCGCGTGCACATGGCTTCGCTCGGGCTGGGAATCGTGAACGACGCGTTCTACCCCGAACTCCTGGACAAGGCCCCGGACGACTACTCCAAGCCGCTGCAATTGCTCGCTCGCGGCATCCGCTTCGTTGACCCCATCAGCAAACAGTCCGTGGAGTATCGGAGCCGCCTCGAGCTAAGCGAAGCCCACCCCGCCTGACGCCCCCTCCAAACCCTCGCTCACCTGTGGCGCCCTTTCCCCAAACCCTCGCTCACCAAAATGAGGAACATGTTCAGCTTGGGGTCACATCTGAGCGAGCGTCCGGCCAAACACCCACATACGTGAGCGAGCGTCCCCCCCAAACACCCACATACCTGAGCGAGCGTCGGTATCCAGCGCGGGGCGGGGAAACAGCGGCTCGGTTCCACGTTGCCCGCCGGATCGGGCGTATATGCTCAGTCTTGCCGGCCCGATGACCGCGGGCGGAGTTCGGTCTCGCGAAAAGGAACCACATGGCCCACGCTGAAAACGAAGTCTCGATCAACCGCTCCGCAAACGACGTCTACGCCTTCTTGGCGAACGGGTTGAACAATACGCTGTGGCGTCCGGCAGTTAAAACCGTCGCCCTCGCAAGCGGGGAAGCAGGCAACCAGGGGGCCGTGTACTCCCAGACGATGGCAGGCCCCGGTGGCCGCACGATCGCCGGCGACTACGAGATCACCGCGGCCCAGCCGGGCAAGCGACTCGATTTCCAGGTCATTGCCGGCCCGGCCCGCCCAACAGGATCCTTCACGCTGAACGACAACGACGGCGGCACAACCGTACGCTTTACCTTGGATCTCCAACCCAAGGGCTTCATGAAGCTCATGGGGTCGATGATCACCAAGACCATGGAGGTGGAAGTCGGACAGCTCGGACAGCTGAAGTCCGTGCTTGAGGCGCAGTCCGCCTAACCCCGCGGGCGAAAGTGCGCGCCACTGTTCCTAAGCCCCGAACACGCTCCGGAACACGTCCGTCGTCTCCGCACTGAACAGAACAAATTCGACGAGTTCCAGACCACTGGAGTGTTCGGCGTCGAACCCGCTGACGACGTCGAGCGCTACTGTGGCGACCTCGCGCGCGTCCCAGCCGTAGACCCCCGCACTGATTGCGGGGAACGCAACAGAACGCGCCCCGAGGGAAGCGGCCACCTTCAAGCTCTGGCGGAAACACGAAGCCAGCAGTTCCGGATCGTTCTGGCCTGCATGCCGGTTGGGGCCAACGGTGTGGATCACCCATCGGGCAGGCAATTTGAAGCCGGGGGTGGCCACGGCTTGGCCCACCGGCAGTCCGTGCGGGTATCGCTCTCGCACCTCCATGCACGCGTTCAGGAGCTCCCGGCCGGCCGCGCGGTGGATCGCGCCGTCCACTCCGCCGCCGCCCATCAAAGACGAGTTGGCAGCGTTGACGATCGCGTCGACGTCGCGCGTGGTGATGTCACCCTGCAGGATTTCGAGCCGCATGGCGCCAGTCTTGCACGACACTCCGTCGGATGCACCAAAGTGGGGTAATTTGTGCCCATGGACATCACCACCGCCGATGGTTGGGGAGCCGCGATCTACGCCTGGATCATCCCCATGGTGGTCGGCGACGCGATCTTCCCGCCCATCCCGTCCGAGATGCTGGTGATCACGGGTGGCGCGCTGGCCGCTGAGGGTCGGGTCAACCTGTTGCTGGTGGGTCTGTTGGCCGCCGGCGGGTCGTGGTTGGGCGACATGATAGTTTTCCAGCTCTTCAAGCGCCGCTTGGGCCACGTCCTTGACCGCTGGGCCTGGGGCCGCAAAGTCCATCAGGGCATCCACCGGGCCATCGCCAGGGCCGGGCGCTCCTCCACCTACGGCGCGATTATCGGTGCCCGGTTCATCCCTGGTGGGCGGCTTGCTGCGTCGGCCGCTTCCGGGATCGCCGAGGTTTCCTCCCGCGGCTTCAGTCTCTGCGCCGGCTTGGGCGGCCTGTTGTGGGCCACGTGGCAAACCGGGTTGGGTTACTTTGCGGGCTCGACGACGAAGCTTCCGTTCTGGGCGAGCTCACTGATCGGCGTCGGCGTGGGGTTGGTGATCGGCGTCGTGGTGGGCGTGATCGTCACGCGTCGCCGGGGCGACCGTTCGCCGGTGGACGAGCCGGGCGAGCCGCCGCACCTTTAGGCGCGTCCCGGCGTCGGGCTCAAACCGGCGACCATTTCCCCCGTTTGCGGCGCAGCACGTAAAGGTTCCCTGTGAGCGCTACGCGTTCGACGGCGTCGCGCATCATGGCTGCCGACGCGCGGGCCTCGTTGTTCTCGCCCGGGTAGTCGCGCGGCTCCACCAGGAAGCGGAGGCTGATTTGGGCGACGCCACCAACAATGTCGAGCTGATTGGATTCGACATGATGACGCGTTTCCAGGGCCTCAACGGCAGCAGCCATCACCGACTCCGGCGGATTGCCCGGCTTGAGCCCGGTGATCTTCAACTTGGTCTGGAACGACGGCACCCCTCCACCCTAAACGCTCGCTCACCTGTGGCGCTCCCCCCGGAAACGCCGGCTCACATGATGTGAGCGAGCGTCGGGAAAAAGACCCATATAGGTGAGCGAGGGTCGGAGGGGCCCAACGCTCGCTCACAAACAAGCCCTCCCGGCCGCACGCTCGCTCACATGATGTGAGCGAGCGTGCGCCAAAAGACCCACATAAGTGAGCGAGGGTCGGAGGGAAGGGAAGTACGGGCTATCCAGTGTTGCGGAGGCCGGCGGCCACGCCGTTGACGGTGATGAGCATGGCCCTCTGAAGGCGTTCGTCGATCTCGGCACCGGAAATGGAAGCTTCACGGACGCGGCGCAACAACTCCACCTGCAGGTAGCTGATGGGGTCGAGGTATTGGTCGCGGATTTCGAGGGAACGCTTGAGCGTCGGCTGGGCTTCCAGGAGCTCGGTTTCGCCGCTCAGGAGTTCCACTTCGGCAACCGTGAGGTCGTACTCAGCCCGGATTGCCTTGAACAAGTGATGCAACTCTTCAGGAACCAAGGAGGACACATAATGCCCTGCGATGTCCATGTCCGTCTTGGCCAAGGTCATCTCCACGTTGGAAATCACGGACTGGAAGAAGTGCCAGCGCTTCATCATCTCTGCAAGCTCGGCGGTGTTGCCTGCCTCGCGAGCTGCCTTCAGCCCTGAGCCCACGCCGAACCACCCCGGAACGATCTGCCGCGACTGCGTCCAACCAAAGACCCACGGAATGGCTCGCAACCCACCCAGTCCGGCACCGGAGTCCGGGCGTTTGGAGGGCCGCGAGCCGATGTTCAGGGATCCGAGTTGCTCCACAGGCGTCGAGGCAAGGAAGTACGCCGGCAGGTCCGGATCGTCGATCAGTGAACGGTACTGGGCAAACGCGGCGTCGGAAATGATCTCCATGACGTGTCCGTAGCGCTCACGCTCGTCGTCGGAGGTGCGCGGGGTGCGGTGCAGCGCGGACCCCTGCATCACGGCGGCCAGGGACAGCTCAAGGTTTTCGCGGGCGAGTTCCGGCAGGGAGTACTTGTCCGAGATGACTTCGCCCTGTTCGGTGAACTTGATCGCGCCTTCAAGCACGCCGTTCGGCTGGGCCATGATGGCGTCGTAGGTGGGCCCGCCACCACGGCCCACGGAACCGCCGCGGCCATGGAACAGCCGGACGTTCACGCCGTGCTTGGCGGCGACGTCGCGCAGCTTGCGCTGGGTCTTGTGGATCTCCCATTGGCTGGTCATGACGCCGGATTCCTTGTTGGAGTCCGAGTAGCCCAGCATGATCTCCTGGACATCGCCACGCAGCCGTACGAGCTCGCGGTAGGAGGGATCGGAGAGCAGCAAGTCAACGATTTCGGCCGAGGCCCGCAGCTCTTCGACGGTCTCCAGGAGCGGGGCGAAACCGATCTTGGCATACGGAGCCGCGCCGAACAGCTCGATCAGCCCTGCTTCGCGGGCCAGCACCGCGGCAGCCAGGACATCGTCCGCGCCGCGCGTCATGGAGATGATGTAGGTCTCGACGACGTCGGGCCCGTATGTCTGGAGGGCGTGGCGGATGCTGCGGAAGACGTCGTAGGTGCGGTCGCCGTCGCCGTCGAGCTTGATGGGGTGGCCGGACAGCGGGCGGCGCGAAGCCAGCTCCGCGCTCAGCCGCTCGAAGCGTTCGGCTCGGCTCAACTCGCCGTAGGGGGTCCCGACGCCGATCCGGTCCACCAACTGCCCGACGGCGTCGTGGTGGTAGTCGGCATGCTCGCGAATGTCGAGGGTCGCCAAGTGCAGCCCGAAGGAAGCGATCGCGCGGCGGACCCGGGCCAGGGCGCCGTCGGCCACGAGCACAGCCGAGTGCTTCCGCAGCGAGGCTTCCAGCAGTTCCAGTTCAGCCAACAACTCCGAGGTGGAGGCGTAGTCGCGGCCGGGTTCGTGGTGGCTGGATGCGGACACGCGGCGGCCCGTGTTGATGAGCTTGGCCTTGATGCAGGTCAGCTTGAGGCGGTAGGGCTCCTGCGCGTTCAGCTCCAGGATGCGCTTGTCCAGGCCAGGCAGGTTCTTGAGGTCGACGGCAATCGAGTCAAGCAGGTCCCCTTCCGCGTCCACCAGGGCGGTGGAGTTGGAGAGGATGGAAATCAGTTCGTCGATCATCGAGATGCTGATCCGCACGGCGTGCTGGTTCTGCAGCTGCAGGATTTCGCGGGTGACGGACGCAGTGACGTTCGGGTTGCCGTCGCGGTCTCCGCCGATCCAGGAACCGAAGCGGATGGGGGCGTTGTGCGCCGGCAGCACGACGCCGTGCTCCCCTAGCAGCTCGGAAAGGTCCGTAAGCATTTCCGGCATGGCATCGGTCAGGATGCTGCTCAGGTAGTAGATGGCGTTGCGGGCCTCGTCCACAGGAGTGGGGCGGACTTGGCGCAGTTCGTCGGTCTGCCACATCTGGTCGATGATCTCGGCGAGCTGGCGGTCCTGTCGACGTCGGGCGGCCGTGCCCTCAACAGTAGATTCGGCCAGGACGTCCGAGAGCTTGCGGATCTTGTCCAGCACCGAACGGCGAGAGGCTTCAGTGGGGTGCGCGGTGAAAATAGGACGAACGTCGAGCTCATTGACGACGTCCTGCAGGGCCTGGGTACCGGCCTCGTCGGCGATCTCGGCGACGGCTTTGGCCAACCAGCCGTCCTTTTCCTGGCGGGTGCGCAGTCCGCGGACGCGGTGCACTTGCTCGGCGGCGTTGGCGAGGTGGAAATAGAAGGCGAAGGCGCGGACTAGCTCGGTGGCTTCCTCAAGGGGCAATGAGGCGAGCAACTCACGGACCTGGGCGACGACGTCGTGCGCGCTCCACGGGCCTGTGGCGTCGGCGCCGCCGCGGGCGGCTTCCTTGGATTCCTTGGTGAGCAGGCGCACCTGCTCGACGAGCTGAAGCAGTTCGGGGCCATGCTGGCGGACCAACGACTCTCCGAGAAGCGTGGAGACGCGGCGGACATCGGCCCGCAGTTCCGCGGCAAGGTCGGTGCTGAGATGTGCAGTGTCAACCATGAAAAATACCTTCTGGCGTTGGGTGTGGCCCGTACACTGCGCTGGATACTGTGAGCCGGATTACTAATATTTCCAAAGGAATCCTACCCGCAGCCCTTACACGGGTGGCAATCCGTCTCAAATGTTGTCGCAGGTTCCGCCTGCGCGCCCTGGCCGCCTCGGGCCGCCCAACTGACTAGCAGTTGTTGTCGTTATGAGCCGTCAAAACGACATCTACTGCTAGTTAGTTGGGTTCCGGGAATGGTGGCGACGGGTGCATGGTTAAGCCAACGAACACCGCCCTACCCGCTGGAGGAACCATGAGCGCAACAGCCCCCGCAAGCAACGCCCAGCTGGAACGCTGGCAGCGTTTCCGCACCGGCCGCAACACAGCGCTCGCAGCGGACCACGGCTGGCTGAGCCTCACCTCCTTCCAATGGCTCGAATCCGCACCTGCCGCCGTCGAGCTCGTCCCCGGGCTTTGGTCTACGGACGGCACGACGGCGACACTCACCGCGAGCGCGGCGGACGGACTCACGCTCGTGGAGACGGGAGCTCCCGTGGACGGCACGATTTCGGCCACCCTCCAGGACGAGGAATCGCTCATGTGGGTGCAGTTCGGCGGCGCGGATGGCACGGAGGTTGTGGTGGAACTGGCCATGCGCGCGGACAAGTACGCCATCCGCACGAGGGACAACTCCTCGCCGGTGTTGACGGAGTTCGACGCCGTTCCCACCTTTGAATACAACCCGGACTGGGTGCTTGAAGGCCGCTTCGAGGCGTACCCCGAGCCCGTGGATGTGCCGATCGGGACAGCCAATCCTTTGGTGGATGGGGTGCACCGATCGGTAGGCGAGGTGGTTTTCCGGGCGCCCGGACTTCCCCACGAGATCCGCCTGCACGCCGAGGCCGAGAAGCTCGGAGCCCTCACCGTGACCTTCCACGACGAGACGAACGGCAACACCACGGACGAATGGCGCAAGCTGGCCGTCTCGCGCCCCCGGCCCGACGGTTCCGTGGTCCTCGACTTCAACCGCGCCATCAACTACCCGAGCGCTTTCACCCCGTATGGCACATGCCCCATGCCTGTAGCGGGAAATTCGATCGACGTCGCGGTCGAGGCCGGGGAGAAACTGCCGGCCGGCCGGATCGTCTAAACGCAGGGCGTTACATCTCCCCCCGACCCAAGGTACACTCTTCTTGGAAAGCGCTTACCAAGCGCCCTGAAACGACACCGACGTCAGCTACCCCGCCTTCCGGGGACAGATGAGGAGAGCCATGGGCACCCTGTCCACGCCCGTCCCGGCAGAATACAAACAGCCCGGCCATGCGCCCAGCAGGGTGGCCCTTATAGGAGTCCACGGCTTCGGCGCGCACCACCTTCAGAACCTCGAAAGGCTCCAGGCCAACGGCGTCGTCCGCCTTGTTGCCGTCGCGGATCCGAATCCGCCTGCACCCGGCGCCCTCCCGCCCGGAACCGAGGTATTCAGCACCTTGGACGAACTCCTGGCGGGAACCTCCGCGCTGGACCTGGTCATTGTGGCCACCCCTATCCAGACGCACGCGCAACTCGCCCTCACGACGCTCCCCCACGCCGATTTGTACCTCGAGAAGCCTCCAGTGGCTTCCCTCGCCGACTTCAATCAGCTGCAGGAAGCCGCCACCGCGGCCGGCAGAAGCGTCCAGGTCGGCTTCCAAAGCCTCGGATCCCGGGCCCTCCCGGCCATTGAGGAACTGCTTGCGGCGGGAGAGATCGGCACGCTCCTGGGCATCTCGGCCACCGGGCGTTGGGTGCGTGACCGCGCCTATTACAAACGCTCGCGCTGGGCGGGCAGACGCAGCCTGGACGGCATCGACGTCGTGGACGGAGTGGCAACCAACCCCTTGGCACACGCGATCGCCACCGCCCTGAGGATCGCCGGGGCGCGGACGGTGGACGATCTTGTCTCGGTGGAAACCGACTTGTACAGAGCCAACGACATCGAATCCGACGACACCTCGGTGATCCGGATCCGCACCGCTGCGGGCCTGCCCATCACGTGTGCGCTCACTCTCTGCGCCGGCGAGTCCGTGGAACCGTACATCACCCTGCAGGGCAGCGAAGGCACGGCGGTGTTCCACTACACCGAAGACCGCCTCACGGTCAGCTCTGCCGCCGGGGAGCGCGAAACGGTATACGGCCGGGTAGACCTCACTGAAGACCTGCTGGAACATGGTCACCAGCAGCGCTCGACGCCGGGCCCCGCGGCGCCGCTGATCAGTCCCCTCGCGGACAGCGGCGCCTTCATGCAGGTCCTCGAGGCGATCCGCACCGCAGAGTCTCCGGCGCTGATCCCTGGGCGATACGTCACTTGGGAGGGCGACGGTGACGCCGCCCGTGCCGTGGTCGACGGAATCGAAGACGCCCTGGAACGCGCGACGGCGGCGCACGCCACCTTCAGCGAACTCGGCTTGCCTTGGGCGCGGCCGGCCGTCGACGCAGGAAACACGGTTTTGAGCATGCCCGACGGCGGTGGGGTGCCCGACGGCGGGGAGCCGGGCGGCGCTGCTAACGAAACCGGGCCGGGTGGCGCCGTCGTCTTGGCAACCCTACAGAGCGGCGCCGGTCTGGCCGCGAGGCTCTCCCCGCGGCCCTATCTGCACCCGGTCCGCACACTCGCCGGAGTCACCGTCACCGATCACCTCCCCGCGGACCATCCCTGGCACCTTGGCGCGGGATTCGCCTTGCAAGATGTGAACGGGACCAATTTCTGGGGCGGCAAAACGTACGTCCGAGCTGCCGGCCGTTACGAAGAACGCCAAGACCATGGGCGCATCGTTGAAGTCTCCGCAACTCACGCGCCCAGCTTGCTGGAGCAGGAATTGAGCTGGCAGGCACCGGACGGCGCCGAACTTCTCCGCGAACGCCGCACCACCCGCTCCCGGCAGCTCGACCACCGCACATGGCAACTGGAGCTAAGAACCGAACTGACCGCCGTCGTCGACTCCTCACTGGGCGGCCCCGGCTCAAACGGCGCCCTCGGAAGCGGCTACGGCGGTTTCTTCTGGCGCTTGCCTGCGTGCGCCGGGGCAGAAGTCTTCACAGCGGAAAGTCGTGGGGAGCCCGAAGTCCACGGCTCGGCGTCACCGTGGCTGGCCTGGGCAGCGGACTTTCCTGATGGCCCTGCCACCCTGGTGTTCGCAGCTCCGGCTGCGGCGCAGGATCCCTGGTTCGTCCGGATGGCGGATTACCCCGCAGTGGGTTCGGCCCTCGCCTGGGACCGGTCAGTGGAGCTTGCAGCAGGCGACTCCCTGGTCCGCACCTTCACGGTGTGGATCGTCGACGGCAGGCTGTCTCCGGGCGAGGTTGCAAAACTGGTGGCCGGGCGGGTCTCCGCCACGGGATAGGCACACTGAAAGGGCGGGGCACGCAATGTGCCCCGCCCTTCAGACCGCCGCCGTGCCGTTAGGCGTACGGCAGCACGAGTTCCGCGTAGCGCTGCTTCATGGTTTCCAGGACCGAATCGCCGTCGGCGTCCCAGATGTCCCGGTTGAAGATCTCCACTTCGATGTCGCCCGTGTAGCCGGCGTCGCGCACCCAGGCGCCGATCGTCGCGAAGTCGATCACGCCGTCGCCCATCATGCCGCGCGAGAGCAGCGCGTCGGCGGCGATGGGGACGTTGAAATCGCACACCTGGTAGGAAGCGATCCGGTTTTCCCGGCCGGCCCGCTGGATCTGCTTCTTCAGCTCCGGATCCCACCACACATGGAAGGTGTCGACGGCGACGCCGACCGCCCTCGTGTCGTAGGGTGCGGCGAGGTCGAGCGCCTGGCCGAGGGTCGAGATGAGAGCCCGGTCCGCTGCGTACATCGGGTGCAGGGGTTCGAGCACGAGCCGGACCCCGTGTTCGACGGCGAAGGGCACCAGGTCCTCAAGGCGGTCGGCCACGCGCTGGCGGGCCGCGACGACGTCCTTCTCTCCCGGGGCGAGTCCGCCGACCACCAGGAACAGCTCCTGCGTATCCAGCGCGACGGCTTCGAGGACGGCTGCACGGTTA
Organism: Arthrobacter sp. efr-133-R2A-120; assembly: GCF_030209835.1. Taxonomy (GTDB): domain Bacteria; phylum Actinomycetota; class Actinomycetes; order Actinomycetales; family Micrococcaceae; genus Arthrobacter. The sequence continues at coordinate 34,061 of NZ_JARVRF010000024.1, read as the reverse complement.
TCCGCCAAAGCGGCTGCCTGCCCTTCGGCGTCGGCCGCTGTGAGGAAGCCGCCGCGGCAGAGGGACGAGACACGAAGTCCGGCGTCCTTGATCAGCTTGGCCGCTTTGTCCAGACCAGTGTCGGCGACGATGTCCCGCCACGGCCCGATCGCCGGGATCCCGGCACGGACGCAACCGTCCACAGCCTCGGTGAGCGTCCATTTCTTGGTGGTGGCGCTGTTCAGTGACAATCTGGAAAAGTCGGACAATCGCAAAAAGTCGCTCATGCGCCCACTCCATTGATGCGGAGGTAGTCGGACATGCGGAAGGCGGCCAGCGCCGGATCGCTCAGGAGCCCGGCTTGGTCGGCGAGTTCGAAGGTGCGTGCAAGGTGGACCACGGAGCGGCCGGAATGCAGCCCCCCGACCATCTGGAAGCCGGGCTGCTTGCCGTTGAGCCAGGACATGAACGCGATCCCGGTCTTGTAGTAGAACGTGGGGGCGCTGAAGATGTGCTTGCCCAGTTCGCGGGTGGAGTCCAGGATGGCACGCGCGTGCGCGGCGTCGCCGGCGTCGTACTTCTGCAGCGCGACCGAAGCGGCAGGATAGATCGCGGCGAAGATGCCCAACAACGCGTCCGAGTGGTGGGCGCCGTCGCCGTCGATCAGTTCCGGGTAGTTGAAATCGTCGCCGGTGTACAGGCGGACACCCTCCGGAAGGGCTGCGCGCAGGGCAACTTCATGCGAAGCGTCGAGCAGCGAGACCTTCACTCCGTCCACTTTGTCCGCGTGGTCCCGGATCAGGCCAAGGAAGGTTTCCGTTGCTTCGGCGACGTCGTCCGATCCCCAATAGCCGGCCAGGGCGGGGTCGAACATGGTCCCGAGCCAGTGCAGGATGACGGGCTGGTCAACCTCGCTGAGAAGCGAGGAGTAGACCTGCAGATAGTCCTCAGGGGTCGTCGCCACCTTGGCCAGCGCCCGCGACGCCATGATGATGACCTTGGGTCCCGCTTCGCCCACGACGGCGATCTGCTCGCGGTACGCGTCCAGCACGGCCTTGATTCCGGCGGGCCCCTCGGGGACGGAGTCCAGGTCCAGCTGGTCGGTTCCGGCACCGCAGGAGACGAGGTCCCTGACGGTTTTCCCGGCGGTAGCCGCGTTGCCGGATACCACCACGGAAGCCGCTTCGACGCCGGTTCGTTTGATGAGCTGCTGGGTGGCGGCCCAGTCCAGGCCCATGCCGCGCTGTGCCGTGTCCATGGCGTCGGCAACACCCAGGCCGTAGGACCACAGCTCGTGCCGGTACGCCATGGTGGCGGCCCAGTCCAAGCGCACGGGGGCGCCAGGGGTGTTGTCGGCCGTCGCTTCGGGGATCACGTGCGCCGCGGCGTAGGCGCGCCGGGACGTCAAAGGCGCTGTCGGCCTGGCCCACGACGTGGCCGGCTGCACCTTGTAGAGGCGGGTTCCGCCGTCGTGGTTTGGAAGAAGGAGGGAAGTCATCAGAGCACGATCTCCGGGATGTCGATGGTGCGGCGCTCGTCCGAGGACTGCAGGCCGAGTTCGGCGAGCTGCACGCCGCGGGCGGCGGAAAGCAGGCCGAAGCGGTGTTCCCGGCCGGCGACGACGTCGCGCAGGAATTCTTCCCACTGCAACTTGAAGCCGTTGTCCAGATCGGCGTTCGCGGGAACTTCCTGCCACTGGCTGCGGAAGGACTCGGTGACGGGCAGGTCCGGGTTCCAGACGGGCTTGGGTGTGTGGGCGCGCTGCTGCGCGACGCACTTGTTCAAGCCCGCGACGGCGGAGCCGTGCGTGCCGTCGACCTGGAACTCCACGAGTTCGTCGCGGTAGACGCGGACGGCCCAGGAGGAGTTGATCTGCCCGACGACGTCGTCCCCGCCCGGGGTCTCAAGCTCGAAGATGCCGTAAGAGGCGTCGTCGGCAGTGGCCTTGTATTCCTTGCCCTGTTCGTCCCAACGGGTCGGGATGTGGGTGGCGGTCTTGGCGTTGACGCTCTTGACCTTGCCGATGATGCCTTCAAGGACATAGTTCCAGTGGCAGAACATGTCCGTTGTCATGCCGCCGCCGTCCTCCTTGCGGTAGTTCCACGACGGACGCTGCGCTGCCTGGACGTCGCCTTCGAACACCCAATAGCCGAATTCTCCGCGGATCGAGAGGATGCGGCCGAAGAAGCCTTCGTCCACGAGGCGGCGCAGCTTGACCAGGCCCGGCAGGTACAGCTTGTCGTGCACCACACCGGCCGTGACGCCGGATTCCTTGCCGATGCGGGCCAGCTCGATGGCTTCCTCGAGTGTCTCCGCCGTCGGCTTTTCGGTGAAGATGTGCTTTCCGGCGCGCATGGCCTTCTTCAGCGTCGCCGCGCGGAGGCTCGTCATCGACGCATCGAAAACGACGTCGACGGTGGGGTCGTTGATGACCGCGTCGAGGTCGGTGGACCACTCGGAGACCTTGTGGAGTTCGGCCAGTTCCCGGATCTTCGCCTCGTTGCGGCCGACCAGGATCGGTTCGACCTGGACGCGGGTCCCGTCTGCCAAGGTGAAGCCCCCGGCGTCGCGGATGGGGAGGATGGAACGCAGCAAGTGCTGGCGGTAACCCATCCGCCCGGTGATGCCGTTCATGGCGATTCGGATCGTCTTTGTTTCGTAGCCCATGAGTCCTTCTTCAGGTGGAAAGTAATGAGGTGGGAAAGCGCATTCCCAATGCATTCATGATGACACGCCACCACGGGTCTGGCAATCGCTTTCCCAAGGCCAGTTAGGACTGCAATAATCGGATGTCGCTGGAAGTGCCCGAGACTGAGGCTTTGAAGAGGAGTTGTCCGTGACTGCAAGCACGCTGTCCGAAGTGGCCAAACTGGCCGGCGTCTCCCCCGCCACCGCCTCCCGGGTGCTCAATGGTTCCGCGAGGACGCCCGCCCCGGAAATCGCCGAGCGCGTCCGGCAGGCGGCCGACACCCTGGGCTACATCGCGAACGCCCAGGCCCAGGCGTTGGCGAAATCCAGCACGGGGCTCATTGGCCTGATCGTCCATGACATCGCGGACCCATATTTTTCCGCCATAGCGCAAGGCGTCCAGGCCGCAGCACGGCAAGAGCGCCGCATGGTGCTGCTCGCCACCACCAACGGCACACCCGCTGAAGAGAAGGAAGCCGTCGCCGCTTTCGCTGCACGGCGGGCCGAGTCGATCGTCATCGCAGGATCGCGTTCAACACGCTCCGAAGACGCCCGCGCGAACACCGAGCTAGCCGCCGAACTGGACCGCTACTGCCGCAACGGCGGGCGCGTGGGCGTCGTCGGGCAAGCGATTCTGGGCGTGGCCGAAACGGACAACTACCGCACGATCGCCGTCCCGAACGAACAACTTGCGCGGGATCTGGCGCGGGATCTGGCGCGCACCCACAAAGGGCCGTTCGTCATTGTGGCCGGTCCAGAGGGGCTGACCACTTCGGATGAGCGCGTCACGGGATTCCAACGAGGCTTGTCCGACGCCGGGCAGCCAGCCGCGGATGTTGTGCACGTCCCGTTCAACCGGAACGGCGGCTTCGACGCCGGTATTGAGCTTGCCTGGCGGATCAAGGCCTCCGGCCAGCCGGTACCGGAACCGCGCTTGTGCATCTTCGCGACCAACGATGTCATGGCCATCGGGGTTGCAGCCGCGTTGAGGGACCAGGGGCTCAGGATCCCCCACGACGCCAGCCTCGCAGGATTCGACGACATCCAATGGCTCCGGGACTTCCGGCCGGCGCTCTCCACCGTGAGCCTGCCGCTGGAGGAAATCGGACGGCTGGCAACCATTGCGACCCTTTCCGACGACGGCGGTCCGGCGGCCGTCGCGGGCAGCGTCACCCTCCGCAGGAGCACGGGTTCGTCCTAGTTCCTGGGGTTCGCGGCGGCTCCACATAGGAAGCAGGTTCGCGGTGGGCCGAGAGTCCCCCGCCATTGTGACCTGCACAACAACTTAACCTTGACAGCGGGGCCGCGCGGGTGTCTTATGGAAAGCGCTTACCAGATGGGAAAGCGCATACCAAGCGGAAGTTCAGTCCGATCCTTGCGATGGCGCCGCCCTCCTACTGGAAACCACACCCAAAGACGGGAAGGCCCTTCCAGTGGCCCCAACGACTTGTCCAAAGGAGGACAATATGAAGATCGACGCGAGTAGGCAGCGAAGTTCAATCGAACCGCGACAGTCCAGCACCACGAGGAAAGCGGCAGCCAGCGGCTGGATCGGCAGCGCCCTCGAGTACTACGACTGGTTCATCTATGCACAGGCCGCTGCATTGGTCTTTCCCGGCGTTTTCTTCCCCGCCGGAAATCCGACCGTGGCGCTGATCGCTTCGCTTGGCACGTACGCCGTGGGCTACATTGCCCGCCCGATTGGTGCATTCGTCCTCGGACAGTGGGGCGACAAGCATGGCCGGAAGAACGTTTTGGTCCTGGCCATGCTGATGATGGGCGCGTCGACCTTCGCCGTCGCACTGTTGCCCACTTACGGTCAAGTCGGCCTTCTGGCACCCGTCTTGCTGGTTGCCGTCCGGCTCATCCAGGGCTTTGCCGTGGCCGGCGAACTGAGCGGCGCCAGCGCCATGATCGTGGAGCATGCGCCTTTCGGCCGTCGGGGGTTCTACGCAAGCTTCGCGCTCCAGGGCACCCAGGCCGGACAGATTATCGCCGCCGCGGTCTTTCTTCCGCTCTCTGCCATGCTCTCCAGTGAATCGTTCAAATCCTGGGGCTGGCGCATTCCGTTCCTCCTCAGCGCCCTCGTGGTGTTCGCCGGGTACATGATCCGCCGCCGGGTTGAAGAAACCCCCATCTTCACCGAAGAAAAGGCGCACCAAGAGATCCCGAAGATGCCGATCGTCCGCGTGCTGCGGGAAAGCGGTCTCGACGTGCTGCGCGCAGTCTGCATGACCCTGGTCAACGTCGTCGGAGTCACCGTGGCAGTCTTCGGTGCGGCATACGCTACCCAGCCGGGATACGGCGTCGGCATGAGCACCACCGTCTACCTCTGGATCCCGGTCCTGGCCAACGTCGTCGCACTGGCCCTCATCCCGTTGTTCGGAGATCTGTCGGACCGGTTCGGCCGCCGGCCATTGATGATCTTCGGCTCGTTGAGCTCCGGCGTGCTGGCTTACGCGTACCTGTACGCAGTCAGCCAGAACAATGTACTGCTCACGATCATCCTCTCGATCCTCATGTGGGGCACGCTCTATCAGGTCTGGAATGCAACGTTCGCCAGCTATTTCCAGGAGCTCTTCCCCGCCCGCACCCGCGTCACGGGATTCGCCATCTCGCAGAACATCGGCCTCGTCATCACCGCGTTCCTTCCGAGTATCTTCACGGCGATCGCCCCACCGGGGTCCGCGAATGTACCGCTCATCATCGGGTCCATCTGCTTCGGAATCTGTATCATCGGCGCTGTGGCCGCCTGGTCGGCGCGGGAAACGTACCGCATCCCCCTCAATCAGCTGGGCACGCCGGACGCGACGCCGGTTCCCCGCGAAGAATACCGCCAGCTCCGGGCCGGCACCCGGTAAGCCGCGCGATTTGCAACGACTTTGCGCTCATCGAATGAAACGATTCATGAAGTTTGGAGAATCCACATGCGCGTCTGTTTCCGCTCCTCGGTCAAACCCAGCCGGATTCCCGAGTACCGGCGCCGCCATGCGGCTGTGTGGCCGGAGATGCTCCGTGAACTCAAGGCAGCCGGCTGGAACAACTATTCGTTGTTCCTGGCCGACGACGGGCTGCTGGTGGGCTACGTGGAATGCGACGATTTCGATGCGGCGCGGGCCCGTATGGCGCTGACTGATGTGAATGCCCGCTGGCAGGCGGAAATGGCACTGCTATTCGAAGACGACGCACGGGCACCCGACCAAGGATTCGTCCAGCTCACGGAAATCTTCAATCTCGAGGACCAATTGTCCGGGGGTTGAGGCCCCAGGCTCAGACCGGGGCTTGTTTCCCATCGCCGCGCTTCAAGCTCCGGTACGGGAAACAAGCTCCGGTATGGCTCGCTCGGCAGCGCGCCCGGCCCGGACCGGCGCCGCGGTCCCGGTCTCAGCGAGGTCCCGCGCGCCCCCTCAAACGATCGCGGAAACGCCTGTCACGGCCCGGCCCACGATGAGCGAGTTGATCTCGAACGATCCTTCGTAGGTGTAGATCGCCTCGGCATCGGCAAAGATTTTAGCCATCCGGTAATCGGTCACGATGCCGTTCCCGCCCAGGATGGACCGGCCCATCGCCACCGTTTCGCGCATCCGGGCGCTGCAGTAAGCCTTGGCCAGGGCCACCTGGGACATTTGGGCTCCGCCGTGCCGCACTCCCTTGCTGTCCGTGTAGATGTCCTCCTGCAGCTGTGCGATGCGCACCATCATGCCCATGCTGGCCACGGCATTTCCGAGCATGTCCACCAATTGCTGCTGGATGAGCTGGAACTTCGCGAGCGGGCGGCCGAACTGCTGCCGTTCGAGCGCGTACTTCCGGGCGACGTCGAACGCCGCCAACTGCTGCCCTACGGCCTGCCAAGCGACCATGAGCCTCGATCCACGCAGCAGGTGGTTGGTGTCGGCGAAGCTGTTGATTCCGGAAAAACGATCCGCCTCCGCGATCCGGACGTCCTTGAGGACAATGTCGGCGTTTTGGACGGTGCGGAGGGCGATCTTGTTCTCGATCTTGGTGCGGGTCACCCCGGGCAGCGTGCCGTCCACAATGAAGCCGCGAATAGCGCCGTCGACTTCGTCCCGCGCCCAGACCAGTACATGGTCGCAAAACGTCCCGTTGCCGATCCAACGCTTGGCGCCGTTCAGCACCCAGTAGTCGCCGCCGTCGTCGGCTCCTCCGCTGACCCGGCGGGCCACCGTCTGCAGGCCACCGGCCACGTCGGAACCGTGATCCGGTTCCGTGAGCGCAAAAGCTCCGGTGGTCCGCAGATTGGAGGCGTCGTCCAGGTAGCGGTCCTGCTGGTCCTTGGAGCCGAACTCGTAGAGCGCCTCGATGAAAAGGTCGTGGTGGACCATGAAGAACGTGGCAATGGAGGTGTCCACGCGGGTCATTTCCGCGATCACGAGCCCTGCGAACAGGTTGCTGTAACCGCGGTGCGTGGGGGTGCTCAAGCGAAGGGCCGCAAGCTTGGGCAGGATGTGCGCAGGGAACTCGGCCTTGTCCCACCAGTCCTTGGCATATGGGGCAATTTCCGTGGCCAGGAATTCCCGGAGTTCGTTGAGCTTACGCTGTTCCTGGACGCTGAGGAGAGATTCGAAGTCGAAAAAGTCCGCCCCAGGCAAGTCGGGCAGAGAACCGGCCGAATGTTCGAAGGCGGCCGCCAGCTTGTGCGTCTGGCTCACTTGGGTGCCATCCGGATAGCGCCGTCGAGGCGGATGGTTTCGCCGTTGAGCATGGCGTTTTCCACAATGTGCGCCACAAGGTTGGCGTACTCGGCGGGACGGCCAAGTCGGGCGGGGTGCGGTACCTGCTGGCCCAGGGAAAGCTGGGCGTCCTCGGGCAAGCCGGCCAACATGGGGGTTTCGAAGATGCCCGGCGCGATGGCCATGACACGTACTAGCGAGCGCGCAAATTCACGGGCCAAGGGCAACGTCATCGCGGCCACAGCACCCTTGGATGCGGCATACGCAGGCTGCCCGATCTGCCCATCGAAAGCCGCCACGGAGGCCGTGTTGATGATGACGCCGCGTTCCTCGCCACCAAGCTCTGTAGACGCAGGCTCGTTCCGGGCCATTGCGGCCGCAGACAGGCGGATCACGTTGAAGGTGCCCACGAGGTTGATCTGGATGACCCTGTTGAAGTTCTCCAGCGGCAGCACGCCGTCTTTGCCGAGCACTTTGCCCGGGGTTGCTACGCCGGCGCAGTTGACCAGGATCCGGAAGGGACCCAGCGCAATGGCGGCGTCGACGGCGGCCTGCACTTGTTCTTCGTTCGTGACGTCGGCGGGGACGAACACGGCCCTTCCGTCGGCTCCCGAGGCATTGAGCTCGGCAACGAGGGACTCGCCGGGAGAGGAGTGGAGGTCAAGCAGCACTACCGACGCTCCGGCGTCGAGCAATCGCCTTGCGGTTGCGGCCCCCAAACCCGAAGCCCCGCCGGTTATCAACGCAACTGCGCCCTTGATGTCCATCCATCCTCCTCGATGCAGAACCAAAATCCGTTAATGAATGTTAACTGAATCACTTTGATTGTGCACTGCCGGAGGGCCTGCGGCCAAGCGGGCCCGCGTTAGGCTGTCACCATGTCCGCCCCCGATGCCCAGCCCGGCACCGCCGGAACTCCGGACTGGGCCGCACGAGCCGACCACGCCGCGCGTTCGGTCACCCGGCATTTCGGACGGCGCCTCCTCTTCCTCCCCGGAACGCACCTCGCGGCGTCGGTCCGGCCCTCCAACCATTCTCCGTTTCAGCCGTGGAACTACTGGTGGCAGGCGCACTACGTCGATTGCCTCGTTGACGCGGGATTGCGCGAGCTGGGCTCGGGATCAAGGTTCGACGGCGGTGATCGCCCGAGCGCCGGCGAGCTCGCTTCACGCGTGGTCGCCAGCATCCGGCTGCGCAACTTGCTGCGCTACGTCAACAGCTACTACGACGACATGGCGTGGCTCGCCCTCGCCGTCCTGCGCTTGGATTCCTTGGCCGGGCGGGCGCAGAAGCCTGGCCGACGACGCAACGCCCGGTTGCAGAAACGCCTCTCTCCGCAGTTCGAATCGGCCTCCACGGACGACATGGGCGGCGGCACCTTCTGGAGCACCAAGCGTGATTTCAAGAACGCCCCGGCCACTGCGCCGGTGGCCTTGTATTTCGCCCGGACCGGGAAGCGGGAGCGGGCCCAAGGGCTCCTGGACTGGCTCGACGCCACACTCTTCGAATCCACCCGCGGCCTATACCTCGATGGCGCCTGGATCAAGGAAGGCAAGCTCGTCCTCGCTGAACAAGTCTACACCTACAACCAAGGCCCGGTGCTCGGCGCCTTGTTGGAGTTGGGTGGAGAAGCGAACCTGGCACCCGCGGCCGCGTTGGTGGGCTCGGTGGCTGAGCATCTGACCGTCCGTGAGCCTGACACTCAGGGGAGGCTCGTTCTTGGCGGCGAGGGCGCCGGCGACGGCGGACTCTTTGCCGGGATCCTCGTCCGCTACCTCGCCCTCGCCGCCGGAGACGTGCGGCTGCCCGCGGCCACCCGCGCCACCGCCCGCCAGATGGTGCTCGATACCGCAGAGGCGCTGTGGGCGGGGCGGATGGTGCGTACACACGCTGCCAAAGGGACTTCCGGAAAGTACGACGACGACGGCTGGCTCGTCTTCTCGACGGAACCGCAGCGTCCGGCGGCCGAGACGTATCCGGTGGGCACCGCCGTCGAACTCTCCACCCAACTGCAGGCATGGATGGTGCTGGAAGCCGCCGCGCGCATCCAGTAATTGTCAGTGCCGGGGCCTAGTCTGGAGCTGTGAACCCGATCCCGAGTCCGATACCCGTCACTGTGGTCGGTGGGCAGCCGGAATGGTGGCAGATCGTTGGCGCGCTCAGCCCGCTCGCTGTCCTTGTAGCGGCGATCGTTGCCGCGATCGTGGGCCTCCTGTCCCTGCGGCAGAAGGCGCGGGCGGATGACAGGTCCGAGTGGTGGCGCCGCGCTCAATGGGCCCTCGACGCGTCCCTGTCCCGTAGCCGCTCCGAGGCCGAAATGGGCCAAAAGGCCATCGAAATTCTGGGCCACAGCGAACTCGCGTCGCGGGAGGAACTCGCGCTCCTCAAAGTAGGCACCGACGACGCGCTCATGGCAGCCGCCACGGCGTCCGAAACCCGCGCTGTCGTCCCCTCGCAGCGTCCCGCCTCGGTGAGTGCCGAGGACCGCAAGGTGCAGATCGCCGCTGCCAAGGCCAGGGTCTTGCTCGACAAGCGGCTCGGTGAGGACACTCCAGGCTGGATCGTCGCTCTGTCCGCCGAGAAGCCTGAATAGGTCCTACTCTGCTACCGCGGGCTTTTTCTTCTGCGGATACGGCGTCTCCTGCCGCGCCAACATCTCAACAAAGCCAGCGATCTTCCTGGCCCGCGTTTCCGCCTTCTTCACCGAGTTGGTGCGGTAGATCAGGGAATAGCGATTGACCGCGGTCAGCACATCGAACATCGCTTGGGCCTCGGGAACGGCGGCGATGGCGGCAGCGAGGTCCTCCGGGACTTCCGCGTCCGATTGGCCCACATAGGCAGCTTCCCAACGCCCGTCCGCCTTGGCGCCGTCGACGGCGGCCCATCCGGCCGGAGTCATCTTGCCCTCGGCTTCCAAACGGGCAATGTGCCCCACGTTCCGCTTGGACCATGGGCTTTTGGGGCCGCGGCGGGTCATGCGTTGGAAGACGCTCTCGTCGTCGCGCCTTCTGCCTTGGCCGTCGATCCAGCCGAAACAAAGAGCCTCATCCAAGGCAGCGGCGTAATCGAGTTCCGTCACGTTGCCGCCCTTCTTGTGCAGCACGAGCCACACGCCCGGGCTATGGGCGCCGTTCTTTTCGAGCCAGGACCGCCACTCGGCAGCATCTTTGACGATCAGTTCTTCAAGTTCAACAGCCATGGCCCCATTCTGGTGCCAGCTAGGCTGTGGCGAAAGCCCACCGACTACATGCCCAACCCTCGCTCACCTATATGGACCCTTACCCCGACGCTCGCTCACCTATACGGCCCTACCCCGACGCTCGCTCACATATATCGGCCTTTCCGGAAACGCTCGCTCAGATCATCTGAGCGAGGGATGCCGATTTTGCCCATATAGGTGAGCGAGCGTCGCCCGATTGGACACCAGAAGTGAGCGAGCGTTCCCGGTTTGGGCTCGACGCAATCCTGGCTGTCTGATTCGTACGGCATGGAACGGCATGGGATGGGGTAGAACTTAACCATGAGTGTTCGTACCCCTGACCCGTACTCCGGCTGGCTTTCCGATGAAGACCTCTTCGAAGCCCGCGGCCGCCTCCCCATGGTTTACGTGGAGGCGGTTCCCGTGCGTCTCGATCCGCTCGGATTCGTCAACGAGGTAGGTACCCTTCTGCAGGGCGACGCCGACGGCACCATGGTCCGTTCCTTCGTGTCCGGCCGCGTCCTGTACCGCGAAACGATCCGGGCCGCGCTCTTGCGGCACATGGAAAAGGACCTCGGGCCGCTGGCCTTCCCGCAGTTGCCCGTCAGTCCCGTGCCGTTCACCGTGGCCGAATACTTCCCGGCGCCGTCGCAGACCGGCTTCACGGACGACCGCCAACACGCCGTGTCCCTCGTTTACGTCATCCCAGTCACAGGCGAGTGCGAACCTCGCCAGGACGCCCTCGAGCTGACGTGGATGACTCCTCAGGAGATCCTCAGCGACGACGTGCAGCAGGAATTCAGCGGTGGCCGCGGCAATCTGGTGCGCCAGGCTCTGGCTTTCGCAGGCGTCGGACAGTAGCAGCAGCGCTGGCAGAAGCGGCGGCTAGTAGCCACCTCCCCGATTTGCCCGGTGGGGTTTTATAGACTGTTGGGCGGACCCCAAGAGAACCAAAGGACTTCCGATGACTCACAGCCCGGCCGACCAGCAGTACCGTGAAAAGCAGGCTGGGTCCCTGCAAATCGGGGACTACCTCTTCCTCCCTGGGGATGGTCCCGCGGAGCAAATCACGCACATCGGGCTCGAACGCGACGATTTCGGCGTGCCCGCGCTCATCCTGGTGACCACACTCGACGGCGGGAGCGTGCGGATCGCTATCGGATCCAGCGTCCCGGTGGGCGAAGCGGCCGCCATCCCGGACGACGTCGACACGCCGCTCGCCGAAGGTCCGGCCCCGCTGCCAGAGCCGCACACGATCGACGCGCCCGACGCCGGTATCCCCGACGCCGGTGACGCGCCCGACGCCGGTACCTCCGACGCCCGTGACGCCCCCGCGGAGGCCGTTCCCGCCGTCGTCGTACCTCCTTTGCCCGCGGTGGCACCCAGCGTGAGCGGACCGAGCGCGCCGGGTCCCGCGCAGCTCGCGCTGATCCCGGAGCCGACGGACTCGCCCGAGAACATCGTGGCGGCCGCCGCCGAAACGCACCCTGGCAGGAATGGGGTCGCGGTGCTGAGCGAACGCCTCGTGAAGGGCATCAATACGAAGTCGGGAAGCTGCCTTCGGGATCTGAGCGACCTTGCCCACGATCTTTTCATCGAGCTGCGCGATCCCGACCACGCCCTCGCGGTGGCCGATATCCTCAACGTGCTCCCCTACGACGGAAACCGGGACCGGTGGATGTCGGTTGAACGTTCCCTCGCGCTTTCCAGCTTCATTTGCCGTGAGCTCGGCCAAACGAAACGCGCCGAAGTCTACGATCAGCTCCTTCAGGCGCCGGACACTGTGGAGACAGACCCGTTCAAGGCCCGGATCGCCGCCAAAGTCCGGCAGCGCGGGCTCAACGAACCGAACCTGTACGACAAGGAAATCTTCCGCTCCATCGACAACGGCAACCGCGACGCCGAGCGCGAATGGCGGCTGCTTCGGCTCGAAGCCCTGCTGTTCCTGCGCGCGCACGGCGGTTCAAACACCATCGGCCTCGGGGAACTCGATCACCGGATCGCGAACGAACTCGAGGCAGTGCGGGCTTAGGCGCTCTCCGAGGATTCCGCAAGACCTGTCGCGTTCGCTCCAACGGCGGTAGATTCGGGCCATGACGAACAATCTGAGCGTTGTTGTAAATGCCGACGCGCAGCAAGTTTGGACTTCGCTGCGCGAACCGTCGCTCGTGGCTCAGTGGCACGGCTGGGAGGCCGATGAGCTTGGCGACGAAATCAACCAGATCTACTTCACCACCAACGTGGTCGAGGGCCCCGACCACACCAGCCTCACCGTGAACGGCGGGGACGTCTTCGAGCTCACCCCGGTCAGCGGAGGCACCGAGGTACGCGTGACGCGGGCAGCCTTGGACCACGATTCCGAATGGGCCGCGTGGGACGAGGACATCACCCAAGGCTGGCTGACGTTCCTGCACCAACTCCGCTTCGCCCTCGAACATCATCCACACGGGCACCGGCGCACGCATTTCGTTTCCCTGCCGGGCGGCCGCGGCTCAGGCATCCAGAAACTCGGCCTGGCCGAGGTCCCGGCTCCCGGGCAGGAATACTCGCTGACGCTGCCCACGGGCGAGGCCCTCTCCGGCAAGGTCTGGTTCCGGAGCAACCATCAGGTGGGCCTCACCGTGCACAGTTATGCGGAGCATGGTGATGGGCTGCTGATTGTGGCTGACCAGCCGGTGATTCCGGAGAAAAGGCCCGACGGCGGCACTATCGTCATCGCTTCTACCTACGACCTAGGGGCGGCCAGCCTGGACTCGATTCGCTCCCACTGGGACGGCTGGAAGGCTGAGAACTACCCCACAGAGGTGCATTCGCACTGACGATTCATGCTCCGGGGCTGGCAGACTGTAACGGTGCCAGCCGATTCCTCCCTGCCTCAATCCGGGTCTAGCCCCGAGTCCGATCCGTCCACGCTCGCAACTGCCCAGCAGTCCGCGTTTTCCTTCGAGGTGGGTGCGCGGCTCAGCGAAACGCGCCGGCCGTCGTCGGGCTTCTTGAACGCCGACGGCGGCAGCCGTCACGGCGGCGACAAGCGGGGCGAGTTCCTGGGCAGAACCGGCACCATCACCACGCCGCACGGCCAGATCCAGACGCCTGCATTCATCGCTGTCGGGACGAAAGCCACTGTTAAAGCCGTGCTGCCCGAATCCATGAAGGCGCTCGGCGCGCAGGCTTTGCTGGCCAACGCGTACCACCTGTACCTGCAGCCGGGACCGGAGATCCTGGACGCGGCGGGAGGGCTCGGCGCGTTCATGAACTGGGACGGGCCCACGTTCACCGACTCGGGCGGATTCCAGGTTATGAGCCTCGGCTCGGGGTTCAAGAAGGTCATCGACATGACCTCCGTGGACACGTCCGGTCCGGACGACGCCGTGGCCCCGGGCAAGGAGCGGCTGGCCCATGTGGACGAGGACGGCGTCTGGTTCAAGTCGCACTTGAACGGGGACCGGCACCGCTTCTCGCCCGAAATCTCGATGCGGGTGCAGCACCAGATCGGCGCCGACATCATGTTCGCCTTCGACGAGCTGACCACCCTGCAGAACTCCCGTGGCTACCAAGAGGAATCCCTGGAGCGGACGCGTCGCTGGGCCGAGCGTTGTGTGGTGGAGCATGAGCGGCTGACAGCCTCCCGGGTGGGCAAGCCGTACCAAGCCCTGTTCGGCGTCATCCAGGGGGCGCAGTACGAGGATCTTCGCCGCAAGGCTTGCCGGGACCTTGGCGGCATGCCGTTTGACGGTTTCGGCATCGGCGGCGCCTTGGAGAAGGAGAACCTCGGCACCATTGTGCGTTGGTGCAACGAGGAACTTCCCGAGAACAAGCCCCGGCACCTCCTTGGCATCTCCGAGCCGGACGACATCTTCACGGCCATCGAAAACGGCGCCGACACCTTCGACTGCGTCTCCCCCACCCGGGTGGCCCGCAACTCGGCATTTTACACTCCGTCCGGCCGGTACAACCTGTCCGGAGCACGCTACAAGGCGGATTTCGGGCCGCTGCAGGATGGTTGCGACTGCTATACCTGCGCCAACTATTCCCGGGCGTACATCCACCACCTGTACAAGGCCCACGAGATGGTCTCGGCCACGCTCATCTCCATCCACAACGAGCGCTTCGTGGTGAAGATGGTGGACGATACCCGCTTGGCCATCGAATCCGGGGACTTCTTCGAGTTCAAGGCCGAGACGCTGGGACGGTACTACTCGTAGGGTCTCGGCGGTCCCCGCCTCCCGCCGAGCTCGCGCCAAGGGGCGCCTCAGGGACGGTCCGCGGTCGTCACGCCGATCACCAGGAGCACCACGTTGAGCACGACGGCGGGCGTCACCAGGACTTCCGGGGCGTTGAAGAGCATGCCCAAGGCCAAGGGCACCAGGGCGAAGAGGCACAGCACGTAGCCCCGGATCCTGGTTCCGAGCATGGCGGGTCCACTCCGACCGAGCTGCATGAGGTACACCAGCTTGGTCAGGTCTTCCTGCTGGCGGAATGCGCGTCGAAGCATCCCCGCGCCCAAACCGCCTCCCGCCGCCGCACCCAGGACGAGGAGTTCCACCCGGAATCCGCCTGCCAGCACGAAGAATCCGGCAGCCGCCGTCGTCCATAACCCCATCAGCACCACCGGAAGTGCGACGTGGACCCAGCGCGAAGCTGTCCTGGAAATCGGAAGGAGGGCGTCGAGACTCGGGGCCATGCGCAATTGCCAAAGCGGCCCGGCCGCCGCAGTGGAGGAGAATATCGCAGCGGCAAGCAGCACCGGAAGCAGGATGACGGGCGAATCGAACGTCCGGACCAGCCCAGTCAAGGGAACGACGGCGAGACCCAGGCCCCAGCGCCACAGCCGCCCGGGCTGCCGGGCGAGCACGGTTGCCTCCGCATGGAAGAGCGCGCCCGCGGCGGTGCTGGGCGTCCCCGGGAGCTTGACCCGGCTGCGTTTGCCGCCGCTGGACAGCGAGGCGCTGAGCTCCCCCGTGTCCATCAGCGTCAGCGCAGCCTGGACATGTCCCCTCGCGGACCCGGCCTTGAGCAGCGAAGTCGTGCGGACGCTGGACAGCTTGTTGCGCATGCCGAGCGCCGCGGCAACCAAAGCGACAGCAGGGGCGACCGCGAAGATCCAGTTCCCCTGCAGTGTCCCGAACAGCATCGCGCCGAGGGCCGCCGAGGCGATCGCCAGCAGCCAGTTCATCGGTCTGCCTTGCCCGGCCGATGCCCGTGAACGCGTCTGGGCGAACGCGGCCAACGCGAGAATAGCCGTACCGGTCAGCGCCCCTGCCAAGACGCGCCCGGCAAACACCATTGCGGTCGAGCCGCTGATGACTGCTATCGGAATGGTGGTGAGGGCTCCGACGACGGCGGCAGCCCAGACTGCGCGGCGCAATCCTCGGGCTAGAAGCGGCTCGCGGTCGATAGCCAGTGAGTACCACCAGTGCCGCTGATTCGCCGTGATGGCCAGTGGCCCGAGCCTGCCCGCCACCCAATAGGCCGCGAGAGCCAAGAGCCCGAACCCAACAAGTAGACCGTACTCAACAGGGACGACGCCGTAACTGGCCGAAATCAGGTGGCCGCCGAAGCCATGCGCTGCTGCGGCAGTGAGCCCGTTGAGGAGGCCTGTCGCGTAGATCAGGCCGACGCCGAACGTCAGGAACTGGATGTACAGTTCGTTGAGCCTGGAAAGCAAGGACTGGCCGCGTGGGCGGATGACCTTTCGCGTGGCACTCTCGGGGTCGAAGTCCACGAACTCCGGCTGCGCTACGGCAGCAGTGGACATGCTCACCGGCGAATCCTCGCCACAGCCTCGTCCGTACTTACCACGCGCGCACCGCCGTCGTCGACTATTACCGCCCGGGTACACGCCGTTTGGGCGACATCCGCATCGTGCGTGACCATGACGACGGCGGCACTCTTCTTGGCAGTCTTGGCGATCCGCTGCGCCAGGAGGCCGCGCATGCGGGTATCGAGCCGCTGCTCCGGTTCGTCCAGGACCAGCAGCTCGAAGGGGCGGATGAATGCCGAGGCCAGGAGGAGCTTCCGGCGCTGTCCCGAGGAAAGCTGATCGGGAAATGCATCGGCCACGGTTTGAAGCTCGAAAAAGCCAATCTCTTCCTCCACAGCCGCATCGGGGTTGGTGAGGCCATGCCCACGGGCCACCAAGGAAAGGTGCTCGCGAACGGTGAGTGAATCGAAGTAGGCATCCTCATCCAGCAGCACCGAGACCTTGCTGCGAAAGAGGGCCGAGCGGTCGTCCGGCATCAAGCCAAGCACGTGCGCATCGCCCTCTATGGCTGCCTGCGCGCCAATCATCGTGCGCAGCAGTGTGGACTTGCCGGCACCGTTTTCGCCCACCATCCCGAGCACCTGCCCGGGGAAAACCTCGACGTCGAGCGGTCCGCACACTGCATGCTCTCCATAGCCTGCAACAAGATTCTCGGCCGTCAGCACGGCGTTTCCCAGCTTCATCCTCTGAAACTACCGGACTTCCCTGCAGTTCCCCTGAGCCGACGGACGACGCTCGCTCACCTAAATGCCCTCCCGACCCGACGCGCGCTCACATATGCGGCCCGCCTCCCGGATTACCTGCTCAGGCCCAGTAGCTAGGCTCGCGCTTCTTGATCCAGCCAATGACCAAGGACGTCACGGGCACGAGGATGTATTGGACACCGACCTTGTACACGAAGCCAACCAGCACGTAATTGACGAAGCTTCCGAAGTCCGTAATGCCAATGACCGAGGCCGCGATGCTGCAGAAGATGAGCGTGTCCACGAATTCGCCCACCCCGGATGAACCCATGAGCCGGGCCCAGAGGGTTCTCTCACCCGAACGGGCCTTCATCTTGACCAGGATCAAGGAGTTGATCGTTTGGCCGGCCAGGAACGCGAGAAGTGAAGCAAGGACGATCTGGGGAACCGGTCCCAGTGCGCCTTCGATGGCAGCCTGCTTGGCATTGCCGTAATCGTCATTGAAACCGGGGAGCGCGATGATGATCCAGTAGCAGAGCGACGCGAATGCTGACAGTGCGAACGAGGTGATGATTGCTTTACGGGCAACCTTGAATCCATAAATCTCGCTCATCACATCGCCAAGAATGTAGGCAAGCGGAAAGAGGAAGAATCCGCCATCGGTGATGATCGGACCGAAGACGACGCCTTTGGCAGCGCCAATGTTGGACAGGATCAGGACGACAGCCATGCATGCCAGCATGATGCCAAAGTATGGAGAGCCAATTGACGCGAAACGAGGCGCGGGTTTACTCAGGGTCTGGGATTCTGATGCTGACGTCATCGCTTGTCCGTTCGTAGTGGTTCGCGCAGGCGGCCGGAGTTAGCACGGCGCCCCGCTGTATTAGCACTGGTGGTGGACCCGCCTGCAAAACCGCGGTGCCTCCCCCATTCTCGCATCGAGGAATCGCGAATGGTCGGGCAAACTCGCCACCGTCCATAACGTTCCATCAGATCAAGTGAGCGAGCGTCCGGCCAAAACCCCATATATGTGAGCGAGCGTCCGGCCAAAACCCGACATATGTGAGCGAGGGTCGGAGTCGGCCCGAACCTCGCTTCGATGCCCTCTGGCAGGGGCGATGCGCGCTGGGGCAAGCTGGGTCCAAGACCCGCTGAACGGCGGGGCACGGAGCGGAGCGAAGGAAGCGCATGGCAGAGCACTTTGACACGGTGGACGACTACATCGCGGCGCAGCCCGGCGACGTGCAAACCATCCTTCACGAGATCCGACGGCGGGCCCTGACAGCAGTGCCCGGAGCCGCGGACCGGATCAGTTACGGTATCCCCACCATCACGCTCGACGGGCACTACGTGGTGTATTTCGCGGCGTGGAAGCACCACGTCTCCGTCTATCCAGTGCCCGACGGCGGCGAGGACTTCGAGCGCGAAATCGCCCTTTTCCGGTCGGCCAAGGGGACGTTGAAATTCCCTCTGGGGAAGCCCATTCCGTACGAGCTCATCGAAAAGGTGGCGACGCTGCTGGCTGAGCGCGAGCGGCAGCGGGGGTACTGACAATCGGGCTGCGCGGGGGTACGGTACAGCCATGCGCCGCGATGAGCTCGAGCACGCCATCCGGGCCGCTACGGATATCATCCACGGCGACCGGGTGATCGTGATCGGTAGCCAGTCAATTCTGGGATCCTTCACGGAGGACCAACTACCTGGGGCCATCACCATGTCCGATGCCGTCGACATTGCCCCGTTTTCCGATGACGACGCCGGGACGCTTGCGGACAGCATCGATTCCGCGCTCGGTGAGTGGTCGCCTTTCCACAAGGAGTTCGGGTTCTACGTCCAGGCTGTCGAGAGGGAGACTGCGGTGCTACCGGCCGACTGGGAGTACCGGCTCGTTGGCGTGCGCAACGAGGCGACCCGGAACAGCACTGGGCTTTGCCTGGATCCCTACGATCTGTGCGCGGCCAAGCTCATCGCAGCACGGCCCAAGGATCATGCGTTCGTTCTGGCGCTCATCGAGACATCCCTCATCGACCGTGTCCGGCTCGTGGACAGAATCAGGCTGATAGACCCATCCGAGCCTCGCCGCGATGCGGCTTTGTCCTGGGCCATGTCCGTCTGAGCTGAAGGAGCAAGGTAAATGACCAAGGTAGTCGCACTCATGTCGATGTCCCTCGATGGCTACGTGGCCGATCTTGAGGACGGCGTCGAGGAGGTCTTCGACTGGTACTTCGCAGGTGACGTCGACGTCCCGACCCACAATCCGGGCTTCACGTTCCACGTCTCGGCAGCGAGCGCGGAACATCTGCGGGCTTTGATGCGCGAGGTGGGGGCGATGCTCACCGGGCGGCGCACCTCGGACCGCGCCGAGGCCTGGGGCGGGAAGCACCCGTTCGGCGTGCCTGCATTCGTGGTGACGCACCGGATGCCCGAGGGGTGGCCCCGTTCCGACTCCGCGGTGCATTTCGTCACCGACGGACTGGAAAGCGCCGTCGCCAAGGCAAAGGCCGCGGCTGGAGACAAGATCGTCGGCATGCACGGGCCAGACACCATTCGGCAGTGCCTCGACGCCGGCCTGCTTGACGAGATCCGCGTCGACTTGGTTCCGCTGCTGCTCGGATCCGGTATCCGGATGTTCGATCGCGTTGGGAACGCGCCGCTCACCTTGGGTAACCCGACCGTCGTCGAGGGCGTGGGGGTCACGCACTTGAGCTATCCGGTCCTAAAGTAGTCCGCGTCACGCCGCCACAAAACTACCCCGAGTGCGCCTCGAGGAACGCGTACACCTCGGTCTCGTCGACGCCGGGGAACGCACCCGGCGGCATGGCGGCCAGGAGGTGCGAGTGGGCGCGGGCGGACGGCCAGGCGTTGCCTGCCCAGGAATTAGCCAACGACGCCGGCGGGCGCTTGCAGCAGTTCGGGTCCGGGCACGTCGAAGTAGCCCGCGCCGTCGTCTCCCTCCCGCGGAACCACTTCACGTGCTGGTACGGCACGCCGATGCTGAGCGAGAACTCGCCCGCGGCCGAGCGTTCGGTGCGCGCCGTGCACCAATAGGTGCCGGAGACGGTGTCGGTGTACTGGCTGTAGGCGCTGAACTTGTCCGGAACGTCGAACACGGCACGCGAGGTCCATGCCTTGCACGCCGGTTGGCCCTCAATGGCGCCGGTATGGTCCTGGGGGAAGGCCACGCCGTCGTTCTCGTAGGCCTTGTAGATGATTCCGCTCTGGTGCGTCTTCTGGAAGTGCGTGGTGATGCCCAGGTGCTTCGTCGCGAGGTTGGTGAAGCGGTGTGCCGCGGTTTCGTAGGAGACTGCAAAGGCGTCGCGGATGTCCTCTACCGCGATCTCCTTTGCGGCTTTCGCCTTTTGGAGGAACTCCAGGGTTGCGTTCTCGGGCAGGAGGAGAGCCGCGGCGAAGTAGTTCGTCGCGACCCGCTGCGCCAGGAAGTCGCCGTAGTTCTTGGGCGTCTCGTGGCCCAGGACGTAGTGGCCCAGGGCCTGCAGGAGGACCGAACGGGGATCGTGGTCCTGCCGTTGGCTCTGCGTGAGATAAATTCGGTGATTCTTTAGATCGGTCACTGAACGGGTGGAATGGGGCAGGTCGCCCACGTGGTGGAGCGTGAATCCGAGGTGGTCCGCGATGTCCGCAATGACGTGCTGGCTCAAGGGACCGGTCGTGTATCCAACGCCTTTGAGGACCTTCTGCGCCTCGGCTTCGTACTCTGGAAAATAGTTGCCGCGCTCGCGCATCATGGCACGCAGTTCGCCGTTCGCGCGGCGAGCCTCTTCCGGCGTCGCGACCTGCTCGTTGAGCTTGCGTTCAAGCTCCTGCAGGAGGCCCACTTGCGACTCGAGAACATCGAGCGGAAGCCGCGAGCTGACGCGGATTTTAGGCAGGTTCAGCGACTCGTACAGGGGCCCGCGCTGGTACCGTTCGAGCTCGATTTCCAAGGCCGCGCGGCGGCTGGGCGGTTCCGCGCCGAGCAGCTGGTCGATGCCGACATTCAGTGCCGCCGCGAGCTGCTTCAGCAGCCCCAGTTTAGGCTCGCGCTTGCCGTTCTCAATGAGGCTCAACTGGCTGGGGGCGGTCCCGACGGCGGCACTCACGTCGTCGAGGGTCAGCCCGGCCTGCTTGCGCAGATACCGCACGCGGCGGCCCAGGCTGATGACGTCCAGTTCGGCGGTGGAAGCGGACGACGACGGCGGCGGTACTTCGCGGTTCCAGCTCACAGGTGACATTTCTTGAGGATACGCGAAGAAGTGCATTTCTTTCCATGCTTTTTATCTAGCAAGTCCCTTGGAAGTGCTGAAAAGTAAGAACTACGGAAACCCCGGTCGGCCTGGACTGCAATGGCGCAGCGAAGGTCGGCCGGGGCGACATACACAGCAACACGCCACAGTAGCGTCAAAGGAGACAGAACAATGACCGCAGCATTTGAACCAGGGCAGCCCACCTCCGCTCAGCAGCAGGCCGCCGCACTGGAGCTCGAATGGGCTGCCAACCCGCGTTGGGAAGGCGTCACCCGCGATTACTCGGCCACCGACGTCGTCCGCCTCCGCGGCCGCGTCTCCGAGGAACACACCCTGGCCAGGCGCGGCTCCGAGAAGCTGTGGAAGCAACTCACGGAAGAGGTAAAGACCGGCGGTTACACCAACGCCCTCGGCGCGCTGACCGGCAACCAGGCCGTGCAGCAGGTCAAGGCCGGGCTGCGGGCCATCTACCTTTCCGGCTGGCAGGTAGCCGCCGACGCCAACAACTCCGGCCACACCTACCCGGACCAGTCGCTCTACCCGGCGAACTCGGTCCCCACCGTGGTCCGCCGCATCAACAACGCCCTGCTCCGCGCCGACCAGATCGAATTCTCCGAAGGCATCCAGACCGTCGAGGACTGGCTGGTCCCGATCGTCGCCGACGCCGAAGCCGGTTTCGGCGGCCCGCTGAACGCCTACGAACTCATGAAATCCATGATCCAGGCCGGCGCCGCGGGCGTGCACTGGGAAGACCAGCTGGCGTCCGAGAAGAAGTGCGGCCACCTCGGCGGCAAGGTGCTCATCCCCACCCAGCAGCACGTCCGGACCCTGAACGCCGCCCGTCTCGCGGCCGACGTCGCGGGCACCCCTTCGGTGATCATCGCCCGTACCGATGCCGAGGCAGCAACCCTGATCACGTCCGACGTCGACGAGCGCGACCAGGAATTCATCACCGGTGAACGCACGGCTGAGGGCTTCTACAAGGTCCGCAACGGCATCGAACCCTGCATCGCCCGCGCCAAGGCCTACGCCCCCTATTCGGACCTCATCTGGATGGAAACGGGCACCCCGGACCTCGAGCTGGCCCGCAAGTTCGCCGAGTCCGTCAAGTCCGAGTTCCCGGACCAGATGCTCTCCTACAACTGCTCCCCGTCGTTCAACTGGCGCAAGCACCTGGACGACGCCACGATCGCGAAGTTCCAGCGTGAACTCGGCGCGATGGGCTTCACGTTCCAGTTCATCACCCTGGCCGGCTTCCACGCCCTGAACTACTCGATGTTCGACCTCGCCCACGGCTACGCCCGTGAAGGCATGAGCGCCTACGTCGAACTCCAGGAAAAGGAATTCGCCTCCGAGTCCCGCGGCTACACCGCAACCAAGCACCAGCGCGAAGTCGGCACCGGCTACTTCGACGACATCGCAACTGCGCTCAACCCGAACGCATCCACCCTGGCCCTGGTGGGATCCACCGAAGAAGGCCAGTTCCACTAATCCCCAGCCGCTCCCTCCGCTCGCAAGCTCGCGAGGGAACCCGGCGGCAGTGGGCCCATCCCGACGGCAGCACTCGCCTACGGCCTACGGACCGGCAATGCTCTGCCTGCTATCCCCATGCCCATCCCATGACCTCGTAGAACTCGGTCGGGGATGGGCACAGGGCCCCTTTACGCAGGCTGCCGCAATACCGGCCCTCCGGCCTTGAGCGTAAGGCGCCTTCCGGCAACCGGGCAAGGTGATCCGGAAGCGTGCGTAAAAGGGGCCCTGTCCCCGCCCCGGCCGAGCTTTGCGAGGCCTCTTCGGGCGGGGATGGGGAATAGCACGCGGAGGATTGCCTTGGTCGGCACGCAACCCGGCCCCGAACCCAGCCAAACCAACAGCCCGCCGTCGAACATTGCTTCTCTGAGGAGAGATTGAAATGAACAGCTTCACCGACAATTACACGATCAACGGCATCACGCTGACCGCCCAGCCCATTCACCGGCAGAACGAGGTCCTTACTCCGGATGCCATTGAGTTCGTGGCAACCCTGCACCGGGCTACGGCGGAGCGTCGCCAGGAGCTGATGCAGGCTCGGCACGCCCGCCGCGGCCAGATCGCGAGCGGCCAGGACCCGCGGTTCCTCCCGGAGACGGCGGAAATCCGGAATGATCCGAACTGGCGGGTCGCTCCCCCGGCGCCGGGCCTGGAGGACCGACGTGTGGAGATCACCGGGCCGGTTGACCGGAAGATGACCATCAACGCGTTGAACTCGGGTGCCAAGGTGTGGCTGGCCGACATGGAAGATTCCTCCACCCCTACCTGGCGGAACGTCATCCAGGGCCAGTTGAACCTCACCGATGCCCTGGAACGCCGGATCGACTTCACCTCACCGGAAGGCAAGGAATACAAGCTCCGTGCCGCCGAGGAGCTGCCCACCATCGTGGTCCGGCCCCGCGGCTGGCACCTGCCGGAGAAGCACATGCTCATCGACGGGAAGCCCGTTGCCGGTGGCGTGGTCGACTTCGGCCTGTTCTTCTTCCACAACGCCCGCCGCCTGCTGGCCCAGGGCAAGGGCCCGTACTTCTACCTGCCCAAGATCGAGAACCACCTCGAGGCCCGCCTCTGGAACGACATCTTCATCCAGGCCCAGGACCTGCTCGGCATCCCGCAGGGCACCATCCGCGCCACGGTGCTGATCGAGACCATCACCGCGGCGTTCGAAATGGAGGAAATCCTGTACGAGCTGCGCGATCACGCCTCGGGCCTAAACGCCGGCCGCTGGGACTACATCTTCTCCGTCATCAAGAACTTCCGCACCCGCGGCCCCCGCTTCGTGCTGCCGGACCGCGCCCAGGTCTCCATGATCCAGCCGTTCATGCGCTCCTACACCGAGCAGCTGGTCCGGGCCTGCCACCGCCGCGGCGCCATGGCGATCGGCGGCATGGCCGCAGCCGTTCCCAACCGCAAGGACGAGGCCGCCAACACGGCAGCGTTCGAAAAGGTCCGCGCGGACAAAACCCGCGAAGCCGGCGACGGTTTCGACGGTTCCTGGGTCGCGCACCCGGACCTGGTCCCGGTGTGCCGGGAAGTGTTCGACGGCGTACTCGGGGACCGTCCGAACCAGCTGGACCGCTCACGCGAGGACGTCACCCCTGACGACCGTGCCCTGATCGACGTCGCCTCCACCACGGGCACCATCACCGAAACCGGCATCCGGAACAACATCGAAGTAGGCATCCGCTACATCGAGTCCTGGCTGCGCGGCAACGGTGCCGTGGCCATCCACAACCTCATGGAAGACGCGGCAACGGCGGAGATCTCCCGTTCACAGCTGTGGCAATGGATCTACTCCCACGCCATCACCGACACCGGCGAAGTCATCACCCGCGAGTGGATCAACGACCTCCTGGACGAAGAGTTCGCACGCCTCGAACGCTTCGACGACGACCGCTTCAACGACGCCCGCAGCATCTTCGAAGAAGTCACCCTGGCCGAGGAGTTCCCCACCTTCCTGACCATCCCGGCCTACGCCCGCTACCTCACCGAAGCCCGCGAGGAAGCGACCAAGGAAGAACTCGTCTCCGCCTGAATCCGTAGATAAAAGCTCCCGCCGCTGGGCTGTCTGCACTCTTCGCAACAAGTGACCCCGATGGTCGGGGAGGCAGCCCAGCGACGGAACCCCTTCATCAACACGCGCGAACTGGCGGCAGATGACCCCAAAACGCTTGGGAACGGTCATCTGCTGCCAGTTCGCGCGGGGTTAAGGGACGACGACGTTCGCGCGGGGCTAGCGTTGCCGGGCCACCCAGCGCACCGAGAGGGTGGTACAGACGCAGAACGCGGCGACCGAGCCAAGGATTACCAGGAGCGGCACGGTCCAGCTGCCGGAGACGCTGTGCACGTAGCCGATGACGGTTGGAGCCAAGGCCGCGAAGCAGTAACCGACCCCTTGCACGACGGCGGACATCTTCCCTGCCGAGGCTTGGTCGCGGGCGAACTTGATGATGGCGATGAAGATGACCGTGATGCCGCCACCCTGCGCGACTCCGCCGAGGGATGACCACAGCCACCACCAGCCCGGGGCCAGCAACAAGCCCAACGGCACTGTGAGCCACAAGGCACCCAAGGTGGCCGCTACCGCCGTCGTACTGGCGAAACGGGCGAGCAGCGGGACGCCGAGGCCACCGACAATCGCGAGAATCTGGAAGAGCGACGATCCCGCGCCGGCTTGTGCGGTGCCCATGCCCAGTTCGTCGGCCAGGAAGCTCGGAAGCCACGCGGTCACGCCGTAGTACGAGAATGCCTGGCCGGCGAAACCGAGCGTCAGTCCAACGGTCAGCCAGCCAACGCCGGAGGCCTTGCCGGCCCGCGAACCATCGGCGGCCGGCACCGCAGCCGGAATGAACGCGCTGTGGGCACCGACGGCTGGGATCCAGAACAGGATGGCCGCCAGCGCCAGGAGGGCACTCGCCGCGAGGGCAAGGCGCCAGCCCACGAGTTCCGCGAGCGGGGCCGTGGCGACCGAGGTCAGGAAGGACCCGATGTTCAGCGCCGCCGTGTACACACCCATCGCGGTTGCCTGGCGTCGCGGGGCGAAGTCGCGGCGGATGATGAGTGGCACGGCGATGTTGCCGATAGTGATGGCGAGGCCGATAAGGGCAGTACCCACCATGACCGGAATGCCGCCGCCGCTGGAGCGGATCACGACGCCGGCCAGCACACCCGCAAGCGTGAGCATCACCGCGAATTCGGCGCCGAACCTGCGTCCGGCCATTGAGGCGAGCGGGGCGGCGAGCGAGAAGCAGAGCACTGGAATGCCCGTCAGCAGCCCGAGTTCCACGGGCGAGAATCCAAGATCCCGTTTCAGGGAATCCACCACCGGCGCAACCGCGACGAAGGGTCCTCGCATGTTGAGGGCGATGAGGCCGATGCACGCGAGGATCAGCCAGCCTCGAGGGACCTTGGCGAGCAATTGGCCGGTCATGGGGCGCACTGAAGGGCGGGGAAAGTAGGCATCACCTTCATTGCTATCACGGCGTGCCGCAGCGGAACGGCATAAGTCGCCCGTCAGCCGGTTGCTTGGAGCGTGGCCTCAATCACTGCCGGAGACAAAACGTGCTGGGTGACCATCTGGCTCGCACCGAGGATCGCGGCCTGGTCTCCCGCCATCGAGATGCCGATTCGCAAGTGCGAGGTGGCCAATGGAAGGGAGCGCCGGTAGACGACTTCGCGGATGCCGGCCACGAGGTGCTCGCCCGCCTCCCCCACGCTGCCGCCGATCACGATCATGGAGGGGTTAAGCAGATTGACCACCGTCGCCAGGACATCGCCGACGTCGCGTCCGGCCTGCCGGAGTGCCTGGATTGCTTGGAGGTTTCCCTCGGCCACGAGCCGCAGCACGTCGCCGCCGTTGCTGGCCGCGAGCCCTTGGGCGTGCAGTTGGCGGGCGACGGCGGGTCCCGAGGCGAGTGCCTCAAGGCAACCGTAGTTCCCGCAGCGGCAGAGGACGTCGTCGCCGCGGGGAACCCGGACGTGGCCGAGGTCCCCGGCGGTGCCGTTTGCGCCGCGCTGCAGCTCGCCGCTGCTGATGATGCCCGCGCCGATGCCCGTGGCGATTTTGATGAAGAGCAAATTGTCGTGGTCCGGCCAATACGCTGTGCGTTCGCCCAAGGCCATGATGTTGACGTCGTTGTCCACCAGGACGGGAACCGGCAGCGAACGCTGCATGTATCGAACCACGTCGAATCCGTCCCAGCCGGGCATGATCGGCGGCTTGATCGGCCTGCCGGTGTCGTGTTCCACCGGGCCGGGCAGCCCGATGCCGATCCCGGCAAGGTCGTCAAGGCTGCGGCCGGCTTCGGTGAGGAGCTCCCGTCCTTCCGCCACAACCCTGCCAAGCACGATCTCGGGACCGTCGGCGACTTCCTGCGCGAGGCGGTGCTCGGCCAAGACTGTTCCGCCGAGATCGGTGACCGCGACGATCACGTGCGTCGCTCCGACGTCGACCGCCAAGACAACGCGGGCGGCGGGGTTGAAGGCGAAGCGCGACGGCGGCCTGCCGCCGCTGGAACTCGCCTCACCGGCGGGGCCCACGAGTCCGGAGTTCATGAGGGCGTCGATGCGCGAGGCGACGGTGGAACGGGCCAGTCCGGTGGTGATGGCGAGTTCGGCGCGGGTTCGTGCCTGGCCGTCGCGAAGAAGCTGAAACAGATCTCCTGCACGCGAAAGGCTCCCGGCGTCCTGTACGGAGCCGTCCTTGCCCGGGGCTTTTTCGGGTGCTGAAGTCATGCATCAGTGATAGCACGATTGCTTATGGCTGTCACGCAGCAAAAAGATTGTCGAATGATTTTCAACTTTTGCTTGCTCATCGACAAAAGTCGTCGTAGGTTGTTTGTGAGAAGGGTCACGCAGCCCACCAGGCCGTGCTGAAACTCAGAGACTCCGTTTACGAAGAGGTAACTGATCTTGTCCAGCCACTCACAGGCAACATCGTTAGGATCACCACAGCCCCTCGGCGTCGGCATTCTTGGCGCCGGCCCGGTCACCCAAGCAATCCACCTTCCTTCCCTGGCCCGGCTCCGGAACATCCTGGAAGTCCGCCACATCATGGACGTCGACGCAGTGGTCGCCGAATCGGTCGCAGCACGCGTCGGCGCCAACCACAGCACCAGCATGGACGCGCTCCTGGGCGATCCCGACGTCGACATCGTCGCGATCTGCAGCCCCCACCAGTTCCACGCGGACCAAGTCATCGCCGCGTGCCGCGCGGGAAAGAAGGCCGTCCTCTGCGAAAAGCCCTTCGCCATGAGCGGTGAGGAGGCGGCCCGGATTTCGGCGGTCAGCGAGGAAACGGGCGTGCCGATCATCGTGGGCGCCATGCACACCTTCGATCCAGGCTGGCTCGCAGCGGAAGGCAATTGGGGCGATCTCCCTGAGAACGTCCACACCATCCGTTCTTCCATCGTTCTCCCGCCCAATGCCCGTTTCGAAGACTTCGCCACCGAAATCATCACCCGGCCCGCAGGCGGCACCCCTGACTACAGCGACATCGAGGTCATCAAGAACGCCCTCCGCGGCGGCATCATGGGACTCGCCATCCACGACCTTCCCCTCGTCCGCCGCTTCACGCCGGATTTCGAAGACCTCGAGGTGCTGCAGGCACGCCACGTGCGCCCCTTCGGTTACGTGATCTCCCTTCGTTCCGGAAAACAGGGGGCAGGTGACCGGATCATCGAACTCAGGGCAGCCATGAACAAAACCTGGAAGCCGGAATGGGTCTTCGAAGCGATCTCGGACGACGCAGCCCTTCGCATGGACTTCACTCCTTCCTATGTACAGGCGGGTTCCGCCGTCGCAACCATCACCCGCGGCAGCACAAGCACCACTTACGGACCGTTCGAGCACAACGGCTACGAGGGCGAATGGCGCGAACTCGCCCAACTGGCCCTCGGAACCAAGCAACCGCCGTCAGCCGAAAGCCTCATCAATGACCTCACCTTCGCGATAGCCATTGCCGACGCCACTGTGGATGTCGCCGCGGCGGAGCACGCAAACAGCCATGCAGGAGCCCACTCATGAGCACCCATTACACGGTCACTGCCACCCCGCAGGCGGAAGAGAGCGGCTCCGTGGCACTCGCGGTTGCTTCGCTTCCGGCGAGCTACGGTCCGGTAGCGGCCGGGGAGGCCGCACGGATCTCCGCCCTCGACGGCGCCGCGGGCTGGACCGCCGAGGCAATCAAGGCGATCGACGGCGGAGCGTCGGGCATCGTCGTCGTCAACCCGGTCCCGGAAAACACGGCCGCCCTGCTCAACGCCGCCGAAGCACGCGGCGTCGCGGTGGTCCTAGACCAGCGCTGGGCATCCAACCCAGGTCTCGCTGGAGCCGAAGACGCCGTCCGCACGGTAGCCGGCCGCGCCGCCATGCTAGACACGGTCGCGACGGCCGCGGCAGGCGCGGATCCGGAACGGCTGCTCACCGAGCACCTCGCCGCCGTCGTGCGCGTCACCGGGCAACTGGACGCGCTTCGCGTCCTGCACCGCGGAACGCACGGCTACACGGTTTCCGCCCGCCTCGCCAACGGAGCTCCGGTTTCGCTCCAAGGCGTGCTGAGCAACTCCCGGCCCGCCGGCGTCGACTTCCGCCTCTATACCGACGACGGCGCTGTCAGCATTGCGGTCCCGGAACCGCTTGCCGCCTGGCCGGCAGAAGTCCGCGCTACCGGGCCCCAAGGGGAAATCCTCCTGCCAACGGTTTACGAATCCGCCCACCGCACCACCTGGCGCCGGCTCAAGGAACACCTCGACGCCGGTACCCTCCCCTCCGATCTGGTTGGCTTTGCGCGGCTGACGGAATCCATCGCGCACCTCTCCTGAACCTGCACCTCTCCTTCAACACGCAACCAGCACAATCGAGCAAAACAGAGCATCAAAGCATCATTAGCCTTCTCGACGACGAGCCGGACCGCATCAAACGCGAAGACCACGCAGCGGTCCCGAAAGGAATCATCATGAATGTTCAGTCCGAAGCCAGCCGCAATTTCTCCCGCAGGGGTTTCCTCGGCCTCACGGCGGCAGCAGCGGCTGTCCCCCTGCTCGCAGCTTGCGGTGGCGGCTCCAGCTCGAGCTCCGCTGGCGGCGCGATCAAGTTCTGGGACATGCCGTGGGCCACCCCGGCCTATAACGACGCCGCGAAGAAGATCACCGAGGGCTTCTCGGGGGCCAACAGCAAGGCCAGCTACCAGATCATCCAGTGGAACAACTTCTACCAGACGTTCTCCTCGGCCATTGCGTCCAAGACCGGTCCGGCGGTGTCCACCGGTGGTGGCTTCCAGGCGTTCCAGTTCGAGCAGCAGGGCCAGATCGCCTACGCGGACAAAGTCATCGATGCGCTCAAGAAGAACGGCCAGTTCGACGACTTCCTGCCCGGCGTGTTGGAGCCGTTCAAGTCGGACAAGGGCTACGTTGCTGTCCCGTGGCAGCTGGACATGCGCCCCCTGTGGTACCGCAAGTCCCTATTCGACCAGGCCGGTGTAGCGGTTCCGACCGACTGGCCCAGCCTGCTCGAGGCCGGCAAGAAGCTCAAGGGCATCGGTGCCGTCGGGTTCGCGACAGGCTCCGGAGCCGGCAACAACATCGGCAACCACTTGATGATCATGATGATGATCAACAACGGCGGTGGCGTCTTCACCAAGGACGGCCAGCTGGACGTCATGAACGACCGCAACGTGGAAGCCACCGAGTTCCTGCTCGAACTGGTCTCCAACGGCATCATCGACCCTGCGGCCGTCAGCTACACCTCGGACAACCTCGACGCGCAGTGGAAGAACAAGAAGGCCGCTTTCGGAATGTACGTGCTCGGCGTCCCGCAGCGCGTAGGCGACACCTCCGGGGATCTCCTGGTGGCCAGCCCGATGGCCGGTCCGCACGGCGACAAGGCCACACTGGTGTTCCCGAACAACATCATGATGTACAAGAACACCCCTTCCCAGGATGCTTCCGAGGCATTCCTGACCTACTACATGGGACAGCTCAAATCCCTGTGGCAGCAGAAGCTCATGAACGCGCTCCCGGTCTTCAAGTCCATCACCGAACTTCCCGAGTTTGCCAGCGATCCCAACAACGTCAAGATCGTCAAGGAATACCAGCCCATCGCGAAGACCTTCGCCGCGCAGGGAACGTCCCTCAACGCCAACCTCGCTGTCCTTGACGGCGGCCAGGCACTCAACCAGTTCACCCAGACCATCCTCACAGGCAAGACCGACGCCAAGTCGGCACTCACGGCCTTCCAGACCGGTCTCCAGTCAGTCCTCAAGAAGTAAAGCGGCCTGCCATGTCATCAACCACCGCACAATCGGGCCTGGCCCGGGCCCGCCGGGGCCTCGCCCCCGGCGGCCCGGGTGGCGGGTCACAACACCGCAGCGGCGGCCTGAACCGCAAGAGCAAACTGTCGGGCCAGACCAAACGGACCTTTTTCTGGCTCCTGCTGCCGTCCATCGTCCTGCTCGTCCTGATCAACGGCTACCCGCTGATCTACGCCGGCGTCCAGGCAACGCACGACGGCTCCCTGATCGACACCGGGAACTTTGTCGGCGTCGACAACTTCGCCACCGTACTGTCTTCGCCCGCCTTCTGGAAAGCCGCACAGTTCACGCTGTGGTTCACGATCGTCGGTGTCTTCGGATCCTGGCTGGTGGGCCTTGGCCTGGCCCTGCTCCTGCGCACCAAGATCCCGGCGGGCGGCACCTTCAAGGTCCTGCTCCTCCTGCCCTGGGTGGTGCCGATCGTGGTGTCCTCCACCGCCTGGAATTGGCTCGTCGCCACCCCGGAAAGCCTCATCCCCTCCATCTTCCGCAACCTCGGACTGGGCACGCCGCTGTTCCTCGCCGACCCGCACCTCGCCGCCGTCATGGTCATGGTTTTCAAGGTCTGGGTCAGCTTCCCCTTCATGATGATGATGATCTCCGCCGCCCTGGCCTCCGTGGACACCACCGTCTACGAAGCGGCCAGTATGGACGGCGCCAGCAAGTGGCAGCAGTTCACCCAGATCACCTTGCCGATGATCGCCCGCTCCACCTACATCAGCTGGATCCTGATGACGATCTTCTGCGTCAACGACTTCCCCACCATCTACCTGCTCACCGGCGGCGGCCCGGTCGATGCCACCACCTCCCTCGTGGTCCTGGCCTACCGCAGCGTCTTCCAGGACTTCCAGACCGGTCCCGGCGTCGCCATCGCCTTCCTCATGACCCTCACCCTCGTCGTCGTGTCGGTCTTCCTGTACCGCCAGATCCGAAAGTCGAGCGTCGAATAATGAGCGCAGTACTCCACGCCCACCCCGAATCCGGACCCGCGCTCGGCGTCGCGGGACCCGAGAAAACCCGCCGCGCCCTCTCCGAAGCCGGACTGCGCGGACGCTGGTGGCGGTTCGTCCTGATCCTTGCCATCACCGCGATCGTCCTCGTCCCGATCATGGTCACGGTGGTCCTGGCCCTCACACCGGGCCCGAACAGCACCGCCACCGGCCTGACCCTGGAAAACATCACGGGCGTCTTCTCCAAGACCCTCGCCGGCACTTGGCTGACTAACAGCCTCGTCACTACGCTTTCCACGGTGATCGTCTCTGTCGCCGTCGCCGCACCCGCCGGCTACGTCCTCTCGCGCGGCCGCTCCAAAGCCGTCTCCGGCTACTCCCTGCTGCTGTTCGTCATGCAGTCCCTGCCGATCATCACCTCCGTGGTCCCGCTGTTCATCCTCTTCGCAGGCATGGGACTCGTGGACAACCTGCTCGGCCTGATCATCATCTACGTCGGGTCCACCATGACCGTGGCCACCTGGATGATGGCGGCCTACTTCGATTCCATCCCGGTCAGCCTCGAGGAAGCCTCCTGGATCGACGGCTGCTCCGTGTTCGGATCGTTCACGAAGGTGGTGCTGCGCAATTCCCTGCCCGGCATCCTGTCCACGGCGATCTTCGCCTTCCTCCTGGCCTGGAACGACTACCTCGTAGCGATCGTGTTCCTGCGCTCCAACGAAATCTTTACCCTGCCCGTGGGCGTGCAGTCCTTCTTCCAGCAAAACCTCACCGATTGGTCCGGCGTCATGGCACTCGCCGTCGTCATGATGCTCCCGCCCATCATCGTTTTCGCCACGCTGAACAAGTACTTCAGCGTCGGCGGCATCGGCGGATCCCTCGCCGGCCGATAATCGAACCTTTTTCACGCAACTGACAACGCAAAGGAAAACCATGTCTTACTCCATCCAGCTGTATACCCTGCGCAATGCCATGCAAGAAGACCTGCCGGGCACCATCAAGAAGGTTGCCGAGATCGGTTTCACGCAGGTTGAACCCTACAATTTCGTGGCCACCGCGAAGGAGCTCGGCGCTGCGCTGAAGGAGAACGGGCTGAGCGCCCCGACAGGGCACGCGCCGCTGTTGAGCCAGGACCAGGATGAGATCTTCGCCGCTGCGAAGGAACTGGGCATCTCCACGGTCATCGATCCGTACCTGCCTGCCGAGCACTGGCAGAACGCCGAGGACATCCAGGCAACCGCCGCCAAGCTCAACGAGGCAGCCAAGAAGGGCGCCGAATACGGCATCCGCGTCGGCTACCACAACCACGCCTGGGAACTCGAGTCCACCATCGAGGGCCAGACTGCGCTGGAGTACTTCGAAGGCCTCCTTGACCCGGAACTGGTCCTGGAAGTCGACACCTACTGGGCAGCTGTTGGAGGCCAGGATCCCGTGGAACTGCTCGCCCGCCTCGGTGACCGCGTGAAGTTCATCCACATCAAGGACGGCCCCGGCACCACCGACACCAAGGCCCAGCAGCCTGCCGGCCAGGGCACCATCCCGGTGCTCGACGTCGTTGCTGCCGCCAAGTCCCTGGAAGTGGGCGTCGTGGAGTTCGACGACTACGCCGGAGACATCTTTGAAGGCATCGCCCAGAGCCTCGCCTTCCTTCAGGACAACGCAGCACAGGACGTGAACGCATGAGCGCCGCAACGCACCAGTCCACCCCGTCCACCCGCCGGGGACCCGTAGGGGTCGCGGTCATCGGCGCGGGCAACATCAGCAAGGCGTACCTGGACAACCTGACGGTGTTCCCGGACCTGAAGGTCCACGTCATCGCGGATTTGTTCGGGGACGCGGCGGAGGCCCGGGCGAAGGAATACGGCATCGCCGAGTTCGGTTCGCCGGAGCTGGCGCTGAACCATCCCGACGTCGAGATCATCGTGAACCTGACCATCCCGGCAGCCCACGTCGAGGTGGCCACGGCTGCGGTGAACGCGGGCAAGCACGTCTGGACCGAGAAGCCGTTCTCCCTGGACCGCGAGT
>NZ_JARVRF010000072.1 GCF_030209835.1 Arthrobacter sp. efr-133-R2A-120 | reverse complement strand
ACGGCTCCACCCCCGCGGATGACACCTGGATGTACCTCGACGACGTCACCCTCACTAACGGCTGAGGCCGCCGGCATGGACGTGGTCGCGGTCGTGCCCTAGCTCTTAACGCGAGCGGCGGCCGCGGACTTGGTTCGCAGCCGCCGCTTCCCGGTGAGTCTTAGGAGTTCCTGGTGGCGGCGAACATGCGGCGGAGCGTGAAGAAGCAACCCAAGGCGCCGAATAGCAGCGCCATCAGGAAATCGCCCATGTAACTCTTCACGAAATCCGGGTTGTTCGCCAGGTTGTAGTTCATCAGGTCCCACGGCTCGGAGCTGGTGATCAAGGACAAGGGCTGGCTATTGATGTACTTGGCGGCGTCCAGCCAGACTCCAGCGACGAAAGACAAAAGCGCGGTGGCAGCGGTGATAGCCGCTATCACCCACACACCCTTTCGGCTCAGCCCGCCAGCTCCCATCACATAGAAACGGGCCGCCATCGCGGCAGCGGCGAAGGTGACGAGCGAGGACATCCAGCCAAAATTCCAGATGATGAGCCACAGAACGACGCCGATCGGGAGGGCCGGGAGGGCGAACAGGGCGCCTCGGCCCACGTTCTCGGCGGTTCGAATCGGGCGAGCGGGCGGCCACACTGTTGCCTGAGTCTGGTTGGCTTCCGGATGCCAAGGGGGAATCTGCGGGCCGGGGGCATTCGGGGAGCTCATTCCGAACTCAGGCTCGGGACGCTGTGATGCGCCGTATTCGTTGCTGCCGGGCTGGGTGTTTTCCGGCAGGTTGGTGCTCTCGGTCATGGTTCCCCCAAAATTTGGACCGGTGCGATCGTATGGGTCATCCTTGCACGCAACAGAGGAAATTCGCCAGCAACTCACGGCAAACTGCGAGAAGCGTTCGGATGCCCGGCCTCTCCGGCGTGGGGTTCAATCTCTACGTAGTAGATCGCCCCAGCGCCAGGAGTATGGAGGCGGTGTGTTGCATGACGGATCGGCCGGTATTCGTGTCCGAAGGGGTCTCGCACAGTCACTCGTTCAAGAGGATCCAGCCGCGCGAGGAGGCCATCGACGTCCCTGAGCGTTGCGGGGCGGGCCTCTTCTCCCGATACATCCAATACCCAGGGCGAACCGGTGGCGCTGCTGGCGAGTTCCAGGCTCAGGGTTTCAAATATTCCAGCCAGAAGGGCATCGAGCGTTGTGGGGTAGAGACGGAGCAATCGATGCGCTTTCGGTTCGCGGCGTCGATCGTTGATCCAGGTCTGGCGGAGCCACGTGAATTCGACTCGGCCGAACGAGGACCCCAGGGTCAGTTTCCGGCCCTCCTCCAAAGTCAAGTGGAAGTTGTTGCCCGCCCGGTCAAGAATGCTGGCTGCTTCGTCAACGTACTCAAGGTCTTCGAGCATGGCAGTTTTGGACGGATAGTACGTGAAATCACCGAGCTCATCGACAACGACGTAGTCTTCCGGATCCGCGCCGGCAAGCTCGTTATCGTGTGCCGTTCCTTTGCTGGGGGCGGTGCGTTTCATGGTGAATTCAGCTCCTACGAAGGGTCAGCCCGAATAGGCGGTGCGTCCTGTCTTCATCAGACCACCAAACGGAGCGGCCGTCGTCGCTCCTTAATGGTTTCCTTACGCCAGCAGGAGCAGATTTAACGCCCGGCGTTCCCGGCCGTAACAGTCGATCTCGGCCCGCTCAGAATTACGCAACAGTGGCATGTTGTTATTACAGTAAGGATTGCCTTGCCTATCTCGTGACCGTTTCCCCCGACTCGTCGGGCCGCTCTGCATGAAGGGTAGGGCTACCCCCAACCATTCCGGTCCCGGCCGGAACCCCTGAAAGGCCCCCCATGAAATTCGGC
This sequence comes from Arthrobacter sp. efr-133-R2A-120, assembly GCF_030209835.1. Taxonomy (GTDB): domain Bacteria; phylum Actinomycetota; class Actinomycetes; order Actinomycetales; family Micrococcaceae; genus Arthrobacter. The sequence continues at coordinate 23,242 of NZ_JARVRF010000072.1, read as the reverse complement.
ATCAAACCCGCTACGGCCCTTGCCGCCGCCACGGCCACGCTGCTGGCACTTTCTGCGTGTAGCGGCGCACCAAGCGGTACCGCAAGCGGTGGTTCAACGGCCGGCGCGGCATCCGGCGGCGACGGCATCGTCGTATACAACGCGCAGCATGAAAACCTCACTGGCGCATGGGTGGACGCCTTCACCAAGGAGACGGGAATCAAAGTTACGCTCCGCAACGGTGATGACCTTGAAATGAGCAACCAGCTCAGTGAGGAAGGCAAGAACTCCCCGGCGGACGTCTTCCTCACGGAAAACTCCCCGGCCATGGTCCGCATCGCGAGTGCCGGCTTGCTCGCACCGGTGGACCAGGCAACCCTCAGCCAGGTCCCTGCGCAGTACCGTCCCTCTACCGGCGACTGGACGGGCATCGCGGCCCGCTCCACCGTGCTGGCCTACAACAAGACCAAGCTCAGCGCAGGCCAGCTTCCCAAGTCCTTGATGGACCTCGCGGACCCTTCATGGAAGGGACGGATCGGCGCGTCCACGGGAGGAGCTGATTTCCAGGCCATTGTCAGCGCGATGCTTGCGCTCAAGGGAGAAGATGCCACCCAGAAATGGCTGGAGGCGGCCAAAACCAACTTCAAGTCTTACAAGGACGACACTCCGGTGCTCGCAGCGGTGAACGCCGGCGAGGTCGACGCGGGAGTTTTGTACCACTACTACTCCTTCGTGGACCAGGCCCAGACCGGCGAAAACAGCAAGAACGTTGATCTCCACTACTTCAAGAACCAGGACCCGGGTGCGTTCGTCAGCGTCTCCGGCGGCGCTGTTCTGGCGTCCAGCAAGAAGCAGGCCCAAGCCCAGGAGTTCCTGAAGTTCATCACGGGCAAAGGGGGTCAGCAGGTTCTCCAGAACGGCGACTCCTTTGAGTACACCGTTGGCTCCGACGTGCCGGCCAACTCCAAGCTTGTGCCGCTCAAGGACCTCCAGGCACCTTCGGTGGACCCCGCGAAGCTCAACAGCGAGAAGGTCACCGAGCTGATGACCAAGGTCGGGCTCCTCTAGGCCGAGGACCGCCTAGCCGCCGCAGACCGCCACCCCTGTCCCGTCGAGGGCGGGGGTGGCGGTCCGTCAGTGCCCGCTCAGGGTGTCAGCCGGCGGCTGATCGCCTCGAACATCGCGGCGGCTGCAGGGCCCGCAGCAGGATCAACCGGCAGCGCTGTTGAAGAGAATTTGACCCCCACCACCCCTGACCTCCGGTTGATGTAGACCATCTGCCCGTGGATGCCGAGGCAGTATGCCGTATCCGCATCGTCCGAGAGGAACCAGAACTGGCTGCGGTACTTGCCTCCCGGCATCTCTTCCGCATGATCGCCAGCCGCGAAGGCCGTTGCGGAATCGGGGCCGCCGGTGAAGATGTCGTCAACCCAGTCAGACTCGAGGATCCGCTCATCGTTCAGTGAGACCCCGCCGTCGCGGATCATGCCTCCGAACAGGACCATGTCCCCAAGCGTGGCGCAGATGCCGCCGTCGAACATGCCCGTACCGGCCGCATCGAGGGAGATGAAGGCGTCGTGGCGGGCACCCATCCGGGACCAGAGGACCTCAGAGGCGAGTTCTGCGAACTGCTTCCCGCTCGCGGCTTCGCAAAGCCAACCGAGCACATCCGTCTCGCAACTGCGGTATTCGAAATGGCCGCCGTGTTCACGGACCTGTTCCAAGGTCAGCAGGAACTCCTTGAGCGTGCCTGCTCCGCCGTTACGGGGCGCCCAGCCCACGGCCTCGTCCAGCTTCCGGACCTCGGAGCTGGCGTCGAGGTATTCCTCCGAGAACTTGATGCCACTGCGCATGTCCAAAATGTCCCGCACGGTGGCGCCGCCGTAGCCGCTGGCGCGGAGCTCGGGAACATAGTGCTCTATCGGCTGGGCGGTGTCGATTTTCCCTTGCGCCACTAGGACGCCGACCACCGAGGAAACGATGGATTTGCTGACGGACATCAGCAGGTGCCTGGTATCGTGGCTCATCGCCCCGAAGTACTCCTCGACGAGAACTTCATTGCCGTGCAGGACCATCCAGGCATCAGTGCTGGTGGCCGCCAGGACTTCCTCGACGGTTCTGTCCGAGCCGTCCGGCAGGCGGACAACCACGCCCCGGAGCCCGAGGGGATCCTCAGGCATCGCCCGCTGCAGTGGGCTGGCAGAGTCCTTGGCCACGGCGCGAATCGCGGCGTTCGCGAACAGCTCATCCATGTGAAGGAAGGACCACGGCAGATTCGCTGGCTCCTGCCAGTTGTCAACGGTGACCCTGCTTTGGCCGGTGGTAATGCGTGACATGGTGTTCCTCCATCGGATCCGGCCCGGGGCCGGGTTTAGTGTGGGCCGCAGCAACTTTGGTGCGGATCGGGCATAATCATGAAAGCGAATGGCATTCTCTTTCATGATTATGCACTACAACAACAGGATGGAATTTGCGTGAGTCGCGTACTCCTTGTTATCGACATTCAAAACGACTACTTTCCCGGAGGCGCATACCCTCTTGCCGGTTCAGATATGGCGGTTGCCGCTGCCGCATCTGTTATTGAGATCTTCCGGCAGAGCGGCGAGCCAGTGGTGCACGTCCAGCATGTGTGGGACGAACCGGAGGCGAGCTTCATGCGACCGGGGACCGCCGGCGTCGAGATCCACAACGCGGTGCGCCCGCTCCCAGAGGAAGTTGTGATCACCAAGGCGTCGCCAAATGCCTTTATTGGCACTGAACTTGGCGCCGTGCTCAAGCGGCTAGAAGCAAGTGAGCTGGTGGTGGTCGGAATGATGACAAGCATGTGCGTGGACTCCAGTGTTCGGGCAGCCGCGGAACAGGGGTTCGACGTTGTTCTGGTCCATGACGCATGCGCCGCCCCGGATCTTGAGTTTGGCGGGGTCCGGGTCCCGGGCGAGATGGTTCACTCAGCATTCGTCGCAGCCCTTGGAGACGGTTTTGCCCGGGTGGTCTCATCCCGAGACGTCATCGCCTAGCAGCAAGGACCCCCGCTCAGCCGACCTTGAAGCCCCCGTTGCTGTAAAGAATCTGGCCATTCATCCAAGAGCCCTGGCCGGAAAACAGGAATCTCACCAGGTCTGCCGTGTCCTCGGCCGTGCCGAGCCGACCGGCGGGCGTCGCGCCGATGCACCGGCTGCGCGTCGCGTCGTCCATCCATCCGGTGTCGATCGGGCCCGGGTTCACCACGTTCGCACGAACGCCCCGGTCTGCCAGCTCGACGGCGGCTGCTGTGACGATCCGGTCGAGGGCTCCCTTGCTGGCACCGTATGGCAGATTGTGAACAGTGTGATCGCTCGTCAAAGCGACAATCCGGCCGCCGACGGCGCCTGGGACAGCGGGTTCCCTTAGTTGCTCCGCGAACGACTTGATGAGGAGCCAGGTCGCCCGGGCGTTGACTGCGAAGTGGCGGTCCCAGCTCTCAAGGTCGGTCGTCAGGATCGAGCTGTCCACTGATTCGCAGTGCGACATGACCAAACCTGTCACCGGACCAAGGGCTCCTGCAGCCCTGATGATGAGCTCAGCCGGCACCTCTGGATCGCTCAAGTCGCCCGGGACGAGTTCGACGGCGGCCCCCAACGCGCGGCATTCGCTGGCGATGGACTCGCGGTCGTCGGCATTGCCCTCCAGTCCGACGCGATCGTCGTACGGTCGCCAATAGTTGAGGGCGAGATCCCAGCCGTCGCGCGCCAAACCGACCGCGAGGCTCGCCCCGATCGAGCGCCGTCGACCGACCCCCGTCACAACCGCGACTTTCGAACGGCTCTGCATCGTCATGGTTCGATTCTAGGAAGCGGCCTTGGCCACGCGGGGAGGCACAGCCGTCACTGATCAGGAAGCAACCAGCCATCGGCGATCAGAAGCTCCCGGAGCGCGGGCCGGCTGAGCGGTTCCGGTCCGTCGTGGGCTTTGCGGCGGACCGAGACGAGCAGCTTCTTCACGCCGTCGGCGCTGATCCCCAGGCTCGCGCCGACATCGGCCATTGTCCCGCCCGAGCCGCCCAAGTACAGCGTGACGGCTTCGTGTTCGCGCGGGGTGAGGCGGATCCGCGGCCCCGGGACGTCAAAGACGCCGGCAAGCTCGGGCAGGACGAACTTCTCGCCGCGCGCCGCGGCGAGCACGGCTGTGGTGAGTACTTCGGCCCCCGCCGTCTTGGGTATGTAGGCCATGGCGCCGGCGTCGAACGCTTGACGGATCACCAGTGGCGTCGTGAGGCAACTGCACACCACCACTTGTGATCCGGTAGAGAGAATGGCCTGGATTTTGGAGCGCAACGGGATTCGGTCACCAAGGATGATGTCCAACAGGACAACATCTGACAACTGTCCCAATGAGGCTGCGAGCTCGGCCCAGGAGCCGAACCGGCCCACCACCTTCACGGTTGTGGCGTTGGCCTCAAGCCAAGAAGCCAGACTCTCCCGGAGCAGTGCGTGGTCTTCGAGGATGTCGACGTGGATCTTTGGCGCTGCCGCCTCGAACCGCCGCCGGAACAACCCCACTGGTGTTCTCCTCTATGGCCGACGACGCTAATCGTCAACCACTTTGCCGCCCCAGTTTCAAGATCCCGCACTACAGAGGAGCAAGAAATCCTCAAGATTCGGACACCTGGAAAGAAAGCAGCGGCCTGCCCTCCGGAGATCCTTGCGCCCCCGAACCCCGCACCGTAGGTTTGAGGAAGCGGACGTATACGTTCGGGGGCATCGGGTTTGAAACCGGTGGTCAGTCAGATTCAGAGAAGGAACACGGCCGTGGCAACAGGTATTGTCAAATGGTTCAACGCCGAGAAGGGTTTCGGCTTCATTGCCCCCGACGACGGTTCGGCGGACGTCTTTGCCCACTACTCGGCGATCGCCTCGAGTGGGTACCGATCACTGGACGAGAATCAGCGGGTCCAGTTTGACGTCGTGCAGGGCCCGAAAGGCCCCCAGGCGGAGAACATCCATCCCCTGTGACGTTAGGGCACTTTTCCTAGGGCAGTTCTGCAAGCAGCCGGCCCCACTTGGGAGCCAGTAACGGCGCTCCGGCAAGCTTGAGGCAATGCCACAGCGTCACCGCTACGGAATCCAGCACCGGCACCCCGGTGGTTTCCTCCACTTCCGCGGTGATGTTGGCGCCGTAAAGGTTCGTGCACAAGTAAATGAGCGCGTCCGGGTTCGAGGCGGCAAGTTCCAAGGACCCGGGCAGCATTTCCGCGTCCGTGACCCGGGCGAAGGATTCGTTGTTGCTGAGATCCATGTGGCGGTGGTCCACCGTTTTGATTCCTTCGCGCTCATATGACTCGATGACGGCTTGGTTCACGTCCCCGGTATAGGGCGTGAACATGCCGATCCTTTCCGTGCCGAACGTCTTGAAGGCCTCAAGGTAGGCCAACGTGGAGGTCGTGGCCGGGATCCCGGTGGCCTCCATTATTTCCCGGACCACGGCCTCGTCATGCGCGGCACCGAGCCAGGAGCCCGAGGTTCCGTTCCACGCGATGACGTCCACGTCCGCCGTCGCGAGCAATGCCGCGGCCTCCCTCATCACAGCCGAATCAAATTGTTTGTCCGAGGAATCATCCAGTGCAATGCGCGTGACCGGAATGCGCGTGAAGTGGATGGTGACGTCCTCGCGGTCACCCAGAATCCGGTAGCTCTGCGGCTCAAGGCAGGTGTTGGACGACGGCACGATCATGCCAATGCGGGTGGGGCGGTGTTCGGAAGGCATGGTTCTCCTAAGCAGAAACGGTGGCAGGAACGGACGGCGATTTTCGAGCGGACTGGGCGTCGCGGTGTGCGGCGAAGCCGTTGCGGGCAACGAAACGGCCCACGGGGCCGGGATCGTGGAAACCGCCGTCGTCGACCACCACGCGTCCGGCGGAGACGACGACGGCGGGCCAGCCGTTCAGTGTCTTCCCCTCGAAAGGCGAGAAGTCGGTTCCCATGTGGAGCGCGCCGCCGTCGACCTCGCGTTCTTCGGCGGGATCAAAGATGACCAGGTCGGCGTCGAACCCTGCCGCGATGGTGCCCTTGCCGGGCACGGCGTTGATCCGCGCGGGACCGGCCGAGAAGACCTCGACGAAATCCTCCACTGTGCTGTTCGGCGCCATCGCGGTGAACGTGACGGGCATTCGGGTCTCGACGCCGGGCAGCCCGTGCGGCATGAAGCGGACATCGTCGGTGCGCTCGCGCTTTTGTGAGAGGTCGTAGCAGGAGTGGTCCGAGGACACCGTGTGGATTGCTCCGGCCGCGAGACGTTCCTTCAGCGCGGCCACAGTTTCAGCACTGCGCATCGGCGGGCAGCACGCATACCATTCGGGAAAATCGCTGCCGTAGACGGTGTCATCCAGCGTCAAGTAGTGCGGGCACGTCTCGGAGTAGGCCTCCTGGCCGCGTTCGCGGGCCTCAGCGACCAGATCCACCGCGCCGGGCGTCGACTGATGCACAAAGTAGACCGGCGCTCCCGTGTACTCCGCCATGGCGAGGGTCTCTTTGACGGAAGTTTCCTCGGCGAGCTCGGGCCGAGTGGAATGCAAGTGCTCAATGCCGATCCGGCCGTCCGCGGCGTGCTGTTCGGTGCAGTCGGCGATGATGGGATCGTGCTCCGCGTGGATGTAGGTGAGTCCGTCCAGACGCACCATTTCGCGCATGACTTTCAGGATGGTGTCGCCGTCGGCCATGGTGGAACCGCGGTTGGTGGTGTACATCTTCACTGAACGGACGCCCTCCCTGGCGAGCTGCTCCAGCTGCCATGGCATGGTCTCGTCCCAGCTGACCACGGAGCCGTGCAGAGCCACATCGCACCGGGACTCGGCTGCCAATCGCTTCTTGTTCAGGACGGCGTCCAGCGGTGATTCCTGGGCGTCACGCGGAATACCAAAGTCGATGATGGTGGTAGTGCCGCCCCACAGGGCTGCGGTTGAGGTGGTGCGGTAGTCGTCGAGGGTGCGGAAGCGCCCGGTCACCTGGGCCACATGGCAATGGCCGTCCACACCGCCGGGGATGACCAACTTACCGGACGCGTCGATGGTACGCGCGGCTGCGGGGACCGGTTCTGTGGCGTCGATGAGCTGGGTGATGCGGCCGTCGTCGACCACGACGTGTGCGGCCTGCCGGCCAAAGCTGTTGACTACGGTGCCGTGGGCGATGACGAGATCGGGGATGTTCACGGTGATCCCTACTTTCCGGCTGGAACGGCCGCTGCGACAGCATTGGCGGTAACTGAGGTGCTGGCGGCGGACTGGATGGCGGTCAGGGCGGCGTCGAGGGTTTCGGACAACCCCCGGCGGTGCTTGACGGGCGGCGGGGCAAAAGCGCCTTGGCGGTGGAAACCGGATTGCAGCGCCACAACCGCTTCGGTCATGCGGATCCCGGCGGAGATCCCGTCCACCACGGGCACGGGGATCTGTCCTTCAAGCTCGCGTGCGAGTCCCGCAAGCGGGGCACCTGCCAGAATGACGACGTCGGCGCCGTCCTCCGCGACCGCCTGCCGGCTCAGCGCCAGGAGGGTTTCCTTGAAATCCTGTTGCACCGTGCCGATGCCGTTGAGGCTCTGGTTGATGGAACGGATTGAAGCAAGCCGGCTGCCAAGCCCGAAATGCTCCACGCAGTCCCGGTACCAAGCAGTGATGCGGTCCGAAATGGAGATGATGGAGAAGCGTTGGCCCTGCAGGGCCGCGGCGCAGAGGGCGGCTTCCGTGATCCCGATGACGGGCACTTCGGTGAGCTCCTTGAGGGCGGGCATCCCGGGGTCGCCGAAGGCGGCCACGACGACACCGTCTATGCGGTCCGCCGCCGGATCGCCCCCGCAGTGCTCGGCGATGATTTCGGCGACGGCCCCGGCTGCGATGAGGGCTTCGAAGCGGGTCTCGATGTATTCGACGCCATGTCCGGCGGTCCGGACGATCAGCTCGGTGTCAGCCCCCGCCGAGCGGCGGGCTTCGGCGTCGATCAGCGCGGTGACATCCGCGCTGATGTTGGGATTGATGACTAGCAATTTCATGGTCGTTTGCCTTGCAGCTTGAGTTCTGTGGCGGGCTCGTTCTGGGGGAACTGCTCGCGGTACTTTCCAATGTGCGACGCCGATTGGGTAGCGGCGCGCTCCGCATCGCCGCTGGCGATGGCGGCGTAGAGATCGCGGTGTTCCTGGATCAGTTCCGGCAGGTCGTCCACGTGGCGGAAAAGCCAGTGCATACGGCCTTGGAGCGGTTCCAACGCGGTGCGGAGAAAATCGTTGTTGGCGATGGCCGTGATGGCATCGTGGAATTCACTGTTGGCGCGGTGCGCCTCGAGGATTGAGCCTTTCGCAAGGAAGCGATCGGCTTCATCGAGGAGCCCGGCCAGGTGCTTGAGGTCCTTGTCCGTGGCGCGGGCCGCTGCCAGGCGGCAGGCGAGGACTTCGAGTGACTGGCGGACGTCGAAGAGGTCCTCGACGTCTTTGGGGCTCAAGCCTGCCACTTCGGAACCGCGGGAGGCCCGGTCCTGGATGAGGCCTTCCTGCCGCAGCATGCGGAGGGCTTCGCGGATGGGGAGTCGCGACACGTTGAATTCGGCTGCGAGGTCCCTCTCCACCAGCCGGGTGCCGGGCGCGTAGTGACCCTCGAAGATTCGCGAACGGATGGCGTCCCGCACGGATTCCCGGAGGGGACGGTCCGCGGTGGGGGTTTCTTCTGCAATCAGCATCTTTGCTCCATTCGTGTTCTTTTGGGTCATTGCGCCCGGCAACCCGGAGGCGTCCGGCCGTGCGGCGGTTCAGGACCGCACGGCCGGCCCGGTCAGGCGAGTTAGACCGGAAGCCGTTTGTTGTAGTTCAGGGTCAGGACGGAGACGCCCATGATCACGGCGGATCCTACAAAGTACAGCAGTGCCCAGGTGTAGGAGCCGGTGGCCCCGACAATCAGGCCTACCACAATCGGGGTGACGAACCCTGCGATGTTGCCACTGAAGTTCATGGCACCGCCCAGGACGCCAGCGTTGGTGCGGCCGCCGAGGATGGCCGGGATGGACCAGAAGAGCCCCACCCAGCGCAGGAAGAACAGGACCACCGAGAGGAGCACGACGGCGGTGATCGGGTCTGCGACGACCGTCACGCCAACCAGGCCGCCGACCACCACGACGCTGGAGATGCCCAGCAGCGTGCGCATGACCAGGTTGGCCGAGGCGCCGGCTGCGCGCCACTTGTCAGCGATGGCGCCGCCGAGGATTTCGCCGACGAAGCCTGCACCGAAGATCACGAAGGTGGACCAGCCGATGGTGTTCAGGTTGAAGTGCTTGGCCTGGGCCAGGTAGAGCGGGCCCCACGTCAGCAGGCCGTAGAACACGCCGTTGAATCCGAGCCAGCCAAAGCACATGGCCCAGAAAGAGCGGAACTTCAGGTAGGGGAGAAGTGCGCGCTTGCCCTGGACGCCGTCCTTCGTGGCCTCGGCGTCCTCCTCGGCGTGGGAGGCCTCGATGTAGTCGGCCTCGGCAGCGTTGACGGCTTTGTGGTTGCGCGGATTGTCCCGGACGTACCACCAGACCGCCAGGCCCATGAGGACGGTGGCCGCGCCGGCGATGATGAACGAGTAGCGCCAGCTGCCGGTTGAGGCGATGAGCCAAGTGATGAGGATGCCGCCCAGGCCGGCGCCGAGCGGGGCGCCTGCGTCGAGGATCGTGGCGCCGCGGCCGCGTTCCTTCTTGTGCATCCAGATGGCGTTGAGCTTGCCGCCGGCCGGCATGACGCCCGCTTCAGCGACGCCGATCCCCAGGCGGGCGATGAACATGCTGAGGAAGCCGCCGGCCAGGCCGGATGCTGCCGTTGCGGCACCCCAGCCGATGCACGACGCCGTGACGACCTTGCGGGGGCCGAACTTGTCGATGAGCAAGCCGACCGGGATCTGCATGAGGGCATAGGTCCAGAAGAATGCCGAAAGCAGGAGCCCGACGAGCTCCGGTGCGAGGTTGAATTCCTTTTGGATGATGGGCAATGCCACGGAAATGGAGCCGCGGTCGATGTAGTTGACGGCTACCAGGATCAGCAGCAGGACGAAGAGCCTCCAACGGACGCTCGTGCGTCGCTGCACGCCGTCCTTTTCTTCTGCTTTTCCTTCGACGGCATGCGCTTCTGTTTCGGTGTTTTGGAGAGACACAGTTTCTCCTTCAGGGGGAGTTTGAGGAGCGGGGAAAGTCTTGACTTGTTGAGCTGGGTGCGGGTTGCCGCGGCAGCCGGACTCGCGCCGGCGGCAACTGTAGCGGCCGGTCCTCTTTCTGGGAGGAGGGACGCTGCCGGTTCGTTGGGTCCATTTGGGATCCCGCTTTGGGATCCCAAAATCAAAATTAGATGTGACCCGGCGCACTGTCAAGAGTTTTGGTATACAAAGCGAAGAAACAGAATGTGACCGGGCGTGAAGTATGGCGGAATGTAGGCTCACTCACCCAAGTGGCGCAGGGAATGGGATACCGACACGATCCCTAGGCTTGCCCGGGTGGGGCATGGGATACCGGGGTGTTCGCGCGTGTTCCTACCTGCCGACGCGCTCCCGACCTCACGACGCGCTGTCTACCTCACGACGCGCTGTCTACCCCACGACGCGCAACTGGTTAAGCGACGAGGAGAAAGTCTGGCGACGCGGGAATACCGGTGTCGATAGGGATATCCCGGGTCACGAGGCGTTTAGCGGGTAACGAGACGTTTAGGGCGTCGAGAGGCGCCCAGGATCGGGAGGGCCTAGCTCGGGTTGAGGTCGGCGAGAGCGGTCAGCGCCCGCTCGGGATGTTCCGCGATGCGGTTGAGGACGTACAGCCACCACTCGCCACCGAAGATGACGTACTCGCGCGTCCTGTAGCCGTCCCTGTGGAGCCGGTCCAGTAGATCGGTCCCCAGCCCGAGGAGCATCTCGAATTCAATCGCGTCGGTCTTCAGTGCCTCGCCGTGCCTGGCGATGAGCGTGTTGACGAGTTCGCCGTCGTGCGTCGCGAGCGAGAGTGAGTGGCCGGAGAGGATGAGCTGGCTCGCCAGGTCGAGGTAGGCGGCAGTGAGTTCGACGCTGTTGCGAGGGTAGGCGACGGACTCGGGTTCAAGGAACGCGCCTTTGACCAGCCGGACCGTACCCGGGTAACGAAGGACCCGCTCGAGGTCTCCGGGGGTGCGGTGCAGGCGGGCTTGGAGTGTGATGCCGACGCGGGGGATCTCGGCTGCGAGCTCTTCGTACAGGTCGAGGACCAAATCGGTCCGATCCGAACCTTCGGCTGAGATCATCAGCCCCGTTCCGTACGGTTCAGTGATCGCGGCAAGCTGGCGTACATGGTGGAGGGCCAGATCGCGGTCCACGAGAGCGCCGAGGTGGGACAGATCAAAAGAGATGGTGCTCGGTACGCCGCTCTTCCCGAGGGTAGCGCCCAGCTCAAGGAACACCGCTGCTTCCGAGCGTGCGAGCTCGGCGTTGCGCACGCTCTCGCCGGCGTATTCGATACTGGCGGCATGCCCGCGGGCCACCGCCGCCGCAGCTACCTCGATGGCGTCAGCCGCGGTGTCCCCGGCCGAGTATCGCCTTGCCACGCGTGAAGCCATTGTCGCCAAGGCTGGGGTGGACATGACACGTTGCTTCAGGTCTTCATCCAATGCCCACGCCCGGAGGGTATTGGCAGCACGCTCAAGATCAATCTTCGTAGTCACCCGACAAACTGTACCTGCGGAAATTGCCGGCACCTGCCTCGGGTTCACGATGCGAAATCCGGGTGCCCCTGGGTCTTCGCTACTCCTTCGGCAAACACCAGACCGTGATGCGTACGCCGTCCGGATCCGTCGTGATGCGGAGCCGTAGATCCCGGCCTACGAGGGCTTCATGCCCGTCCTCGCTTGCCAACTGGTCCGCGAGTTTGCTGATGGCAACGGCCATCGCCCGGCCCCAGTGGTGGGGATCCCGGCTCGTGGCCACCGCCTCGGCGCCGGGCTGGCCGGGAACGGACACACCTGCGGAATCCAACTCCCTCATGTCCATGGCGCTCATCCCGCCACCACCTTCCAGTTGTCGGCCGGTTTAGTCCCGGTCTTTGGCGTCGGCGCTCCGGGTGTGCGCCAGGATTTCCGCCAACTCGGCGAGCCGATGTGCGCGTGCCGATTCCGCCGGCGTGAACGGCTCGCCCGGCCGGGAGAACAGGAGCGGTCCGTGCCAGGCGGTCGGAATCTTGAGGAGCGTCGTGGAGGGCCCGACGGCGGCGCCCGCCTCAGCGGCCGACCCAACAGGTTCCTGGGTGACGATTTTCGCCGAGAGGAGTTCCGCAACCGCCAGCGGCAGTTCGTCGGGGTTGTCGGCGATCCGGGCAGCCAGGCTCAGGGCCTTGGTCTGGCCGTCCGCCATAGCGAGTGCCGTGGTAGGCCACACGTGCGAATCCCGGCCGCCGCCGTCGTCGAGCGCTCTCAGCAGCTCCTGCTCGCCGAGGTGGCCCGGGGCGGACAACACGAATTCGTCCAGGACGGCGCCATCCACGGGGTGGACATGGATGCTGAGGATGTTGATGTCAGTCCGAGCGAGCGATTGGGTGATGCGTTGGAGGGACCCCGGCCGGTCACGGAGCACGGTCCTCGCCCGCCAAAGCGCCGGGGCCGAATGGAGCTTCCTGCGGTGGCGGAGGGCCGGCGCGTGGATCCAGCGCCGCAGAATCCTGGCCGCGGAGGGCTCGGCGACCCAGATGACCAGGACCGTCGCGGTCACCGTCAGGAGGAGCACCTTGGCCAGGTAAGGAAGTTGCGTTTCAACCACGACGGCGTGCACGAGAAGTTCGATGGGCAGCATCACGGCGATTTGGGCCACGGTGACCCGTGCCTTCGGAGCCTCGGGCATCTGGCCACACACTTCGCAGGAGAGCTCGGCTGTAGCGGAAGTCCTCGTGTTCGGCTTCATGGCACTATCGTGCCCGAGCCCTGTTTCAGGTGGGTTGCGTCTGCGTCACGATTTTGGGCAGCACCCATGTGGGCCAGTTCGGCGCCGACCGGACGCGCCGAACTGGCCGTAGCGCCCGAAAATTAGCGGGCGTTCTCGTTGCTCTTGTTCGCGGCGGCAAGCTCGGTCAGGAGGTCGCGGATTTCAACAAGCAGGGCGGTGTCGGCCGGCAGCGGTTCGTCCTCCGGTTCTTCGATGGAGGCGCGGCGCTTGGTCAGTTCGTTGATCTTGTTCATGGGCGCCACGAAGATGAAGTACACCACGGCGGCCGTGATCAGGAAGGTTACGAACGCCGTGATGACGGCGCCGAAGTTGACGAATGTCTTCGCGTTGTCCGGCCAGATCGAAAAGCCCAGGCCCTCGGCGTTGACCCCGCCGGCGGCGGCGATGACCGGGTTGACGATGTTGGTGGTGAAAGCCGCCACCAAGGCTGTGAACGCGGTGCCGATGACGACGGCAATGGACAGTTCGATGATGTTGCCGCGAAGAACGAAGTCCTTGAAACCTTTGAGCATGGAATATCCTCCGGTGGGTACGAGTCTCTGGCTAAATCAGAGATCAAACTACCATTCCAAAGTTTCAAACGGGTGTATCGGACCCAATTTCGCTCGGTCAGCCTAGAAGGGCACGGGTGTGGTCGTTGAGGAATATTCCGCGCGGATCGAACTCCCTCCGTACTTGGATAAAGGTGTCCAACTCCGGGTAGAGGCGTTCCAAACGGCTCCTGGTCATGAAATGGATCTTTCCCCAGTGTGCACGTGGCTCGAATTCCTGCAGCACCGCATCGGCATCACGGAAGAACTGCCAGTAGTCCGTCCCGGGTTCGGTAGTCAGGGTGATGACGGTGGTGTCGCGTCCCTGGAACTGGGACATGTAGCCCTCGTCGGCCTTCACCCAGCGAACCTCCACGGGGTATTTCTGGTCAGAGTGCTTGGTTCGGATCAGGTCCTGGACGGCCTCGACAGCGGCCAGTCCAACGTCGCTCGGCACAAAGTACTCGAGTTCATGGAACGGCGTGGTGAATCCGCCCGGGTAAATACGGTACGAACGGTCCAGCCGGGCACCTTCCGTACCCGAAATTTGCTCGTCCTGGATCTGCGCGATGTTGTACCGCTTGGTGTAGCTGCGGTTTGCCATGCTCAGGCCTGGCGCTCCAGGGAGGTCCAGGAGCTCGCACGAGCCTTCTTCCGGGCACCAGAGGAACGAGTAATGCCTGTTCGCGTCGATGTCGGACTGCCACGTTGCGGTGGTCTCGGCCCAAGTGGGGTACGTGATTTGTTCTTGCAGGTAGTAGCGGTCCTCAACCGCCAACTCCACCTCGAGGAAGATCCCGAGCGTACCCAAAGCTACCTGAGCGGCCTTGAGTTCGCGGAGCTGCCCCTCGCCGATTTCGACGATCTCGCCGTAACCATTGATCAGCTTCACCCAACGGAGGCTTGACGAGAAGCTCCCCAGATCCTTCCCGGAGCCGTGGGTGCTGGTTGAGAGTGCCCCCGCGATCTGCTGCTTATCAATGTCGCCTTGGTTGGCCAGCGCGAGGCCTTGCTCCCACAACGGATCGCCGAAGGCATTGATGGTGGTGCCGGCAAGGGCTCTGGCACGACGCCGGACAGGGTCGCTTCCGGTGATCCCCGATAGTGCGGACATGTCCATCAGGACGCCCCCCGTCTGAACCAGTGGCGAGGACGAATGCCCCGAGCCGACCGCCCGCACGGGCAAGCCTTCGCGGATCGCGAAACGAACGGCGTCGAGCGCTTCTTGTTCAGTCCTCGGCCGGACGGTGAAGGCTGGCGTGGCGCTCTGGTTCCCGCCCCAGTTGGTCCAGGTGACGTCTGTTCCGAAAGGGGCCGGCGGGGTGGCTGCGCGTGCCGAGGATGATGTGTGGGGAAGGTTCGCGGTGGTCATTGCTAAGCTCCGTTGCTTGTTTGAACGCTCATGCGCCGTGGTTGATCATGACGTGCTTGGTGCGGGAGTAATCGTCCAGGGCGTAAAGCGAGAGGTCCCTGCCGTAGCCGGATCCCTTGAATCCGCCCCACGGTACCTCGCAAGCCAACACCAAGTGCGAATTGACCCAGACCGTACCGAAGTCGAGTTGCTTTGGAACGCTCAACGAGAGGCTTGAATCCCGGGTCCATACCGAGGCGGAGAGTCCATAGGGGCTTTCGTTCGCCCGGGTGATTGCCTCTTCGGTGGAATTGAAAGTCTCGACGGTGACCACAGGGCCAAAGATCTCGTGGGTGGCAACATGCGCCCCGGCCGGGACGTTGCTGATGACCGTGGGTTCGATGAAGTAACCAGGCCCTTCCAACGCAGAACCGCCGATGGCCATGTGCAGGCCAGCAGCTTTTGCCTCGGCGAGCGATTCCTTGACGCGTTCGAAGTGTGGGCGGGAAATCATGGGTCCGATTTCCACATCGTCCCCTGCCTCCGGGGCCCCGACCACCAGGGTGCTGACTTCGCGCACCAGGTGTTCCGTGAACTCGGCAGCCACCGACTCGTGCACAAGTACGCGGCATGCAGCGCCACAGTCCTGGCCGGCATTCCAATAGCCTGCGTTTCGCACGCCGGCCGCGGCAGCGCGGATGTCGGCGTCGGGAAACACAACAACCGGAGCCTTGCCGCCGAGTTCCAGATGGACGCGCTTGACTGATTTGGCCGCCGTCTCCGCCACGGCCTGTCCGCTGACAACGCTCCCCGTCAAGGCGACGAGGGCAACGTCGGGGTGTTCGGAAATCCGCTGTCCGACGGTCCGGCCCTGTCCCGTCACGACATTGAGGATTCCGTCCGGAATGCGTCCGGCCAGAAGTTCTGCAAGTTTGAGGGTCGAGAGCGGCGTCTGCTCGGACGGCTTGAGGACGATGCTGTTTCCGGCGGCCAGGATGGGCGCGATCTTCCAGGCAGCCATCAGGAGCGGGTAGTTCCACGGGGTGATGACGCCAACCACGCCCACGGGCTCCCTGAGGATCACCGAGGTGTGCCCGGTTGCATAGTCGCCGCCAGCCATGGACGTCAGCGTGCGGGACGCTCCGGCCATGAAACGGAAAGTGTCAATGGTGCTGGAGACATCGTCCTCCGCAACGGTTCGCGGCTTGCCGGTGTTGGCGGACTCGATGATTTCGAAGGCTTCACGATTGGCGTCAATGATGTTGGCGATCAGGTTCAGGACCTCGGACCGCTCCTTCGGTGTGGTGGCGCCCCAGGATTTCTGCGCCGCCACGGCTGCTTCAACAGCAACGTCAACATCTGCGGCTGTGCCGGCCTTGACGGAGGCGATGACCTGTTCAGTGGTGGGGTCTACGACATCGATGAAGTGGGTGGAAGAGCCCGGAACAAACGATCCGCCAATGAAGTGCCCGCCGGGAGGCAGAGGCAGTGGCAAGATGCCCGAGACGTTGTGGGACGCAGGGGAGTTGTTGCCTTCGCTGACGCGGCGGACGGTGAACTGTTCGGTGTCAATGAGTGTCATGATTTTTGCCTTTGTTTTCTGGCGCCGGTCGTGGCGTCGGGAGTTTATGGGGAGAGCGGGGCTAGGCCTGCGGTGCGTTAGACCAAGTCGCTTGCGAGTGCGGGGGCCTGAAACGGTACGACCGCGGTCTTCTTCCGGAAGGTGCGTGCCGCGACGTAGTAGAGCGGAGCAACCACGACGAGGCCGATAATCCAGGAGAGGTCCACGCCGCCCATGGCCGCCGCGACGGGCCCGGTGTAGATCGCTGTTGCCGAGAATGGGAGCTGGACCAGGGCACCTGCCACGTAGGAACCGATCGCTACCCAGTTGAAGCGGCCGTACACTCCGCCGTCGCGCTTGAAGAAGTCCTCAACCCTGTAATCGCCGTGCCGGAGGAGGTAGTAGTCCACCAGGTTGATGGCCGTCCAGGGAACCAGCACGTACATCAGGAAGGAGAGGAAGTTGGTGTAAAAGAGGATGAAATTGTCGCGTGCGAACAGCGAGATCAGGAGTGCGAGTGTAAAGAGGATGATTGCCGCAACGCTTCGGGTCTTGGCGCGAGGCAACCAGTTCGGCTTGAACGTCTGCCCAATAGTGAGGCTGCACAGGACGCCGCAGTAGAGATTCATGGCGTTCGACGCTGCAACGCCGAGGCAGAAGATTCCCACGACTGCCAGTGTCCATGGCTGGAGCAACGCTCCCATGCTGCCGACGATTTCGACGTTGCCAGCGTCTGCGCCCATCGTGACCGCGAGGGTTCCCACCAAGGCACCCAGGAGCATCGGGAAGAGCGTGCCTAGGACGCAGCCTGAGTAGGAGGCCCAAAACGCCGGGGCCGATCCGGTGCCTTGAGGCATGTAGCGGGAGTAGTCCGAGACGTAGGGAGCGTAGGCGAGTTGCCACAAGGCGGATACGGAGACGGTGGCCATGAAGCCAACCCAGTTGAAGTTTCCCTGGTACAGGAAGGTGGCGGGCAGCCCGTGGACGAACATGATCCAGACGAAGGCGAGCAGCAGCGCCAAACCAGCCACGATGCTTAGGAAGCGTGCGTAGGCGTGGATGAGCCGGTAGCCGAAAATCGTGGCAACAACGCTCACGACGCCGATGATGATGATTCCTGCGTCAACACTGATGTCCGGGCTGACCGCGGCCATTGCTTCGCCGCCAAAGACAAGGTTCGCGGCGAAGAATCCGACGTACATGATCACCACGATGACCACGATCAGCAGCGCCCCGAAGGAGCCGAATTGGCCGCGGGTCTGGATCATCTGCGCCACGCCCAATTGCGGTCCCTGGGCGGAGTGGAGCGCCATGAAGATGCCACCGATGACGTTTCCAAGGATGATTCCCACGATGGCGGGCACAAAGCTGAGCCCGAACACCGTTGTTGCGAGTCCGCCGGTGACGATAGTCATGATCATGATGTTGGAACCGAACCAGATGGTGAAGAGGTCCCGGGCTTTCCCGTGGCGTTCATTCAACGGGATGGGCTGAATGGTCTTGTCTTCGAGCCGGGGCGCTTCGGTGGCCGCGGCGGGATTGCTTCGGGTGCTCATGATGCGGTCCAGGAGGCTGCTTGCAATTCGCGGACGGCGTTCGTCTCGGCCTTGCCGCGATTCACCATCAGCGCGAGAAGGTCGAAGACGAGGGTCGCCGCGGCTACCGTGGTGATGTCTGCGTGGTCGTAGGCCGGAGCGACCTCGACGACGTCTGCTCCGACGATGTTGATGCCGTTCAGGCCGCGGAGCAGTGCCAGAAGTTCGCGCGAGTGGAGCCCGCCCATCTCGGGAGTGCCGGTGCCCGGCGCGTAGGACGGGTCCAGGACGTCGATGTCGATGGAGACGTAGACCGGGGTGTCGCCGAGTCGCTCCTTGACCCGTTGGATGGCTGCTGGAACACCGATGACATCCAGATCCGAGCAGCGGATGATTTGGAATCCGAATTCGTGGTCGCGGAGGAAATCGTTGCGATCGTAGACCGGCCCGCGGATGCCGACGTGCATGGACCTATCTTCCACAAGGAGGCCTTCTTCAAAAGCCCGCCGGAAGATGGTTCCGTGGGTGACCGGCTGGTCGAAGTAAGTGTCCCAGGTGTCCAGATGGGCGTCGAAGTGCAGCAACGCGACCGGCCCGTGGACCTTGTTCAAGGCCCTGAGCATCGGGAGGGCGATAGTGTGGTCGCCACCGATCGAGATGAGCTTCTTGTCCTCGCCGATCAGGGGGAGTGCCTGCTCTTCGATTTCGCGGACGGCCCGGGTGATGTCGTAAGGCGTGCAGGCGATGTCGCCAGCGTCGACAACCTGGACTTCGTATACAGGCTCGACGTCCAGTTCGGGGTGGTAGCCGGGGCGCAGCAGCCGGGAGGCTTCGCGGACTGCGGCAGGACCGAACCGGGCGCCTGGCCGGTAGGACGTTCCGCCGTCGAACGGAACGCCGACAATCGCAATGTCGTAGTCCGGAACGCGGTCGATTTGGGGGAGCCTGGCGAAGGTGCCGAGGCCTGCATACCGGGGGACTTTTGTTGCGTCGACGGGACCGATGGGCTTGTGCGTTGTCATTCCGGGATCCTTTGTGCAGTGCTGCCGAGCTGCGATGCCCGCAGCGTTTCGGTGTTGGGAGGGGTGCTCGCCTTTGAGCGGGAAGTAGGTAATCCAATTCTTAGTGACGTGCATCACGGCGTATAGCTGTAGATTGACTACAAATGGCCGGGGCTCTTATACATTTGTCTAAGGGCGCCTGAATTGTCTGGAAACCAACGCGCTGGGAGCATATTTCATGGCGATTACTGTGGCTGAGCTCGTGGCGGAACCCCAGCTCGGACTCACGCTTTTGGCCGGATCCACAGGCAGGGACAACCGAATCACGTGGGCACACACTTCTGACCTGCCGAGGCTGTGGGAATGGGTCACTGGCGGCGAACTGATGATGACCAACGGCCTGTCCATCCCGTCCGACGCCCAAGGCCAGGTAGCGCTCGCCGAGGCGCTCGTCGACGCAGGGGCCAGCGCCCTGGCCATCGGGGAAAAGATGCATGCCCCCGAGTTGTTGCCCGAGTTTCTGGCGGCCTGCGAGCAGCTGCCGCTGCCGCTGATTAGCATTCCATATCCGTTGCCCTTCATCGCTATCGCGCGGGCGGTGGCTGAGGCCTCCTTGTTGGAGGAATCGCGGCGCCTGCGTCAGACGGCCCGGGTCTATGACCTGCTCCGTACGGCGGGAACATCCGGGGACCATTGGCAGGGCCTTATCCAAGGCCTCGAGGCCGAGCTCGATGCGGATCTGTTCGTCGTGGACCGGCGCTGCCTTCATCCCTGGCATCCGGATGGTGATCCGCTGCCGGACTTTCTGCAGACGGAATTGGCCCCCTTGACAGGGCAGATACCCATGACCGGGAAGAAGTTCCAATGGCATCGGCTGCGGGACCGGCACGTGTTGATGATGGACATCCCTACCCACGCCAATGCGGTGCTAGTGGTGCTGCCGAAAAGCGACCCGCACCCTGACGCCGTCGTGCTTCTGCATGCGGCAACGGTGCTGGGGCTGGAACTCTCACGGTCGGCCCTGTCCTTGGAAGGCCGGCATCGCCTGGCGGGCGAATTCCTCATGCAGGCGTTCGATGGACGTCTCGGGATCGCGGAACTGGAGGTCAGGCTCGCCGCTTTTGATGTTCCGGCGCAGAATTTGGCGGTGGTTTCGATAGGGGCCGACGACGGCGAACGGCTGGCGAACATTCACGTCGAACTGTGGCGCCACGGCCTTCAGGCCGCTTGCCTGAGGCGTTTCAATACACTTCATGTGGCGATATCAGCAGCGGTGGCCGCTGACGTTTTGATCCACTGCGCGGGGCCCGGGGTTTGGATTGGCATCAGCTCGCCTACTTCTGCCGGGGGCGTCCAACGTGCGCTCCAGGAATCGTTGTGGGCGCTCGGTTCAGCGAAAGGCAATGCCGTGAACCTGTCCCGTTACGCCGAGGGGCCCTCGTGGCTGGGGCTTACCAGTTTCGAGGAGGGGACGGCGTTGGTTCAGCGGCTGCTCGGCCCGATCTTCACGTATGAACAGAGCCAGGAAGGCGATCTCATCGTGACCTTGAAGACCTACCTGGACACCCAGAGGTCGTGGCAAAAGACTGCCGCTGCGCTTTTCGCCCATCGCCAAACCATCATTTACCGCATCCGGAAAATCAGCGAGTTGACGGGGCTCGACATGACCGAAACGTCCACGTTGGCCCAGCTTTGGTTTGCGCTCCAGATTCATGAGGCCATGCACAAGTAAGCCCCCGCCCCGGAGAGGACGACGCCCTCGCTCGCTGGGTGAAGCGAGCGACGGCGGCCTTCTCCTTTAGTCCATCGGGCACGGCCAGGGTGCCTGGCTGTTGATTTGCGAGGTGGCTGTTATTGTCCGCTCCGGGCACCCGCGCGGATGGACACGTCTGCGGCATACTGGTCCGACTGGAGCTCGTCCTGGAACCTCGCGTAACGGGCCAGGTGGGCTGGACGGCGGCGCAGGAAGAACCACGCGACGCCGAGCATGATGAACCAGGCCGGCGTGAAGAGCAATGCCGTCAGCGTGTCCGGCTGGGTGGTCAGCGTCCAGAGCACAAAGGCGAAGAACGCGAAGACCACCCACACCATGGGCAGTCCGCCGGGCATCTTGAACTTGGACGCGACGTGCAGCTGCGGGCGACGACGACGGAATGCGATGTAGCTGGCAAGGATGATGGACCAGACGAAGACGAAGCAGACGGCGGACACGGTGGTGACCATGTCGAAGGCCTTGCCGACGTCCTGTCCCGCGTACATCAGGACGACGCCGGAGAGCAGAAGCACGCAGGAGAGGAACAGGGCGTTGCGGGGAACCTTCCGCCGGGACAGGCCACTGAAAAGGGCTGGGGCGTCGCCTTCCTGGGCCAGGCCGTACACCATGCGCGAGGTGGAGTAGATACCGGAGTTGGCCGAGGACATGGCCGAGCTCAGCACCACCAAGTTGACCACGGTGGCGGCTGCGCCGAGGCCGGCCAAGGAGAACATGGCGATGAATGGGCTGTGGCCGGCGGCGAACTGGGTCCAAGGAGTGACGGACATCAGGATGATGAGGGCGCCCACGTAGAAGAGGAGCACGCGCACCGGGATAGAGTTGATCGCCCTGGGCAGGTTCTTCTCCGGGTCTTTGGCTTCTGCCGCAGTGGTGCCGACAAGCTCAATGCCCACGAACGCGAAGACCGCGATCTGGAAGCCGGCCACGAAGCCCATGAATTCGTGTGGGAAGAAGCCGCCGTGGCTCCAGAGGTTGGTGAGGCTTGCTGGTCCGGCCTCGGACTGGAACCCGCTGAAAATCATGAACAGTCCCACAACGATCAGTGCCGCAATCGCGATGATTTTGATGAGAGCGAACCAGAATTCTGTCTCGCCGAAGGCCTTCACCGTGGTCAGGTTCAACAGCAGCAGGATCGCGATGGTGGCCAGGCCCGGAATCCACAGCGGGAGGCTCGGCCAGAGTTCCTTTGAGTAGCCCGCGATCGCAATGACGTCCGCGATACCGGTGATTACCCAGCAGAACCAGTATGTCCAACCCGTGAAGAAACCTGCCCACGGACCGAGGAGGTCAGCGGCGAAGTCGCTGAAGGATTTGTAGTGCAAGTTGGACAGCAGCAGTTCGCCCATGGCGCGCATGACGAAGAACAGCATGAAGCCGATGATCATGTACACGAAGATCACGGACGGCCCGGCTGCGGAGATGGTCTTTCCGGAGCCCATGAACAGGCCTGTGCCGATGGCCCCGCCGATTGCAATCAGCTGGATGTGCCGGTTGCTGAGCTGCCGTTCAAGATGCGGTGTTTCACTAGCTATGGCGGGCGGTTGATGAATCGTCATGAGGAACTCCATCGTTCAAGTGGCATCATGGTGCCACGATGATTCGGGGTTCCTCCCCGCTCTGTATGGGACCTGAGAGATTCCGCGGCCTCGTGCTTTCGCATGGTTCCGCTTTGCACCGTCGGTGAGCCCGACCGAAGCCAGGCTGCTTTCCAGAGTTGCCTTGCCGCGGCGGTACATGGGCCTGAGAGTTTCCTGGGGAGGATTTGCTCCTACGGCGACTGCAGAATGTACTGGCAGGACTCTCCCGCCGCAGATCATCAGCGTATTCAGTTTGGGTGGAGCGAATCACGCAGGCGTGGAGGAATTCAAACCACACGACGCTCTACGAACTGCGTGATTCTCAAGGATCGCGGTCTTGGGGCCGGCTTGTACCGTCCGTGGCCGGCTCCTTCAGGGCGGCCACCCGACCCAGTGTGGGATAGCTCACTAAGGAATGTCAACTCCGGCTTTGCTTCGTTTGTCCCCGCTTGATGCCGTTTGTCGATCACTATTTCCGATACCGGATGCGATGTTGCCCCGGCGCTGGCGTTGTGTGTATGGTGTGAGCCGAATCACCCAAATCTGAATATGCCTTTCGAACCGTGGCGGGAGAGTCCTCCCAGTCATCAACCGGGCAGGCGCCGTAGGAGCAAATCCTCCCCAGGAATCTCTCAGGCCCCCGTACCGCCGCGGCGAGGCAACTCTGGAAAGCAGCCTGGCTTCGGTCCGGCTCACCGACGGTGCAAGCGGAACACAACGTGACAATGCGTTCTGCGGAATCTCTCAGGTCCGATACAGAGCGGGGAGGAACCCAAATCGAAGCCGTGCCATTGTGGCCGGCCCTACCTTGGAGTTCCCTTTGACTATTCATTCAACCCCCACCGCTTTTGCAGACCGGCATATCGGCTCACGACGGCAAACCGATGTTGACATCATGCTCAAGGCCGTCGGCTACGACTCCGTTGATGGCCTGGTGGATGTCGCGGTTCCCAATGACATCCGCCAGGACAAGCCCCTCACCTTGGCCAACGCCCTG
>NZ_JARVRF010000073.1 GCF_030209835.1 Arthrobacter sp. efr-133-R2A-120 | reverse complement strand
CGAGGCTTCTGGAAATTCGTGGCGTGTCCGGTCATCGAAGGCCGGTTAACTGATTTGCGTTTGATGTTCTTGATCGCGGTGTTGTTGGCCTCTACCTTGCCTGTCGTGGCCCCGGTAATGATGAGCACCTCAATCTCTTTCCACCACCGGCAGACGGTGCGGTAGAGCCTGTTCGTCTCCGGCCGTGCTGCCTTCTTCACCAGTTCCTCAAGTTCGATCTTTGCTGCCGCGGCATCGTCCAGGGAGCCGGTGCGCAACAGAACCCGCAGTTGTTCCTTGACCTGCCAGACGGCCTGCAGCTTCCCGGTGGCGTCGTCGGTGGCGAACACGGTGCTGAGCCTGTTCCGGGCCCGGTCCGAGAGTGTATCGGCGCCGCGCAGGAGCAGCCGCGCCGGCTGGCCCAGACCGGGGCGCTGGCGCGTCCACGCCGGCCGTGGACCTGCTGGGTGAGTCGTTGCTGGACTTCGGTGAGCATGTCGTTGCCGAGCTTGACCAAATGGAACGCGTCGACCGAGACAGCGGTGCGCGGCAGCCAGATCCGCGGGGCCTTGCGGAATGCCGCCGAGGGGTCGATCGCGACGACCTGCACGCCCAGGCGCCACTGTAGCGGACGGGCGAACAGCCAGTCTCCGACGACCTCGCTGTCGCGGCCGTCCACGATCCCCAGGACTTGTCCGGTGTCCAGATCAACGATGGCGGCTCTCCGTGGTTCGTAGCGTTGCCAGGCCTTGGTGGCCGGGGCGCGGAAGAACCGCACGGAGCCGGCGGGTGGACCGTGCACGGCGCGGCACCTGGGCGGTCTCCTCGGTGAATGTCCGCCGCGGGCACAGACACCCATCGCAGAAGAATCTCCGCTTGGCCCAGACCACTTCGACCGGGCCCGCGACCGGGATGTCGCGCACGCTGGGGCCTGCGGGAATGCACGCGGGTGCTAATGACGCCACAGCACGGGCAGCCGGCCTCGGCGGTGCGCCGTCACTCCCGATGCCGTCCGCACCTCCTGATGAAGGCCACACCGGTGGCAATTGAATAAAACCATCAGTGTCTGAAAAGCCAGCTCGTTCAATATAACCCGGACGCACCGGAAGGCTATGACCAGTGCACTAGGTGCAATATTGCCCCGAAGTTCACGCTTGGCGTCTTAGTTATTTTCCATCGTCCATATTTCGACGAAACAACCCATACCGATGGAGAATTACAATGATAGGAAGTTTCCTGCCCATAAGAAGAAATCCAAGGACCGTCAATAGAGTCGCTTCACACAAGAGCAGAAATGAATTCAAGGGGCCAAGTTGAAAAGTAATGGTCGCATAACTAGCTGTTCCGGAAAGCAGTGCACAAAAGATGCATACGATCGTAATTTGAAGGTATCCCTTGAGAAGGGCAAAGGCATGAAGCAGGCCGGCTTTTCGGCAAAGATATACTTGTAATCCATGACGAACAATAGGCACCAGGACGCATCCGATGACTGCCGGCCAAACCGTACTTGTTTGGAATACGGCAAAGCACATGACCAGCTGTACGAGGAGCAGAAGGGCGTGCGTGGACCAAATCCAACGAAATAGACTCAAAGCCTCGAGTGCAGAAGCAAGCTGAATCGAAACACCCCTGAAGCCAGCTGCAATCGCCAAGACAACAGCGATTTGCGACGCGAAATTCCATCCCGGTCCCAGAATAAGTGGGACAAGACTTGGTATTGCCCCAGCCAAGAATGCGCATGCAGGAGCGGTAACCCATCCGACGACAATCAGAATGTCAGTCCAAACGCGTCGAGTTCGCTCCGAACCGGCGACATCATGGCGAAACTGAGGGTACAAGGCCTGCATCATGGCACTCTGAAGCTTGTCGAAAGGCGTTGTCGTCATGACATCTCCCCTGTTCCAAGCGCCGAGAGCGCTCGGCCCTACAAATCGCGCAACAGAGAATCGCGTCAGATTTTCAATGCCATATGCCATCAAATTTGCCAAACTCACTCTCCAACTGAAAGACAAATGCCCAACAAGGTCGCGCCTCAATCGACCAGGCAAGGTACTCCATCCGGCAGCAATTTGAAAGAAACAGTAGGAGAATATTTGCGTCATAACGGGAGCCGCAATGAGCGCCTCTGGTACACCGGTGATTCCTGCCAGAAAAGCAGAGATTACTAACGCTGCCAGCGTCGAAAACATCGTGCCTTGAGCTAGTTCCTTGAACTTTTCATCCCGTCGAAGAACACCTGACAGTAGCCCGACACTGGGCGCAAATAGCGCGGCGGCGCCGACAATAACGATCGAATTTTTGGCTGATTCGTCACCCCACAACAGGGCCCAACCTTCCGCGAACGGACTAATCAGCAATGCAGCCATCACTCCGAACATTAAGGCGATTGAACCAAGTCCACGGAGCATTTCCGGCGACACGACCTTGCTTCGTGCCACGCTCTGCCCCAGCCCCGCAACGCTAAGTATGGCGACAAGATTGGAAATGAGTAGGGCCACTGAATACGTTCCAAACACTTGCGCACTTACCAGGCGAGAAGTGATTGCGGCATATCCTAGCTGCATGACGATGGCACCTATTTGCGCACCGTAGGACCACGCAGAGCCGGATGCTACTGACCTAGCGATAGACGCCACGAATACTCCTGCAAAGTAGCTAGCGCTCCAGTTGGTAGCGCGATGGGGGACGATAGATCCGCTTCGTCGTTCGATGGTCTGGGCTGCACGTCCCATCCAGAATGGAACTGATGCACTTCATCGTAGTGTCGCTCGTAGTATCGCTGTCGCGCCGATGGACCTCCGGGCGAGTAACCACATGTTCGCCCACTAGACACAATAGATCCGATTTCAGCTAAAGTATGCAAAACGCTATGCTTTGGTCCAAGAGTCAGGCACTGTCGCGCAGCGGTCAGGCCGCGCGACTCATCTTTTGCAACATGGGGGCACAATGGCAAAGCGCGCGTTGATTAGTGGCATCACCGGGCAAGACGGTTCGTACCTTGCCGAGCTACTACTTTCTAAGGGATATGAGGTTCACGGTCTTATCCGCAGAGCTTCAACCTTCAATACGGCCAGAATTGACCACCTGTATGTCGATCGGCACGACCCAGCGGCGAAGCTTTTCCTTCACTATGGCGACCTCAGTGACGGAGCGCGTCTGGTCACGCTGTTGGCGGAGATCAAGCCCGCTGAGGTTTACAACCTGGCCGCACAGTCTCACGTTCGCGTTTCATTCGATGAGCCCGAGCACACGGCCGACACCACAGGCGTCGGTACCGTCCGGCTCCTTGAGGCCGTCCGTATGTCAGGAATCGAAACAAAGTTCTATCAGGCATCCTCGTCAGAGATGTTTGGAGCGACGCCTCCGCCGCAGAACGAGGACACTCCATTCTACCCGCGATCGCCTTACGGCGCGGCAAAGGTCTACAGCTACTGGATCACGAAGAACTACCGCGAGGCCTACGGAATGTTTGCCGTCAATGGCATTCTGTTTAACCACGAGTCGCCGCGGCGGGGCGAGACCTTCGTAACACGAAAGATCACCCGTGCCGTCGCCGCAATCAAGGCAGGTAAGCAGGACCTTCTGTACATGGGAAATCTTGACGCAGTGCGGGACTGGGGCTACGCCGCAGAGTACGTCGAAGGAATGTGGCGCATGCTGCAGGCCGATGAACCGGACGACTTTGTACTGGCTACTGGAGGCAACTACACTGTCCGGGACTTCCTTCAAATCTCGTTCGAACACGCCGGGCTTAACTGGGAAAACCACGTCCGGTTTGACGAACGGTATCTCCGTCCCACCGAAGTAGATGCGTTGGTGGGTGACGCGTCCAAGGCCCGAGAGAAGCTTGGCTGGAAGGCGTCGGTACACACACCGGAACTCGCGCGAATCATGGTGGACGCGGACATAGAGACACTGAAGCATGCTGGGAGCCACTGGATCGACAGTGTTGACCTTGCAAGTTGGAGATGAAAGTGAAGTCTTGGACTGAGTTCACTCCGGGCAAGCTTGACCGGTCATCGATTTTCTACATAGCCGGACACAGAGGCCTTGTGGGTTCCGCTATTTGGCGGAACCTCGAGGCCGAGGGCTTTGACAAGCTCGTTGGACGCACTTCTGCCGAGCTTGATCTGAAGAACCGCGAAGACGTTTTCTCCTTCTTCGAGGCAACGAAACCAAGGTATGTGGTCCTCGCCGCGGCAAAGGTCGGTGGCATTCTTGCCAACAGCACCTATCCCGTTGACTTCCTCAGCGACAATCTAAGGATTCAAGTAAACGTCCTGGACGCTGCACTCGAATACGGTGTCGAGCGGCTGCTGTTCTTGGGCTCGTCGTGCATCTACCCGAAGTTGGCGGAGCAACCCATCCGGGAAGACTCGCTTTTGACAGGCCACCTTGAGCCGACGAATGATGCCTACGCGATCGCCAAGATTGCTGGAATTATGCAGATCCAGGCTGTCCGACGACAGTACGGACTACCATGGATCTCCGCCATGCCAACCAATCTCTACGGACCTGGCGACAACTTTTCTCCTGAGGGTTCGCACGTTCTTCCTGCCCTGATACGTCGTTACGACGAGGCTGTACGATCAGGCGCCCGGACTGTGACGAACTGGGGAACAGGGTCACCCCGCCGGGAGTTTCTGCACGTTGACGACATGGCCGCAGCATGTCTGTACCTTTTGGAGAATTACGATGGGCCCGCCCAAGTCAACGTTGGCACTGGAACTGACGTAACTATTAGGGAGCTTGCATCAATTGTGGCCGATGCCGTCGGTTATCAGGGCGACATGCTCTGGGACACCTCCAAGCCGGATGGGACACCCCAAAAGCTCTTGGATGTTTCGCAGCTCGCACAGTCGGGTTGGTCATCAAGCATCGGGCTGAAGGACGGGGTCAGACAGACTGTCGACTGGTTTCGCGCGAACGTCGGCGACGTTAGATCCTGAGATAACTAGCGATGGGGGCCGCTTGAAGCATGGAAACTAAAGCGAAGGACAGTACGGTAGTTCCTAGATCACAAGTCGATTGGCGGATCCGCTACTCGTCCCGGCTCAGGTTGATTGACGCCGGCATAGTCATTTGGGCTGTAGTGGGTGCATTCGGGATCAGATTTGGCTTCTCCGATATTGAAAACAGAAATGTCAAGGAGGTCGACTACGTTCTCCTCTCAATCGGGCTAATGGCCTGTTGGTGGACCATGCTGGAATTCTGGGGAACCAGAGAAGCAAGGGTTCTAGGCTCTGGGACGGAAGAATACAAGAGAGTAATAGCAAGTTCGGCATGGCTATTTGGGTTTGTGGCCGTCGTCTCTTACGCATTGAGAATCGATACGGCCAGGGGGTTTGTTGGACTTGCTTTTCCTGCCGGAGCATTGGGTCTGTTGGCCGGTCGGTGGTTTGTTCGGCAGCACCTTCGTCTCGAACGCAAGAACGGAATGAGCGGCTCACGCGTGCTCATCATTGGTGACCCGTTCTCTGCGGCGCACCTTGTCCGTTCCCTTAATAGCGTGCCGGCCGCAGGCTATCGCCCTGTATCCGTTCATTTGCCTGGCGCTTCTAGCGTAGATGTTGGAAACTTCACCGTTCCTGTCACAGGAACGCAGTCCGACTTTGATTCGCTTCTGGCAACCATTCTGGAGGCCAATGTCGACTCGGTCGCCATCTCCGCCGGGGTCAACATGCATCCGCAAGACCTGCGGCGCCTTGGCTGGGAGCTAGCGGCAAAGGACATCGGCATGATCCTAGCTCCTGCCCTCACCGATGTGGCTGGTCCACGAATCCACACCCAGCCAGTAGCCGGATTGCCGTTAATCCATGTCTCAACACCAAAGCTGACCGGCGGGAAGAAGGTCGCCAAGCGGGCCTTCGACGTCACCGTGGCCGGCGCGCTTGTGACATTCCTCTCCCCAGTTATCCTTGTGTTGTCTCTGCTCATTCGGATGACCGACCCGGGCCCCGTGTTCTATCGTCAGGAGCGCGTTGGACTGCGCGGAACTACGTTTGACATGTTGAAATTTCGTTCCATGAAGGTCAACGCCGATGCAGAACTCGCGGCGTTACTTCAGGCACAAGGGTCAGATCACAAACCTCTTTTCAAAATCGAAAACGACCCGCGAATTACACCCTTGGGGCGCATACTCCGCAAATACTCCTTGGACGAACTCCCCCAACTGCTCAACGTTTTGGGTGGAAGCATGTCCCTGGTGGGCCCGCGACCTCAGCGAGAGGGAGAGGTTGCCCTCTATGACGATGCAGCCCACCGTCGGCTTTATGTCAGTCCTGGGATGAGTGGACTCTGGCAGGTTAGTGGGCGATCCAACCTCAGTTGGGAGGAGAGTATCCGCCTTGACCTTTATTACGTGGAAAACTGGTCACTCATGGGTGACGTGGTGATACTCATCAAGACCTTCAAAGCGGTATTTGCAAGCACCGGAGCTGTCTGATCTGGATTCGGTCCAACTTCTGCGGCTCAAAGCCGTTCTTTCTGGTTTTGGGAAGGTAACACAATGCGTATTTCAGTCATCGGCTGTGGTTATCTCGGCGCCGTACACGCCGCGTGCATGGCAAAGCTCGGCCACGACGTGGTCGGCATCGATGTGGACGAGCGAAAAATTAGGGACCTATCGGCGGCCCGGGCCCCGTTTTACGAACCTGGCCTCGAAGAGCTCCTCACCGATGTTCAAGCGACCGGGCGTCTTTCCTTCACCACAGACATGTCTGCCGCGGCAGGCAACACCGTACATTTCATCTGCGTCGGAACCCCACAGAAGAAGGGCGAGAATGCAGCCGACATGACTTACGTAGATGCTGCCACCTCGGGGATTCTTCCCTACTTGGCTCCCGGCGATGTCGTCGTAGGTAAATCGACAGTCCCAGTGGGCACTGCCGCTCGGCTCGCCCGCCTTGTCCAGGACCACGAGCCTGGGGCCCACCTGGTCTGGAACCCAGAGTTCCTCCGCGAAGGCCATGCTGTGTCCGACACGTTGAGTCCGGACCGTTTCGTTTACGGGGTCCCGGATGGATCTGAAGACCACCCCGCGGTGACCATTCTGGATGAGGTCTACGCTGCTCCGCTGTCTGCAGGAACTCTCAGATTGGTCACTGACCACCCGACCGCGGAGCTTGTGAAGGCCGCCGCCAATTCGTTTCTTGCGACCAAAATCTCCTTCATCAACGCCATGGCCGAAGTCTGTGAAGCCACTGGAGCGGACGTCACCCGACTCGCAGACGCCATCGGAATGGATGACAGGATTGGCCGCAAATTCCTCAACGCGGGCATTGGTTTTGGCGGAGGATGCCTCCCCAAGGACATACGGGCCTTCATGGCCAGGGCCGGCGAACTCGGCGCCGATCAGGCCTTGACCTTCTTGAGGGAAGTGGATGCAATCAACATGCGCCGCCGCACCCGGGTTGTGGAGCTAACGCGCGAACTTTGCGGAGGAAGCCTACTGGGACACCGCGTCACAGTGCTCGGAGCTGCTTTCAAACCCGAGAGCGACGACGTCCGGGACTCGCCGGCTCTCAGCATCGCCGCCCAACTCCAACTCCAAGGTGCCGTTGTGACGGTCACCGACCCGAAAGCCCTCGACAACGCCGCCAAACGCTTCCCTGAACTGCAGTACGAACCCGATCTGGATAAGGCAATCGCAGGGGCCGACACTCTGCTTTTGCTCACCGAATGGCAGCAATACAAAGAACTCGATCCCTTTGAAGTGAGCAACGGCGTCGCTGGGCTCCGGATCCTCGACGGACGAAACGTCCTCGAAGCCGCCAAATGGCGTGCGGCCGGTTGGCACTATCGCGGACTCGGAAGGCCATAAAGCGTGACCGAGACTCAACAATCCGAAAGCATCCCGGACAAAAGCGAGCTGCGCGGGGACAGAAGGAAAGCGGTCCCAAGCACGCGCAGGCGCCGCCTATCGAAAGTCGGGATAAGTCTCGCGGTTCTTTTGATGATCGCTGGGGCGGTCGTCCTGTGGCTGGGCGCGAAGGCATCCACTATCAAGGCCGAGCTTGAGGCATCCACCCAGTTGGTACCCAAGCTCAAGGAGAGCATCCTCCAGAACCGTCCTGCCGAGGCTTCCTCCACCGCCGAGGAACTACTACGCCACACCGCAGCTGCGCGCGCCGCCGCCTCCGACCCCCTCTGGTCCCTAGCCTCGGCGACTCCATGGCTGGGCGCAAACTTTTCCGCCACTGCCGAAATAGCGCGCTCAACCGACGACGTAGCGACGCTGGGCGTTGCCCCTTTGGTCAAGGTGTACGACTCCCTGAACTGGGACAAGCTGATGCCCGGTGGAAGCGGAACGGACTTGGAGCCGATCCGAAAGGCGGCTCCTGCCGTTGCATCCGCTGCACACGCCGTACGCGCCTCGGCTGAACGGCTGAACGGGATTGATGCAGGCAGCCTTCTTCCTCAGATCGCCGGGCCATTGACGCAAGCCAGGCAGCAGCTTAGCTCCGTTGTGGATGAGTTGGACACGGCATCTGACGCAGCAGGCCTGGCCCCGGCCATGTTGGGCTCCGACAAGCCGCGACACTACCTGCTGCTCGTCCAGAACAATGCCGAAGCCCGAGCCACTGGCGGGATCCCCGGTGCCCTGGTGGTGCTCACTGCAGACAAGGGCAAAATCAGTCTCTCCGCTGAAAGCAGCGCCACCGAGCTTGGAGTGTTCAACCCGCCAGTAGCCGTTGATGCTGAGCAGCAACGCATCTACACCGACCGCCTGGGCACGTTCATGCAGGACGTCAACTTCACTCCCGATTTCCCCACCTCCGCTACTACAGCGTTGAAAATGTGGGAACAGAAAAAGGGAGAACAGCTAGACGGAGCGATTGCAATCGATCCTGTGGCTCTCGGCTACATCTTGGACGCCACGGGGCCCGTCAGCCTCCAGGATCCACAGATGCTTGCCCTGACGGAAGGGAAGCTTCCGAGCCAGCTTTCCGGCAAGAACGTGGTGAAAACCCTGCTCTCCGATGTGTACGCCCAGATCAAGGATCCCAAGGCACAGGACATCTATTTCGCCACCGTGGCGAGAGAGATCTTTGGTGCCTTCACTTCCGGCAAGGGTAATGCGAAAAGCCTGCTTGCCGGCGTCGGGAAAGGCGTGGAAGAACACAGGGTTCTGCTTTGGTCAGCGGACACTGCGGAACAGTCCACGCTAGCGAAGTACACGCTCAGCGGGTCGATTTCGGGTCCCAGCGTGCCGGCGGCCCAGTTCGGCGCCTACTTCAATGACGGCACGGGTGCGAAAATGGACTACTACGTGAAACGCACAGTTCAGCTTGTCCAGCAGTGCACGGCTCCCGATGGTTATGGGACCGTCAAGGTTCGAATCACTAGCACCAACACGGCTCCGATCGACGCGGCAACATCCTTGCCGGCATACGTGACCGGAGGCGGGGGCTATGGAGTGCCACCCGGTTCCGCCCAAAGCAATGTCATCGCCTATGGTCCTGCCCTGGCCTACGTTGAGACTGCAACCCAAGATGGGAAGAACGTCCCCTTCGGCGCGCAACGCCACGACGACCGGCCAGTTGGCATTCTCTCTGTCCGGCTGGCACCAGGGCAAAGCAGCACTGTGGAATTCACTTTCGGGAAGATCGTCCAACACAGCGAGCCCGAAGTGGTAGTAACGCCAACTGTCCAATCCATGGACAAGGTAATACTCCCGACTCAATCGGCAAGCTGTGAAGCCACAGGATAGACGGGGTGTTAACCCTTTGTAACGAGTTTGGATTTACTTTGCTGTAAGCACCCTTAGGATGATAGCTTCTCTGTTGGGTGGGTCTCAGATTTCAGTTCACGTGTTCGTGGTGGATGAAATCACGTCATCACAATGAATTACGTATCAGGTCTCAAGTACGTACCAAGGTCTCAGGGGGACAAAAATTGAAAAAATCACTTGCAGTGCTCGCACTTGCCAGCACCATCGCTCTTGCCGCTTCCGCTCCAGCAATGGCCGTCGACTACCCGGCACCGGTCCCGGGTACCGTTTCTAGCGCAACGGTAACCGTTGGCGGAACCGTCGTATTCTCCGGGGGCGGCTTTACGCCCGGAGAAACCATCACCATCACAATCACCTTTACTGCCGCTCCTCAGGGCGCAGCAGCACCCGGCACCAGTGGCGGCCTCGCCTTGGCCGTACCCGGCGCCCTTCACCTGGCACCCACCACGGTGAGCGCTGTTGCCAACAGCTCCGGCGCCTTCTCCACCGACGTCACGCTGACTGCGGCAGGTACCTACCAGCTGACCGCCGTCGGTGCGACCTCCGGCCACAGCGTCACGTCGACTGTTGTCGCAGCAGGGGTCAGCGGTGCAGGACTCGCGAACACAGGTGGCGCAGGACTCGCCAACACCGGTGGTACCGGCTTGGCTAACACCGGCGTCGATTCCAACCTGATCCTTTGGGGCCTGGTTGGCGCTGGCGCACTCGTAGCCGGCACGGCCTCCGTAGTGGTGGTTCGCCGCCGCGCAAAGAACGAAACCGTAGCCGCAGCCTAAACGCAAACAAGGAGGGGTTGTTTCCGGTGATCCGGAAACAACCCCTCCTTGTTTGCGCTACGGTAACTTATGAACATGGGGAGACATTGGCGACGCCGCAAGAGGCTGAGCTTCAGAGTGGAGTTGCCCGCGATTCCACGAATTCCAGCCGTCCCGAGGCGGGCCTGGCCGACGATATTTCTGATCCTGCTGGCCGTGGTTTCTTTCGGTATGGCTGCTTTCGTGCTGTTGCGAGACTCGTGAAATCGGGCTCCTTCCAGAAATCGCTTGCCCGAATTGGACTACTCCGCTGGATTCTTCTGGGCTATTTCGTAGTACTCGCATTCATCGCTTTTTGGCCGACGCCAGTGGACAAGCCGGCAGCAGGCGACCTTTCAGTCCTCTTGGATTTGCTCCACCGAAACGGCATACCCGAATGGATCGACTACGGATTTGTCGAGGCCTCGTCCAACGTACTCCTCTTTGCACCTGCAGGGCTTCTTCTTGCGCTCACGCTTCGGCGCAAGCGATGGTGGCAGCTCCTGGCGCTCGGTACGGCAGTATCAGGGACGGTGGAGCTCGGCCAGTTGCTGTTCCTGCCACAGCGCTTTTCAAGCCTCCAGGACATCCTCATGAATACCTTTGGAGCCGGCCTCGGACTGTTGCTTGCGACAGTGTTGAAACGGTTGCCGCTGAGCGCTGTCAGGCCTTGAATGAGCCCCGATGTCTGCCGTGTTAAGTTGTAAATCACAGGCGTCGCACGCGCCTGCCAGCTAGTGAAAGAGCTACACCTTTGGAATCAACCCAACCCATTCGGATACTGACCGTTTGCACCGGCAACATCTGCCGCTCCCCCGTAGCCGAACGTTTGCTCCAGGCAGGCCTGGACCAGGTTCTCCCCGGCGGCTTCGAAGTGCGCAGCGCCGGCACCCGCGCGATGGTGGGAAGTCCCATCCAACCGCTGTCTGCCGACATCATCCGCACGTACGGCGGCACACCGGATGATTTTGCCGCCCGGCAACTCACCCAGAAAATCCTCAGGCAGGCGGATCTGGTGCTCACCATGGCGTCCCACCACCGCGGCGAAGTGCTGCAACTGGATGCCTCGCTGCTCAAGAGGACCTTCACCATCCGCGAGTTCGCACGGATGGTGACGGCCCTTGAAGAACGAGGCGACGCACCGGCGTCGGGCTCTGATTTCACCCAACTATGGCGAGAACTGCCGGCACGGGCATCCTCAGTGCGTCAC
This sequence comes from Arthrobacter sp. efr-133-R2A-120, assembly GCF_030209835.1. Classification (GTDB taxonomy): domain Bacteria; phylum Actinomycetota; class Actinomycetes; order Actinomycetales; family Micrococcaceae; genus Arthrobacter. The sequence continues at coordinate 14,664 of NZ_JARVRF010000073.1, read as the reverse complement.
CTCGTCCTCGCGGCAAAATCCTCAGACAACGACGTCGCTGACCCCTACAAGCAGGGTGCTGAAGCATACCTGCGGATGGAAGACGAGCTGGCTCCGGCCATCCTTAGGATTCTGCGCTACGCGCGGCTAAGCATGCAGCACTCCTAGTCCTAGCCGAGGAATCCCTTCATCCAGGACTTGAGGTCTTCACCGAATTCGGCCCGCTCGGACGCTAAGGTGATTACGGCTTTCAAGTAGCTGAGCTTGTCCCCTGTGTCGTAGCGACGGCCTCGGAAGACGACCCCGTAAACGCCCGCGCCTTCACCATCTCCCTCTGCGAGAGTTTGGAGGGCGTCGGTCAACTGGATCTCGCCACCGCGTCCGGGCCCGGTCTCCTCAAGGACATCGAACACGGCCGGGTGCAGTACATAGCGTCCAATGACAGCCAAGTTTGATGGCGCCTCCTCGACAGAAGGCTTCTCCACAAGGCTGTTGACCCGGACGTAGTCCTCGCCCGCGATGGGCGTAATGTCAGCGCAGCCATACGCGCTGATCTGTGACGGGTCCACTTCGATGAGGGCGATAACCGAACCGCCGGTCTTCGCATGGACGTCGATCATGGTTGACAGGAGCTCATCGTTCTCGTCAATAAGGTCGTCCCCCAAAAGCACGGCAAACGCTTCGTCACCCACGTGCTGCTTGGCGCACAGCACGGCATGGCCCAAACCCTTCGGTTCGCCCTGCCGCACGTAGTGGATTGGCCCAAGCTCGGAGGCATGCCTCACTGCGTCCAGTCGGGTTTCGTCGCCCTTCAGCTCCAACGTGCGTTCGAGATCAGGTGCACGGTCGAAATGGTTTTCAAGAGCGCGCTTGTTGCGGCCTGTGATCATGAGCAAGTCGCTGAGGCCCGCCTTCACGGCCTCCTCAACCACGTATTGGATGGCCGGTTGATCCACTACCGGCAACATTTCCTTCGGCATCGCCTTGGTGGCAGGCAAGAAGCGCGTGCCCAATCCGGCGGCCGGAATAACTGCTTTACGAACTAATCTCCCCATAGACATAGGCAAATCCTACGAACGGATTATGAAAAGCGCTAATCCCTGAGGCAAGATTTCTGGCTCTCGGGTCAAGAAGTCTCTGGCTGCGTGCCCTTGCGCACCCGGTGCTCGCTCAGGATGGACAGGCAGTTGAAGGCGTTGATGCCGATGCACGTCATGCACAGCACGCTGATCTGTGCCTCGGCACGCCAGCTGATTACCTAACGCTCCCAGGCGAAGCATCCTTACTCACAGTGAGACGTCTGCGCACCACTCAATTTGCTCAGTTTTGGCACTCAATTTAGTCAGATTGGCACTCAATTCTGCGGAAATCCGTATCTAAAGGTGAAACGGCCGCTTAGGATCAGCACAGGACCGGCGCCGATCCTAATTCAAAGAGGAACATGCAACTCATCGCCTCGTCGCAGATATTCCGGAACATTTGGATGCTACGTCAGGCAAAGCATCGATGGCTCACAGCGGGTCGTGTTCGCGCGCCTTGGTCAATCGCCGAGTGAGAGTAGGGGTCAATTCATGGCAGCAAACAAAATCTTCATGCTACCGCTGTTGGCGGCTCCTGCGTGCTTCGCTTTCGCAGCAGTCGGAGGGAGCTTCGCGGTTGTCGGCTGGATAGGCGGACTACTGATGCTTGGGGCAGCCCTGTTCCTACGTACCCGTGAGTGGAAATCGGAAAGACAGGATGACTCAAATGAAAATCGTGCGTAGCTCTCAAGCCGCGCTAGTTGCCATATTCTGTGCGCTTGCAGTCGTTGCGGCATACCTTCTGCCACTGGTAGGGACATTCGACAAACAAGATACGACAGGGGGCGTATCCGTCGACGAAGGCGTCACTGCGACAAGTATTTATCGGTCTACGACACCGAGCGTCCAGAAGACAGTCGCCGAGTTCGAGAAGACTTGGAAGCCACTCGGTGCTGGCGACGCCGAGAACTGGGGCGAGGCATTCCTAGACGCCAAACCGGTTCCTTCAGGGACGGGAAAGATAGTCCCAGCAACTCTCCGCGCATTCGCAAATGAGGATCTGGTCATGGTGCGTTCGGGATTGATTGGCTCCGGGGTTGTGGAACCTTCCGGTATCTCGTTGCTGTTCGACAAGACGACGCGCCAGCCCATTCAGAGGGTGGAAACAATATTCTTGCAGGGCGCCGGCGGCGGAACGGTAACGACCTGGATCGACGGAACGAAGGTGCTCGATCGATTCGTACCCGATCAGGTGCCCTTAGGAAAGAACGTTACGGTGGGATGGAACGAATTCACTGCCTGTCTTAACGGGGCTGGAGTGGCGTCCTGGGTGATTACTGCCATCACTATTGCATGCTCCGCCATCTGTGTGGGCAGCGCCGGCACAGGTTGCGTTCCGTGCCTCGTCGCCGCCGGTGGAATCACCGGGGGCGTCTTCTATTCTTGCGCTGCTCGGGGGCTTTTTTACTCCTGATGATTGTTTGTCGTACCCAAACGCAACTGCCCATGGCATGTCCTTACATTTAGATCGCAGACGCCGGCTTCGTTCCATTCTTTGGTTCGAAGCCGGCGTCGTGCGACTTCGCACGCTTCACGACGATGAACGCGCCTTGCGCACCGGGTGCTCGCTCAGGATGGACAGGCGGTTGAAGGCGTTGATGCCGATGCACGCCATGCACAGCACGCTGATCTGTTCCTCGGTGTAGACCTTCCGCGCGCGGGAAAACAGCTCGGCCGTGGGACGAGCTGTGCACATTCGCGTGATCTGTTCGGAAAGCTCAATCGCAACCTGTTCGGCCTCGTCGAAGAGCCCCACTTCGCCGTGCACCGACACCAGGGAAAGCCGCTGCTCGGTCTCGCCATAGCCAATGGCGCGGCGGTGATGCAGGTCCAGGCAGAAGGCGCAGCCGTTGATCTGCGAAGCCCGGTAGTTCACCAGCTCCAGGGTTCGGCGCGGGATCCCGGTCCTGTCCGCCTCCGCAGTGACCTGCCCCGCGTAGGCGGACAGTGCCTGATAAAGTCCAGGCTGTTGCTTGTCCAGATATCCTGCGAGCCTTGGGGTGTTTTCACTCATTCGTCGAGCCTATCGGAGAGATAAACCCGGCAAAGACCACACAAAGAAAAGAAGCGGCTGTGGGAACAGCGCAGGGGCGTGAGACGGTTGTTTCATGAGGATCGATGAGCGAATCGAACAGCACTATCCGGCGCTTGGCCCGCAGGAACAGCTCGCGGCAGATACCATCCTGAACCACTTGGGTGATCTCGCCGTCTACAACGCGGCCGAACTGGCGCGCCTGAGCGGAGTCTCCAAGGCAACCGTGAGCCGCTTGTTTCGCCGGCTCGGCTTTGCCGATTTCAATGAGGTCAAGGAGCACACCAGGGCACTGCGGTCCAGCGGTGTGCCGCTCGCCACCAGGGATTCCGACGGCGGTCTGCCGACCCACGCGGCACTGGAACAGCGGAACCTTCAGCGTCTGTTCGAGTCCATTGACGAAACACGGCTGGGCGAAGTGGCCAATCTGCTTGCGGGAGCCCGGAAGGTATTGCTCATCGGCTTCCGAAACAGCTTTCCCCTCGCGCTCCATTTGCGGCAACAGCTCCTCCAATGCCGCGACGGCGTCGGGCTAGCTCCGCAGCCGGGCCAAAGCGTGGGCGAAGAACTCGCAGGGCTCGGTCCCGCCGATGCTGTGGTGCTGCTGGGATTCCGCCGCCGTCCAGAAGCCTTCTCAAACGTCCTCAAAGCTGCTGCCGGAACAGGTGCGGCCACCATCCTGATTGGCGACGCCACCGGGCGCCGGATGGCCGGCGACGCCAAGGTGTGGATCAAGTGTCCCGTGGAAGGCACTGGAGCCTTCGACAGTTATGCTGCGCCCATGAGCCTCCTGAGTGTCCTCGCCAACGCGGTACTTGCGGCCACCGGAAGACCAGGGACCAAACGCATCAGTGAAATCACAGGCCTTTTCGACTCGCTCGGAGAGGTCGAAAAGCTTCGGTAGATCCGACTCTCGGACGGCCAGAAACCATCCTCAGACCACGAGTGCGCCAACATTGAAACAGATGTTTCAAAGTTCCGACAGTTTAATACATTCGTTTCAGGCCGGAAACAATGCTCCCCTACGTTGGTAGGGTCCCTTGAATTTCGGCCGCGGACTTCTGGTTCCGCATGAGGATTGGCTTCGCCATGAAACTCGACATCAACGCTGCGCAGGCAGTCGCCATCAAGAAACCGCTGTACAAATCCCTGTTCTTCCAGATCTTTGTCGCCGTCGTCGCCGGGATCCTGATCGGGTATCTCTGGCCGTCGATCGGGGCAGGACTACGCCCGCTCGGTGACGGGTTCATCCAGCTCATCAAGATGATCATCGCGCCGCTGATCTTCCTGGTGATCGTCACGGGGATCGCGGCCGTTGGCGATGTCAAAGCCGTGGGCCGAGTGGGAGTCAAGGCGCTCTTGTACTTCACCGGGGCCACGTTGTTTGCCCTGGCCTTCGGCCTCGTGGTCGCGAACATCGTCCAGCCCGGTGCGGGGCTGAACATCGATCCGAGCACCCTGAGCCAGGACGCCCTGAAGGCGAAGACCGGCACCGCGCCGCCCAGCGACGCCGGACAATTCATCCTGGGCATCATCCCGACGAGCGTGATCGGCGCCTTCGCCAGCAACAACCTCCTCCAGGTCCTTTGCTTCTCTGTCTTCTTCGGCGCCGCAATTGTGGTGATCGGCAAGGACCGCTGTGCCCCTGTCATGAAGGTCCTGGACACCATCCTGGAGGCCTTCTTCAAGATCATGGGCTGGGTCATGCGCCTGGCACCGATCGGCGCCTTCGGTGCCATGGCGTTCATCATTGGCCAGTATGGACTGAGCACGTTGGGCACCTATGCCCTGCTCATCGTGGCCTGCTACGGTGCGGCGATCGTGTTCATTGGCCTGCTGTTCCTGATCGCCTGGGGCTTGGTCCGGGTCCCGCTGTGGCAGTTCATCAAATACACGCGCGAGGAGTTCCTCCTGGCTCTGGGCACCGCGTCCACTGAGTCGGTCCTGCCGCGGATCATGACCAAGCTGACGGACGCCGGCTGCTCCCGTTCCACCGCCGGCCTGGTGGTCCCCACCGGCTACTCCTTCAATCTGGACGGTGCGGCCATCTACTTGTCGATCTCGCTATTGTTCCTTGCACAGGCCTTCGGCCACCACCTGGATCTCGGGCAGCAACTGGCCGCCCTGGGCATCCTGATGCTCACCTCAAAGGGCATGGCAGGTGTCCCCGGTTCGGCCTTTCTCGCACTCTCCGCCACCGCAGGCGCCTTGGGCATCTTCCCTGTTGCCGGCGTCGCACTCCTCCTGGGAGCCGACCGCCTCATGGACTCCATGCGCGTCGTGGTGAACCTGCTCGGCAACTGCGTTGCGACGTTCGTCGTCGCCAAATGGGAGGGGCAGTTCGACCGCGAAGCCATGCTACGTGCTTTCAACGGAGAGAAAACCGTAGCTGAAGGCGGCCCGATCAATGCCGGGAACCTTGCTGTGCAGGCTGCAGGGACCCGCAGTTAGATGGCCAGTTCATTTCACCCCGAAGTCGCCATTCCACAAGCCCAGCTCCCAAAAGACCGGGCCATGGTCAAGGACGCATATACCGTCATACCTAAGGGCGTCCTTAAAGACACAGTCACCAGCAATCTCCCCGGCTGGGAGAACACACGGTCCTGGATCATCGCACGCCCCATCGAAGGTTTCGCGACAAGGTTCTCCCAGTTGATCGTCGAGGTGGGACCCGGCGGCGGTTCGCGGAAGCCCGAGCCGGAAGCCGCCGTCGAGGGGGTCCTCTTCCTGACAAGGGGATGGCTTACCCTGGCGCTTGACGGAGAACTGCATATCTTGGAGGAAGGCAGTTACGCGTATATCGCCGCAGGGGCCGCCTGGTCCGTAAGGAACGATTCGGACGGGATCACAAATTTCCACTGGATCCGTAAGGCCTACGAACCGGCGGATGGCTATACGGCCACGTCCTTTGTTACCCGCGATCAGGATGTGGAGCCCAGCCAGATGCAAGGCACCAACGGCAGTTGGGCCACCACTCGATTCGTGGATCCCGACGACCTCGCGCATGACATGCACGTGAACATCGTGACCTTCGCGCCTGGCACTTCCATCCCGTTCTCTGGAACACCAGCCATGGAACATGGGTTGTTCGTCCTCGAAGGCAACGGCGTCTATCTGCTCAACGACGACTGGGTGAAGGTCGAGGCCGGCGACTTCATGTGGCTGCGCGCATTCTGTCCGCAGGTCTGCTACGCAGGTGGCCCGGGCAAGTTCCGTTACCTGCTCTACACCGACGCAAATCGCCAGATCCGCCTCACGTAAGCGTCCGGGGGGCGCTGTCGGATTGTGTCCGAGCCGCTGTGCAGGGCGGACCCGCAGTCAGTGCTTGTCATGCAGGAGCAGTCCTTCGGCGTCCACCATCCGCTGCTCCTTGTCGAGGTCGAGGCTACGGCAGAGGACGAGGTAAAGGATCCCGGCAACGGGGAGTCCGACGAAGATTGAGTAGTCGACGCTTCCCAGCCCTTGGGCGATCGAGCCCACGAACGGGGCCGTGACCATGAACGGGATCATGGCCGCGATGCCGACGAGGTATGCCGTGGTGCCGCGCCAGCCCCATCGACCGTAGATCCCGTCGGGGTTGAAGATTTCGCCGATGACGTACTTGCCCTTGCGCACGAAGAAGAAGTCGACCAGGTTAATGGCGGTCCACGGCGTGAAGACATACGCGATGAAGATCAACACATTGCCGTAGAAGGCGTTGAAACTGTCGATCCCGACCACTTGCGAGATGCCGAACACCAGCACGAACATCAGCCCAATCGTGATGGCCCGGAGCTTCAGGGTCGGTTTGACGGGCCGGAACGAGTCCAGGATCGAGATCATCGTGAGGCTGCCGCCGTACTGGTTGATGCCCATGACCGAGAGCACCCCGACCAGCAGGGCCGCGATCACGATCCAGCCAAAGACGGGCCCGCCGAAGTTCACCGCGGCGGCAAGGAACCCGGTCACCGGGTCGGCGCCTGGCGACGCAGCCGCCATGATCGCACCGAGCACAAATACCCAGATCCCGGAGATCGCGCTCGGCAGGTAGGTCCACCAGAAGGCCGCCTTGACGCCGATCGACGCGGGAAGGTAGCGGGAGTAATCAGACACGTAGGGCGCCCAGCCGAGTTGGAATCCGGCCATGATAACGAAGACGGTCAAGAAGGCCGGGCCGTTGAATTCCCCGAGGTCGAAGGCTCCCGCCGGGAGCGCCCCATTGGTCAGGGCCGCTACGGTGAGGATTCCCATGAGGCCGAGCAGCGGAAAGGTCAGCCACTTGTTGACCTTGTGGATCCAGTCGTAGCCGAAGAGGGCCAGCACGGCGGCGAGGACGGCAGCGATCGTAAAACCGATTCGAGGCGGCACCGCGAAGAGCAGATTCGTCGCAGAGCCGGACAGCAGCGCGTCGCTCGTGTTGAAGGCGACATAGTTGACCAAGGCGGCGATGAAGACAGTGATGGCTGCACCGATGTATCCGAACTGAGGACGCGATTGCACCAGTTGCGGAAGCCCGAGCTGGGGGCCCTGCGCACTGTGGAAAGCCATGAAAAAAGTGCCGAAGAGAGAGCCAAGCACGGTTGCTACGATCGTCCACATCAATCCGGCTCCCGCGGCAAGCGCGGCCGTTCCGGTCGCCATCGCCGTCAGGTTGACGTTTCCGACAAACCAGATCGCCCCGACGCCGCGCAGCTTACCGTGCCGCTCGTTGTTCGGGACCCAATCAATCGATCTCTTCTCCATTGCCCTCGCAGCGCGGGGAGCTGTCGACGCGGTCTCAGGCATGGGCGTGGCAGTGCCCGGCTGTGACTTCACAGGGACCGGAGCGCCGGCCGGTGGATCTTGGTTTGCAGTTTGACTCACGATAGGGCCTTTCGTGGGAAGCAGATTCCTGCGCGTGATGAAGGGGATGCCTCCGTTGGCAAGAGCTCGAAGGAGACGGATATCACAAAATGAACGGGATTCATTTAGTATGAACGGGAGGTCTCCGGAGCGCAAGCAAAAACGAAAACGTTACAACCCGGCGGAACGAAAAGCCGCTATTTGACGCAGGGAATGGCGCCGCCTTGGAGGGCCCCGGTCGAATCCGCATAGACGTTGCTTGCAGGTGCTGACGGAGCTGCCGGTGCTGCACCCCCAGAGGTGGGTGCCGCAGAGGCTGCGGCTGCCGCCGGCGGGGTGGCCGCCGCCGTCGCGGTCGCCGTCGTCGTCGGTGCGGGAGCCGGCGGGACCGGGGTGAGAAGTTCCTTGACAGTGGCCTGAACTTGGTTGATGTCCACGGTGTTGATGGAGGCGCCATCCGGGGACGTTCCGAAGCCGGTGATCGGCAGGGTGGAGAAGGAGATGTTGCCCCCGGTCAGGGACGTGGCCTGCTGGGCAAGCTGGATCAGGTTCAACTCCGAATCCACCACGATGTTCTTGCTCACCGCATCCAGGACACCCTGCATTTTCCCGATATCGGTGAAGGTCCCGGCGTCCTTGAGCTGGTGGGAGACCGAAACGATGAAGGCCTGCTGACGGCGCTCGCGGTCCAGGTCCGAGAAGAGGTACGTCGGATCGGACGTGTCCCGGCGCTGCCGCACGAAGGCCATCGCCTGTTTGGCATTGATCTGCTGCATGCCTGCTTTGAAGTCGGCCCCGGAGAAGGTGTCCTGGGTGGCCTTGTTGACGCACACGGTAATGGGCGCGATGGCCTGGGCCGTTTCGTAGAACGCGGCCATGGTGACTTCGAGGAAGTGGTCGATGTGGACGCTGCCCAGGAACTTGGTCACGGTAGCTATTTCGGCCTTGCGTCCGGCGTCGCGGGCCGCCTGGTACGTCGTGTCGTCGTCGGGCTTTCCCGCGTTGATCAAGGAGGTCTTCTCTGCCGCGAAGCCGTAGCCGTACGCCTCTTTGATTTTGGCTTTGAAGGGGCCGCTTCCGGGTATGCCGTCGACCTGGACGTAGTCATCCCGGGGAATGGAAATCCCCGCGGCCTTGGAACCGTCCGCGGGGATGTGGATGAGCATCAGCACATTGGAGTTGTACCCGCCGATATTCTCATCCCCCGCGTGCAAGGCGTCATACATCTCGGGTGGAAGAGGCTTGCCCTTCTCGTCAACCCTTGTGTCCAGGCCCATGATCAGGATGTTCGTGTCCTGGCCCAGTTTCGGCACCGCCGCGGGCAGCGTTTTCATATCCTTCAGGACATCCGAGCGGTGGACGTTGTTGTTGACCGCAACCGCCGTCGCGCCCACATAGGTGACAGCGGTGGCGGCGGCCAAAGCCACGGCGGCTGCGACCGCCGTGGCCGAGATCAGAATGATGGATTTCCGCCGGGATTTGCGGCGCATATGGCGAGGGCCTTGAGACCTTGTGTGGGGCCCATCATTCATGAAGTTCTCCTGTCCCCGCCGGCGTTGGCGTGGTGGCTGGACTCGCGGCGCCACCAGAGCGAAAGCAGATTGTAATCGGCCATCCGCGCAATGATCCCGACGACGCGGGGCTTTGTTTCCTCCTCTAGCGGCGCTTGAGCATGACCGCGACCGCGGTCCCGATGCACACTGCGACGGCGAGAACTCCGAGTCCGGTCACGGCCTGACCACGCCACCCCTCCCATGGTGCGGCAGTCGGCAGAAGCAGCACCGCAGCGATCGCGGCCAGCACGAGCGCCGCAATGTTGACGGCGAGCCGCATCCGGCGTCCCGAAGGCCCCGGTGCGGCCCCGTTCTCCCGCGTCCGCGGGAGGGGGCGGCGCCAGTCGTCGGCTATTAACCGGGGTACCCGCCTCACGTACGCGAAGACGTGCACTGCGAGGGTGGCAAGCCAGACCAGGAAGCTGACTACGTGGACCCGGATCAGGATCTCGGGGGCAGGGCCGGTGATGGCCAAGGCGATGCCGCTGCCGATTAGCGCGATCGTCGAGACGACGAGCACCGGAGCCATCACGCGCAGCAGCAGCCGGGGCGGACCCTTGCGGCGGTACGCTGGATCCCCCGAGTAGTAGCGAATGAATCGCCACCCGGTGCTGGCCGTCTTGGCAACGACCGGGCCCGCCAGGAGCACGCCGACGAAGAAGTGCGCCACGATCAGGCTGCCCAAGGTCGGAACGGTGGCGATCTCCGCCACCGACAGAACCAGAACCACGGCCCCTATCAGTGCGGTCAGGCGCTCATTGCCGACGACGCCGGAGGACTCACCTCGCGCTCTTTCTGTCACGCTTTCACGTCCTGGCGGGAGAACACGACGGCGCTCACCACGACGAAGCCGACAATCCACAGGAGTGCTGCTCCCAGTGCCGCCGGATAGCCTTGGGGAGGGGTCGGGCCAACCAGGGGCACGGTGGTCCCCCCGATGGTGTTGAACACCCGGCCTGGGAACCACTGGGTTACCTGCGGCAACACCACCGCGATGATGCCTTCGACCACCAGGATGAGCAGGATGGTTTTCCCCTGGCCGGCCAAACGGCGCAGCATCTCGCGTATCTCGATGATGCCGAGGGGATCAAGGCCATTGGCTGGCTCGTCGAGAATGAGCAGATCCGGATCGGGCGGCAGGGCCATCGCCACCCCAGGGCGCTGCTTCATGCCCAGCGAATACGTTCCGACCCGATCACGCGCCCGATCGGAAAGTCCCACCACTTCCAGCAGTTCGCTCACGCGGGAACCGGGATGCCCTCCAAGGCGGGCGAGCACCTCCAGATTGGTCCGCCCGGAGAGGCCCGGATAGAACGCCGGCGCTTCGACCAGGGCTCCGACGCGCGGCAGGTAGCGCTCGAATTCGGTGAGAGAGTGGCCCAGAACCGTGGGGCTGCCCGCATCTTGTCGCACCAGCCCCAAGAGCAGGCGAATGGTGGTCGTCTTTCCTGCCCCATTGGGACCGATAAAACCTGCGATGGCTCCCGCAGGGACGCGCATGGTCAGGCCATCGACGGCGGTATGCCTGCCAAAATGCTTGCTCAGGCCGCGTGTTTCAATTGCGAAAACTCCTGCGGGATCAGAAGAGAGGGGCATAAGAAAGAATGTATCTTGAGGTACCGAAGGGATGTGTCATGGAAACGAAACCGGCTGGAACAACCCTGCTCGACCGGACATTTCGCGTGAGCCTCATCCTGAAAGGCCTCGACGGCGTCCTGGAACTGATCGGCGGCATTCTTCTTCTGTTGGTGACTCCCCGGCAAATCGGTGATCTGGTCCGGGTCCTCACCCAGCACGAGCTCGCCCAAGACCCGCACGACTTCCTGGCGAACAGCTTGGTGCACTTGAGCTCCAACCTCTCAGGTTCGGCGACGTTGTTCGGCGCGATCTACCTATTGCTGCACGGCCTGGTGAAAATCGTCCTGGTCTGGGCCGTCCTGAAGGACAAGCTCTGGGCCTACCCGTGGATGATCGCATTCCTGCTGGTCTTCATCCTTTACCAGGGTTACCGGATCGCCGTTGCCTTCTCTTGGGGGCTTGTCCTCCTCACAGCCTTCGACATTTTCATCGTCTGGATCACCGGGCGTGAGTACCGCATCCACCGGGCACGGAATCAGCAGCCCTCCCCCACATCCCGGCCAGCGGGCTGAAACGAGTACGGACCCTGAGCTAGACAAGTAGTTACCACTCAGGCGCTGCGCGGTCCCGGTCCCTACCCTCAAACCATGATCACCCTGATGCATGGAGGCCCATGGCGGCCAGAGCAGCCGAAGCGGCCACCGAAAGATGTTCTGCAAGACGCGGCGTGGACCACGTTGTCCATCACCGTGGGCCTCGTCCTGATCCCGGCAATTGCCATTGATGAAGCAGGACGCGCTCTTTTCCCAGGGAGAAGGCGCGACCCTGAGGCAGAGTTCGGCCCGTACATTACTTAGGTTCGGCTGCACGGCTTAGTACGGGCCACGGTTTCCCGGGCAGGGAGCCCGGATACACCCCAGTCCGATTGGGCCCTGGCCGTGCGTCGGGGAACAGCCATGCCTCGGGCCGCAGGCAGGCTGCCGAGCAGCAACAGGGTCAGCGCGACGACGCCGACGGCGGTGCGTCCGCCGTCGTGGAAAGCGAACGCGGCGATCGTGAGAGGGCTACTGGCGACCATCGCGCACGCCGCCCAAAGCGGAATAGCGGCCGCCCGGTACCTGGGCCATCGCGCTGGCGAGATCGTCCAAGGCGGCCAAAGCCGAGAATGGCAGCCAGCCCACCACACCAAGCAACCCACCGATCGTGGCGAGCCACGAGGCGGATGTGCTTGCCATTCCGCCTGCCCCGAAGCCGCGAGTCCGTCTTAGCGGTAGGCGTCGCGGCGATGCGCGATCGAGACGATCTCGATCAGGACAACGTCCTCCACGATCCGGTAGATGACGCGGTACTCTCCCCGTCTGGCCGAATACAAGGGGAATAGCGGCTCCTGCAACTGCTTGCCCACACGTTGAGGGTTCTCACTCAGGGCGCCGGTGATGAACTCAAAGGCAGCAGCTGCAACCTTCTCCGGCAGGTCATCGGTTAGAGCCCGTTTCGCCGACTTGGAGAATCTGACCTCATAACGAGGGCTCACGCCCCGTGCTTGGTCGTGCGCATGTCCGCCTTGACCTCGTCGATGCTGAAGGTTTGTCCGCCAGCCAGTTCTCTCAGCCCCTTTCCAATATCCCTGACGAGTTTCGCGTCGGACAATACCGCCACCGTTTCGATCATGGCGTCATAATCGTCGGCGCCCAGGAGGACCGCGGCACGTGCGCCGTTTCGAGTGATTTCGAATCGTTCATGGGTGGACGATGCCTGTTCCACGATCCGCGAGAAGTGTGATCGAGCCTCTGCAACTGGAAGGGTTGTCATGTACAGAATTCTAGCGCCTCCCTACCCCCTGAAGACCGGTGCCCGCTTCTCCTGGAACGCCCGTGGAAATTGCCGGGAAGCTTCGTCAATTTAGACCCAGGTACCCTGGTTGCACACTCAGCCTCTTGATGAACGCCGCCATCGCATCCCGGTGGACAGGCTCGCTCGGTTTGAAGGATCCGTCGGCATAGCCGGTTGAAATGCGGCACGAGGCCATCCACTGGATCTCGTTGTGGAATGAACCGCCGACGGGGTTGTCGGTGAAAACGGGGATTTCGGCCGGCGCCTCCGCCAGCGGAAAAGCGCAGCCGACACCGCCGGCCATGCGGTACAGAAAAGCGGCCATGGCATCCCGATTGATGGCACCCAGTGGCTGGTACGTGCCGTCCGGATAACCGTTGGTGATTCCCTTCGACTTCAGCCAGGTGATCTCCTTGTAGAACGGGTCCGAAGTGGCTAGATCACGGAATGGCGACACCGCTGGTGGCGTGAACTCTGGCCTGCCGGCTGCCCGGTAAATAAACGCTGCCATGGCATCTCGATGGATCACGTCTAGTGGGCGGAAGGTACCATCAGGAAATCCGCCCGTGACACCTCTTGCAGCGAGCCACGAAATTTCGTCGAAGAACGCAGTGCCAGGTGCAACATCACCAAAGGACGGAGTCTGGACCAACGTCAGATTGACCCCGCCGACATCGGTCGACTGAGGCACATCAATGCTCGTGGCTGAACCGGTGCCGGTCCCGTCGCTGTACCACTGGTCAACGAGCCCAGTGGTGCCGGCTTCGAACCTGATCCGATACTTCCCTTCGTACAGGCCCGTAATCTGAAATGACCCGTCGGGTGATATCGATCCCCTGCCTTCGACGTTGTTGTCTTCCCTCCGTGCCGAAACCTTGAGACCGTCGGTGCTGACGCCAGGCGGCAGTGTCACCTTGCCGGAAATGCTGGATGACTTGAGCATGGTGACATCGATCCCGGTGAGCTTTTCCGACCCGGCAATGTTAAGCAGCGTGAAACCCGTGGATCCTCCACCCAAATGGTAGGAGGTTTGTTCAAGGGCCTCATTCGTACGGAAGTTTATGATGTATGTTCCGGGAGCCAAACCCCTGATCTCGTAGTTCCCTTGAGCATCGGCGTGTGAAAACAGCTGAGTGGCCGGGGTGTAGCCCCAGAAGGCTTCTGCCAAGACCTTGCTGACCAAGAATCCTTCAGGAACGGACACCCTTCCCGAAACCGTAGCTCCCAAGGGCACGACGACATCGATTCCGGTGAGAACTTGGTTAGAGGGCACAGTCACCGTCTTTGCATTCTCTGACACTGCCCCGCCATACCAGGTGTCGTACCCCCCGCTTCTTCCACCGCCGACCCTGATCTTGTAAGTGCGCGTCGGCACGTTGACCATCGTGTAGGTTCCATCTGCTGCGGTCCAGGCGTGGCCCCATTCGGAGCCGTCGACAAGACCGATGGCCGAGACCGAGAGACGTTTGACGTCAACACCAGGAGCACCCGAAATGGTGCCGGTGATCGAGCCAGTGTCGGTGGTCGCCGCTTGGGCAGGGATCCCGACTGCAACGAGCGCCGCTACAAGGATGAAGGCGCTCAGATTGCGCCAGACATGACGAAAAGAAGACAACAAGCGCATGGTCTCCCCCAAATGACTCAAGCCAATTGCTGCATCTTAGCAACCAACCCTCAGCCGAAATGTTCTTCTAGTTTCCTACTTTTCTGCATGAAGGGGTTCGTTCGGCCTAAATTGATGCTCCTATAGCTGTCAATGGTCGTTGAGCCAGCTTTCGTAGCGTTGGTG
>NZ_JARVRF010000077.1 GCF_030209835.1 Arthrobacter sp. efr-133-R2A-120 | reverse complement strand
GCGGCATCGAACGCGACCGCGATCCGGGCCTGGGCAGCGGCGGCCGCGGACTTCAGGTCCTCAAGGGCACGCAGCTGGTTGATCAGTTCAGCGGGGGCGGCAACTTCGGTGCCGCCGGCCAGTTCAAAGGCAACGGCCGGCCGAAGCGATCTCACGGCGTCGATCAGATCCTGCACTCGGACGCCCGCGACAGCGACACCGGGGACAGCCCCAGGGTCCGTGCCGCCGACTGGCGCGGCTGATCCGATCAGCGGTGTTCCCCGGTTCCCGGCCATAACCAAAGCATCGCAGGGGGGTCTGACATTAATAGCTCGAAGGAGACCTGCCTGCCGAAAAACCCGGAAATCGGCAGAACTTTCCTAGAAACTGACAAGCCTCGCGGCCCCGGCAAATGGGCCATCGGAGACGTTTCGCGGGCGCCCCTCAAGCCCGTCCCGTCCGCCTCTGGCGTGCGCAACCGAAGCGGACGAGAATGGGCTCGTGGTTCCCCCTCGTCAAGGCGGGGCCGTCGTCCCGATGAACCCCGCCGCCCGAAAGATCCAAAGCGTCTATCTCACGTTGACCCTCGGCAATACCCTCGCGGCTTCGTTCATCTGGGGGATCAACACCCTCTTCCTTTTGGATGCCGGACTCAGCAACCTTGAGGCCTTTGCCGCCAACGCCTTCTTCACTGCCGGAATGGTGGTATTCGAGGTGCCTACCGGAGTGGTGGCTGACGGTTGGGGGCGCCGGATTTCGTTCCTGCTTGGCACGGTGACGCTGGCCGGGTCCACCTACCTGTACTATCTGCTTTGGCAGCTTTCCGCCCCGTTTTTGTGGTGGGCCGTGGTGTCGGTATTGCTCGGCCTGGGCTTCACCTTCTTCTCGGGTGCTGTGGAGGCCTGGCTCGTCGACGCGCTGCGCTTCACTGGATATGAGGGTGGCCTGGAGACAGTGCTCGGGCGCGGCCAGATGGTCTCGGGCGCCGCCATGCTCGCGGGCTCGGTGGCTGGCGGGGTGATCGCGCAGGCCACCAACCTGGGCGTGCCGTTCCTGATTCGCGTGGGCGTGCTCCTCGCCATGTTCGCCGTGGCCTTCTTGCTCATGCGCGACGTCGGGTTCACCCCCGAACGTTCTACCCATCCCCTCAAGGCGACCCGAGCCGTTCTGGACGCCTCGATCGAGAACGGTTTGAAAAATCCACCCGTACGGTACGTGATGCTGGCAGCGCCGTTCAGCGCCGGCGTCGGGATCTATGTGTTCTATGCCCTGCAGCCATACCTGCTTCAGCTCTTCGGCGACCCGCGCGCGTACTCTGTGGCCGGGCTGGCGGCGGCAATCGTCGCAGGAGCGCAGGTGCTGGGTGGGTGGCTTGCACCACGCATCCGGCGCCTTGTCCGCAAACGCACCACCGTGTTGATTCTGAGCGGAGTGGTGAGTGCGTCGATTTTGGTGGTGCTCGGGTTCACGAGCGTCTTCTGGATGGCCTTGGCCCTATTGACGTTCTGGGCCATGGTCGACTCGGCGGCCACCCCGGTGCGGCAGGCCTACGTGAACGACATGATCCCGTCGAAGCAGCGGGCAACGGTGCTGAGCTTCGACTCACTCATGGGATCAAGCGGTGGAGTGGTGGTGCAGCCGCTGCTCGGCCGGGCGGCCGATGTGTACGGCTACTCCGCCTCGCTCGCCATCAGCGGCGTCATCGAGCTGATCGCGGTGCCGTTCCTCCTGGCGAGTCGTCGGCAGGGCTCTTTGGCCGATCAAGCCAACGCCTCGATCGCTGCTACAGACGCCGAGCCCCGGCAGCTGTAGGAAAGTCCTACGGAAGCCGTGAAGCCCGGAGGAGCGTGGCCTGGCCGGCCTTGTCGGGATCAAGCGGTACGGGACTAAATAGCACAGCTGGGCCACGATGCAGAATGCCATCCGAAAGCGGTTGGCAGCGCACGCCACCGCGGCCGCGCATGGCGGCATGTGCGCCCGGAGCGAGGACCTGGTCCATCCACGCACAGGGGTGCGCCGGCCGGCCGCCCCGGAACCGCACAAGGCCGCCCCGCGATTCCAGGGCGAATTCTTCGCCCAACAGGGGAGCCAGGTGGGCTCCCCTGAGGACCACATTGCGGCGCGTGAGGAGCGGGTCAAAAGGTGCGACCCCCAGCTCAGCAGCCATCGCTTCGAGCGACTCGATGGCTATCACGGTGACTGCGGCATCCATGTGCGCGGCCTTGCCGAAGAACCGGTCACCGACGATGCCTTTGCCGCTTACGACGTCGACCTGCTCGGCGTCCCTTGTGGGCACCTCGGCAGCACCATCACGTGCGCGGCCGAAATAGGCGTGGCCGGATGACACGAGGAGATGCAGGATCTCCACGTCGTATCTGTAGCTTGCGGTCATGCCATAAGGCTATGCCTGTCCCGGGTCAGGAACCCCGGGCACTCTACCCCAACCTTGAAAAGCTAGTTCTTGCGACGCTGGAAATCAGCGAAAGCTCCGATGCCGGTTCCAACAAGCGCGATACCAGCAAGTATTGACCACCAGAGCTGCATATATCCGGCGGCCGTTATGAATAGCAGAACCGCTACCAATGCAAATAGAAGCAGGGAAATAGGAATGTCGCGAGCACCTTTAGGAGTCAAAACACGCTTCCTTGATCGAGGCGATGCCTAGAACCTCTCCAGCAAGACCACCGCCGGCGGCAACGACAGCTTGCCACTTCTTCTCCAGCCCGGATGCCGCGTTCCAGGCGCGGAAGAGAATTTCGAAGGTCCTCTGAATACTTCCAAACCTTGCAACTAGTTTAGCGACTTTACCGGCGACCAGAGCGTTAGCAGCAACCTCTGCCGTAACGGTCGCTATACACTTGGCCCAGCCCCAAAAGTCGCTCGGATCAGCGGTTACCGGAAAGGCTGTGTTCTGATCAAAATCGATCGACTGCACGAGAGCCTCTCCGTCGAGGGAGAACCGCGTCGGAACAGCCCTGCCGAGCGCATCGTAAGCCCATGGAGCCCTGTAACCCCCAGCAATCGCACCCTCAGCGGTGCGAACAACAACGGAACCATCAGTGTCTATGGCTGCTTTTGATCCTGCGGGGAGCGACAAGGGAAACCGATATTCTCGATCCGCAGTGTTTGAAGCAATGTTGATCAGTGTCTGAGTTCCCTTGCCTGTGGCATAACTACTAATCACGGCACTGTTGAGTTTGGTACTCAGAACCGGCTCACCTTGCCCGGCGAAAAGGCCGTCCGGGATCTTGCCCGGTTTTGCGAGAGCTTCGGATGAAGCCGTGCCCGGAAGAGTGATGCTTGCGGACCAAGCGCCGGCGCCAGAAACAACGATGTTCGTTCCGGGGACCGCAACAGTACTGACTTTGCTTGGCGAATGAACCCCTTCACCTAAAGAAACTGGCGATGCCTGTGCAACCCCCGCGCTCGACACCACGACCCCACTGGCGACAAGCGCGACAAGTAGAAGACTTCCGATTGAACCTAGCTTAGATCTGTTTGACATGGATCACCTTTCAGAGAGAGACAGGCGCTTCACGATCAAATTATGCATATGAGGCAAATGAGGGCAAGAGTTTTATGAAACAGGTCGAGGGAATTATTTTCAAATTCCAAAATGGGAATCACGGATTGCATTCCTCTCGCATGTCTCAATACTCAATCCACCGTCCGTCGCTACTCAATTTATGACTTTCGACCACTCAATTTCAGGTATACGTCACTCAATAGGAGCAAAAACTCTTGACATTAATGCGACTCTTATGATCGATGAGGTAGCCGGGGCTGAGCCGCGAAGGTGACCGAGGCGGCCCTTGACCGCCTTGGTCACCTCCTAGGCGTGAACAAGTGTCGTCACGCCTGCAGGCTCAGGAACCCCGGGCTCTCAGCCCCAAAATTCCGTGAGCTGCCTGGCAAGGGCTTTGCCTTGCTCGTACCCCGCCTGGGCAGCGGGCGGGCGCAGCGATAGATCCATGGCATTGGCGCCGAACATGTGCTCGGAGTTGCTGTCCGGGAAAATGGTTTCGACTCGGCTGCCGCGTGCGCGGAGTTCGTCGACCTGCGTTGCCAGATGCGTGCCCCACTCCAGCGGTTGCAATGATCTGCCACCGAAGGGCGAGAGCACCAGGACCCGCTCGTATCCGGCTGCCAGATCGGCATTCTCGGCGTTGGACCGGTAACCGCCGTCGAGGTACCGCTTGTCCCCGATCCTGTAAGGCAAGCCGCTGGAACAGCTGGCGGCGACTGCATCCACCAAGTCGACCCCACTCTGGCGGTCGAACGTGACCGGTTCACCAGTACGGGCATCGACCGCCGTGACGAGCACTGGTCGTTCCGGCCAGTTCTGGCTGGGTAGCCGGGTGGCGACGGTGGTGCGCCATTGTGTGGACCAGGAGCCATCCGACGCCGCATCCATCTCGAGCGCTGCCGCGCCCAGTCGCCGGCGCATGTCAGCCACGTCCTGAGCATCGGCGATGATCTTGTTGATCCGCTCCAGATGGTTCACCACCGACCTGGCTGATGCGCGTCCGGCTCCGGACCCGACCGGAGCGGGCCGTTGCGGGGGGACGGCGTCAAGGATATTGGCGAACAGTTCAGTCGGGGTTGCGCCGGCAATCTGGGCCGCCGCCGTCGATCCGGCTGACGTGCCGATGGTCAGATCGGCATCGGTCACATCCATCCCGGCCTCGAAGAGGCCAGCGAGGACGCCGATCAGCCAGGCATTGCCTGTCGATCCGCCGCCACCGAGGACCAACGCTCGCTCGCGGGGGTGCAAAGGTAAAGAAGGTGTTGTGTTCATGGGAGTCGCCTTTCGCGAATTGCCTGTTTGGCGCTCCCAGTGGCGACTATTTCAGTCGCGAGATCGTGGACTGCAGGGGAGCACCCATTGCGGATACTGCGTTCATGGGACTCACCTCCTGCCGATAGATCACGATCGCCGCAACGCTAGCACGCCCGCGGCGCGGCCCGCAACAGGCCGACACCGCGCCGGCCTACAGCCCTAATCCTTCACAGGGAACGCCACGCCTTCGCCCACCACGCGGAGGCACAGTTCGGTGCCGGGCTTGGTGATGGAAGCGTTCCAGTGCCGGATGGTGATGATTTCGCCACCTCCCGGGTAGGCCAAGGATGCGCCGGCGGCTGCAACGCGCGGGGCGAGCTTGATCCGCACCGTGGTCTCGGGGCCGAAGTAGTCCGTATCGACGACCACGCCGCGGATGGGACCGTCGGGAGCAATCCGGATTTGTTCAGGGCGGAGCATCAATTGCACGAGGCCCTGCGCCGGGGGACGGCGTACAGGTATGCCGCCTAGCGAACACGTGGCCAGGGAGCCTTCCATCCACGCGTCCAGGATGACGGCGTCACCGAGGAATTCGGCCGTTGCCCGGTCTGCGGGACGCGTGTACACAACGAATGGATTGCCGATCTGCGCCAGCTTCCCGCCACGCATGATCGCCACCTGATCCGCGAAGGACAGGGCCTCGGCTTGATCGTGCGTCACCAGGATGGTGGTGACCCCGGCTTCGTTCAGCACCTTCGCGACGGCGCGCCGCGTGGCCACGCGGAGGCCGGCGTCGAGCGCTGAGAAAGGCTCGTCGAGCAGCATGAGTTGCGGTTCGCGGGCCAGGGCTCGGGCGAGTGCCACCCGCTGCTGCTGGCCGCCCGAGAGCTGGTGGGGCCGCCTCTTCGCCATGTCGGCATCGAGGGAAACCATGTCGAGCAGTTCCTGGACGCGCGTCTTCACGGCGCGGCGGCCGCCGTCGAGCGCTGACTTGTCCAGCCCGAACGCGATGTTCTGCCCCACCGTAAGGTGTGGGAAGAGCGCGCCGTCCTGGGCAACATAGCCAACGTGCCGCTTGTGGGCCGGTACCCAAATCCCGTCCCCGGCCACCTTGTTTCCGTTGAGGCTGATTGAGCCGGTGCCCGGGTGCTCAAATCCGGCGATGAGGCGCAACAGGGTGGTCTTGCCGGAACCGGAAGGCCCGACGATGGCAGTGGTCCCGCCCTTGGCCACGGAAAGGTTCACGCCCTTCAGCACGGCCTGGGAGCCGAAGTTCTTGGTGACCTCGGCGATGTCCAGATGCGTGTTGGTGGTGGGGGCCACCGAAGCCGCCACGCGCGGTGCCGGAAGCCTTGAGGGGGATTGTTCGGTCACTGTCCGGCTACTTTCTTGGACTGTTGGAAAAGCAAGTACGTCATGGGGGCGGACAACAGGATCATGAGCAGGGCGTAAGGTGCCGCGCCCGAGTAGTCGATCTCGCTGCTCTTGCTCCAGAATTCGGTGGCCAGGGTGTGCGTGCCATTGGGGGACAGCAGCAGCGTGGCGGTCAGCTCGTTGACTATGGCAAGGAACACCAGCGCGGCCCCGCCGGCGGCGGCCGGAGCCGTGAGCCGCAACGTCACCTTCAGGAAGGACACCAGCGGTGCCTTGCCGAGCGATTGCGCGGCTTCGTCAAGTTCCTTGGGAGCCTGGGCCAGTCCGGAGCGGATGTTGACCAGGGCCCGCGGCAGGAACAACAGCACATAGGCCGCAATCAGGACGCCGGAGGTCTGGTAGATTCCCGGGACCATGCGGATGCTCACGGTCACGAAGGCGAGGCCCACCACGATGCCGGGCAGGGAGCTGGTGACGTAATTGGAGAGTTCAAGCATCTTGCTGAACCAACTGGGGTGCCGCACGGCCAGATAGGCCATGGGGAAGCCGACGACGATTGTCGCCGCGGCGCCTACGGTGCCATAAGCGAGGGTCTGGAGCAGTGCCGGAAGGAATTCGTCGGCGGACCAGACGCGCGCGCCTCCCGCCAGCACCCAGCGCAGGACAAAAAAGATCGGCAACCCGAAGGCCAACACGGTGAGGGCAAGCAGGCCTAGCTGGGACGGAAGCTGGTAGTGGCGCAGGGGAAGCCTGGTCGGCTTGGCCTGTGCACCGGAACCGACGCGGGCGTAGCGTGCGGTACCGCGGCTCCTGACTTCCGCCAGGAGCAGGATGAGGCAGAAGAACACCAGGACGCTTGCCAGCATGTTCCCGGCTGTGCCGTTGAACGTGGATTGGAACTGGGTCATGATCGCGGTGGTGAACGTGTCGAAGCGGATCATGGCGAACGCGCCGTATTCGGCCAGCAGGTGCAGCGACACCAGGAGTGCGCCACCCGTCATGGCGATCCGGAGTTGAGGCAGGACAACCCGGAAGAAGATGGCCCATGGTCCCAAGCCAAGGGAGGCCGCGGACTGCTCAATCGCGGGGTCCAGACGCCCCAGCGTCGCCGCCGCGGGAATGTAGACAAGGGGGAAATACGACAGCGTGGCGATCAGCACGCCGGACCAGATGCCCTCCAGCGAGGGGACCGCGGTCACCCACGCATAGCTGTTGACGAACGCGGGAATGGCCAGCGGGGCTGCCAGGGCCACAGCCCACCAGCGATGCCCCCGCAGCTTGGTCCGCTCCACGAGCCACGCGCCACCGACTCCCAACACCAGGCAGATGGGCACCGTGAAGACCACCAGCATCACGGTGTTCAGGAGCAGCTCGCCAACGCGCGGCCGGAAGATGAGTGCGACGGCGGTGTCCCACCCGGTCGCGGCCGTCATGTAAGCGACGTACCCCAGCGGGATGAGCGAAAACAGCGCGATCAGCACGGCCAGGAGGGATATTGCAGAAACGCCGAAAGGCGGGCGGGGGCGCTTGCCCCTGCCCGCCGTCGTCGTGCTCGACGGAGCCTCGGGAATTTCCGGGGAGACGCGAGCCGATAGATCAGTGGTCACAGAATTACAGCAGTCCTGCCTTGGTCATCAGGTCGGTGACCTTTGCGGAGTTCAATTTGGCCGGATCCACAGTAGGAGCTTGCAGATCCTTGATGGGAACGAGTTTAGCGTTCGAGTCCACGTTGGAAGCGATCGCGTATTCGTAGGAAGTGCCGTTCTTGAGGACTTCCTGGCCCTGCTTGCCGGTGACGAACTTGATGAAGGCCTGGGCAGCTGCGGAGTTCTTGGAGGATTTCAGCACGCCGCCACCGGAGACGGACAGGAACGCGCCGGGGTCCTGGTTCTTGAAGAAGTACGGGGTGACGTTCTTGGAGTTCTCGCCGGTCTTCGCCTGGTCGCCGTAGTAGTAGTAGTGGTAGATCAGTGCGGCGTCGACTTCGCCGGCGTTGACTGCCTTCATGGCGGTGCTGTTGCCCTTGTACGCCTTGAAATTGTCCTTCATGCCCTTGAGCCACTCAGTGGTGGCGGCCTCGCCCTTTTGTTCGAGGAGGGCGGCAACAATGGCCTGGAAGTCGGCGCCGGACGGCGAAGCTGCCCACCGGCCCTTCCACTCCGGCTTGGCCAGGTCCAGCATCGACTTGGGCAGCTTGTCGTCGCTGATCTTGGTCTTGTCGTACACCAGAACCGTGGAGCGGGCGGCGATGCCGGTCCACTTGTTGGTGGACGGGCGGTACGCGGCCGGGACCTGGTCCACGGTGGCCTTGTCGATGTCGGCGAAGAGGCCGGCGTTCTCAACCTGGGCCATGGCGGGGGAGTTCTCCGTGAGGAAGACGTCGGCCGGGGATGCCGCGCCTTCCTGGATGATCTGGTTGGAGAGCTCGGTGTCGGAACCTTGGCGGACGGTGACCTTGACGCCGGTCTCCTTGGTGAACGCGTCCACCCATTCCTTGGTCAGGGTGTCGTGCTGGGCGTTGTAGACGGTGATTTCGCCCCCCACTTTAGTGGAAGTAGCAGCGTCGGCGGAAGCGGAAGTGGAACCGGTGGCTGCTGGGGAGGCCGTGCCGTTGCCGCAAGCGGCCAGGCTCAGGGCTGCAGTGGCGGCGAGTGCGATGCCGGCCAGCGCGTTTGCGCGAATCTTCATGAGGGCTTCTTTCTGCGAGCAAATCCAAGGGAACCCGGGGGAAGGAACTGCGGGCTCACAGCTTGAAACTTTAGGTTAGCCATACCTAAATCTCCATCCAGAACGACCTATAGTGACCGGAATCACATGTATTACGCAAGATTTACATGACCTAATAAGCGGAAGCGGTGTGTCGTCGTCCGAGCGAGTGCCTTGCTGCAGTCGATAAGCTGGCTCCATGCCCGGTCTCGCCGAATTCCTGCCGACCTTCCTCGGCGTCGGCGTCCTGATGGCAGTCACGCTGGCACTCCTCTTGGCGTTCCGGACCCCTCACCCTTTCGCGCCCGCATTGGCCATCCTCCGTGGAGCCGCGCAGCTCGCCGCGATCAGTCTTGTTCTGGGCGGCGTCATCACCAGTCCGCTTTGGGTCGCCGTCGCGCTACTCGTGATGTTCGCGGTGGCCGCGATGAGTGCCACCCGTCGGATTGGCTGGAGCCTGCCGCATTTGGGCTTGGTCAGCGGCTCCATGGCCGGGGGTATCGGAATTACCCTCGCCGTCATTTTTGCGACCGGGGCAATCGCGTTCACTCCCCGCTACGCGCTCGCAATTGGCGGAATCGTCATTGGCAATGGAATGACCATCGCAGTGCTGGCCGGCCGGCGCTTCAAGGAATCGGTCTACGAGCATTGGGAGGAAGTTGAGGGTTGGCTCGCGCTCGGCGCCACCCCGAGGCAAGCAACCCTTGATCTCGCCCGGCGGACCGTCTATTCGGCCCTTATCCCGTCAACCGATCAAACCAAGACGACGGGACTTGTCACCCTACCCGGCGCGTTCGTCGGGGCGATTTTTGGCGGGGTTTCTCCCTTTGAGGCAGGCCGCTTCCAGATTGTGGTGCTCGCGGCGATCATGGCGGCAGGTTCCATCACCGCCGTCATGATCATCGGAATCCTCGCGCCGGTGCGCGTGCGCCCAGCGACGCTGCGCTGACACTGCCTAACGGGAGCGAGCCTCCGGCCGACAGTAGGAACTGAACCGCCCTCCTACAAGCGCCTCCCTAGCTAAAGCAGAAACGGCCCATGATCGTTGTCACCCGCCTGAACGGCACCCGCTTTGCCGTGAATCCGGACATCATTGAACGGATCCACGAAAGCCCGGACACCCATCTGGTGACCCTCGACGGCGCTACGTACGTTGTGCGGGAAACCCTCGCGGAGGTTGTGGAACTGATTGCGAACTACCGGGCCTATATTCTTCGGCGGGCACAGGACCTCCCCACCGTTACGGGCTATCCCTTGAGCCTCGTGCGCACACCGGAACCGGACGGAAGGTAAGCCATGGATCCCTCAACAATAATCGGCCTGTTCCTGGCCTTCGGCTCGGTGGTCGCCATGGTGACCCTCGAAGACGCCAACCTCATGGCCCTCCTGCTTCCCGCGCCCATGGTCCTGGTTTTCGGTGCCACCTTGGCCGTGGGTCTGGCCGGAAACACGTTCCGCGATACCGTGCGGGCGTTAAAGGACCTCCCCAAAGCGTTCAAGGGAAAGACGGACAAGCCTCAAGAAAGCATCGACCAGCTGATCGGCTTTGCCGAGAAGGCGCGGAGCGAGGGCCTCCTCTCCCTCGAAGAGGCGGCCATGGACGAGAAGGATCCTTTCCTGGCCCGTGCCCTCCAGAACATCGCCGACGGCACCGACGCCGAAGAGCTGCGCATCCTCATGGAAGACGAGATCGACTCCAAGATGCGCAGCGACCACGTCTCTGCCAAATTTTTCGCCAGCCTGGGCGGCTACGCTCCAACCATCGGCATTATCGGCACCGTGGTATCGCTGACCCACGTCCTTGAAAACCTTTCCTCGCCCGATCATCTGGGACCGATGATCGCTTCCGCTTTCGTGGCTACCCTCTGGGGTCTGTTGTCCGCGAACTTCATCTGGCTGCCCTTCAGCTCGCGGCTCAAGCGACTGTCCGAGCTGGAAATCGAACGCATGACCCTCCTGATGGAGGGAATGCTGGCGGTGCAGAACGGGACCCAGCCCCTCCTTCTCGCCGAACGGCTCCGCGCCATGGTTCCCGCCGACAGGCTCGGCAAGGTGAAATCCGCAAAGAAGAGCGACGACGACGAAGCCCGCCCCGGCAAATTCGCTTCATCCAAGGCCGCATGAGGTCCCGACGCCGCCGCGGTTCACCTCCGGCGGAAGAACACGTCGACGAACGCTGGATGGCTTCCTACATGGACATGGTCACGGTGCTCATGTGCATGTTCATCGTGCTCTTCGCAATGTCCACCGTGGACCAGGCCAAATTCGACAAGCTCCGCAATTCACTGGCCACGGGTTTCGGCACGGTGGTCAGCCAGAAGGTGGACACCGCCACCGGGACCGTCGTTCCGCCGGAATACACCAGCGCCGATGCCCAAGGATTCTCCAACCTGGACCTCGCACTCAAGGAAGCGGCCCGGCTCACCGCTTTGCGCGACGACATGAAGTCCAAGCTCGACGCCGCGGGGCTGGGGGCCAACGTGCAGTTCCAGATCAACGAACGCGGACTCACCGTGAAACTCGTAGGATCGCAGACCTTCTTCGAGCCCGACCGGCCGGACCTCACGCCCCGCGCGAGCCAGGTTCTTGGCATGATTGCCCCGACCATGGCCAAGGCGGCCCTTGAAATCATGGTGGAAGGCCATGCCGCCAACGGAGTCACCTCGTATCCCTCCACATGGGAGCTGTCTTCTGCACGCTCCGTCAACGTCCTCAGGTACCTCGTCGACCATGGGGGCATTTCGGCAGGGCACATCGGCGCCGTAGCATTCGGATCCGCCAGGCAGGTCAACGACGATTCCACCGAGGCGCTGATGGAACTCAACCGCAGGGTGGACGTCGTCGTCCTCTCGGACAAACCCGAAGTGGTCCGCGCCTTGATCCCCGAAGCGCTCAAGGCGAGGGCCGGCGGCCAATAGCGGCCGGTGCCCTTGTCGCGGCCGGTGACCGACCGCCGTCGGGCACCATGGAAGTGATCGCCATGCCGAGGTACGCTCGTGGCATGACCCCGGAAGACATCGCCAGGCTCACGTACTTGCGGAAGGCCCGTGACCTGATCGACCGCGAGTACGCGAAGCCCCTCGACGTGCCGACCATGGCCAGCCATGCGTTCATGTCGCCGGCGCACTTCTCGCGGCAGTTCCGGGCCGCCTATGGCGAGACCCCTTACAACTACCTCATGACCCGCCGAATCGAGCGCGCGATGGCGCTCCTGCGCGGCGGAATGAGCGTGACCGACGCGTGCATGCAGGTCGGTTGTACGTCGCTTGGCTCGTTCAGCTCGCGGTTCACTGAACTCGTGGGGGTGCCGCCTAGCACCTACCGCGCCCGGGAGCATCTGGCCGTCGCCGCCATGCCTGCTTGCGTGGCGAAGATACGCACGCGGCCCAGCCGGAACGAAGCGAGCAAGCGTCGGGAAGCGCTTGCAGTCGCCGCGGACTGAGCAACCGCCGCGGACTGACTAGCTGATCGGCCGTACCGGCCAACACGCGCCAGAGGTCCCGCCCCCGATGGGGCGGGACCTCTGCTGCGTCCGGGACGTCTACTAGCCGGAAAAGCATCACTCCCCGGAAATACGGTCACATTTGATTTGCGGAAGATACATGCCGTCACAACCGCATTTGAGGATTATTCTGAAGCCATGCCAAATATTCGAGTATCTGAAGCAGCCCGGTTCCTGGGCGTCAGTGACGATACCGTCCGGCGCTGGACCGAGAACGGCATCCTGACCCCGGTCAAGGACGATTCAGGCCGGCTGGCCGTGGATGGCCTGGAACTCGCCCACGTCGCGCGGGACCAGGCCCAGCTGCCTGAGGATCCCACCCGGGTGGGCCGCTCGGCGCGCAACCGCTTCGTCGGCCTGGTCACGGGCATCACTGCCGACAAAGTCATGGCCCAGGTGGAACTGCAGTGCGGTCCCTTCCGTGTCGTATCCCTCATGAGCAGCGAGGCGGTCCGGGAACTCGGGCTCGAACTCGGCTCAGTTGCCACAGCCGTGGTCAAGGCCACCACCGTCATCATCGAAACACCCCAAGGAAAGAGCACCATATGAGGATCACCCGCAAGCCTTTCGCCGCGCTGCTCGTTGCCGGCGCCCTCGCGGCCGGGATGACCGGCTGCGGTTCAGGCACTCCCGCCAGCACCGCAAACAGCGAATCCGCCGGCGCCAGCGAAACGCCAAAGCTCTCCGGTACGGTGACGGTTTACGCGGCTGCCTCGCTAAAGGCAACGTTCACCAGATTGGCCAGCGAATTCGAAGCTGCGAACCCGGGTACAAAAGTGGCCCTGAGCTTCGCCGGGTCTTCGGACCTCGTCACGCAGATCACCCAGGGCGCTCCGGCGGACGTCTTTGCCTCGGCAGACACGAAGAATATGGCCAAGCTTTCCGACGCCAAGCTGCTCGACGGAACGGCCAAGAACTTCGCCACCAACGTCCTGACCATTGCCGTCCCGCCGTCCAACCCGGCGTCGATCAGTTCTTTCGCGGACCTCGCCAAGCCGGGTGTCAAGGTGGTCGTCTGCGCCAGCCAAGTACCTTGCGGCTCTGCCGCCCAAACCATCGAAAAGGCCACCGGCACAACCCTCAAGCCTGTCAGCGAAGAGTCTTCCGTGACTGACGTCCTGGGCAAGGTCGCCTCGGGGGAGGCCGACGCCGGACTCGTCTACGTCACGGACGTCAAGGGCGCGGGGGACAAGGTCAAGGGAATCACGTTCCCCGAGTCGGACAAGGCCGTCAACACGTACCCGATCGGCGCTGTGGGCACCAGCAAGAACAAGGATCTGGCCACGGCTTTCATCGCGTTGGTGACGGGAAGCGAAGGCAAGAAGGTTCTCGGCGACGCCGGCTTCGGAACTCCATAACCCCTTGGAAAGAAGCGAGCAGGATTCGAGAAGCGCTGGTCAACGCCGCGGACTAGCGTCGTTGCCATGACTATTTCACTGCAGTACTCACACATCACTGTCAACGATCCCGACGAAGCGCTCACGTTCTACCGGGACGCCCTCGGGCTCGAGGTGCTCAACGACGTCGCGCAGGGCGGATTCCGGTGGGTGACGCTCGGCAGCAAGGACCAGCCGGGTGTTGAAATCGTGCTTTCCGAACCGCACGCGGGCAGGTCAAAGGCCGACGGCGATTCCCTCCAGGAGCTGCTCACCAAGGGTGTCCTGGGGCCGATCGTCTTCCGCTCCGACGACGTCGACACGCTCTTCGAAAGGGTCAGGGCTTCCGGCGCGGAGGTCATGCAGGAACCAATCGACCAGCCGTGGGGTCCCCGTGACTGCGCCTTCCGCGATCCTTCGGGCAACATGGTGAGGATTTCGCAGGCTCCGGCCGCGTAGCTTTAACTTACGCCCGCACTTTCCTTGCCGATAGTGGCAGCCGTGAGTGAACAGGAAGATCAATTCGCGGGACGGCAGCGCACCGTGGACGTCTATGACTTCCGCAGGCCCACCACCTTGCCGCGGCAGCACAGCCGCGTCCTGGAAGTCGCCTTCGAGACGTTCGCCCGCCAATGGGGAACACAGCTCACGGCCAAGGTCCGCGTGAAATCCACCGCGACCCTTGAACAGCTCATCATGCAGAGCTACGACGAATACGCGGCGTCCCTCCCGTCGGTCACCTCGATGGTGCTGTGCCGCATTGAGGGCAGCGAGTCGCGGCTGGTCAT
Organism: Arthrobacter sp. efr-133-R2A-120; assembly: GCF_030209835.1. GTDB lineage: Bacteria > Actinomycetota > Actinomycetes > Actinomycetales > Micrococcaceae > Arthrobacter. The sequence continues at coordinate 13,008 of NZ_JARVRF010000077.1, read as the reverse complement.
GCAGTTTCCTGCCACGGCGGCATTGTCCTGGGTCACCCGCATGCTGGGTGGCGCCAGTGAGACGGCCGTCCCGGATCGGAAATTCACCCAGATCGAGCAGGCCCTTATCAGCCGCATGGTGGAAGACGGACTGGAGGACCTGAGCTATTCGCTTGGTGCCCTGCTGACCACCCCGGTGCGCATGGACGTCATCCAGTACAACTCCCAGTTCGCCCAAGCCGCCGCCCCGGCGGAGCTCATGATCGTGGCCTCGTTCACGGTGAAGGTGGGCGAAAGCCTTGCCGCAGCCAGTCTCGCTATTCCCGCCGACATCCTCCTTTCCGGGCTCGGCGACGTGAATCCCACCGTCCACAGCCGCGACGCCGAGGCGCTGGTCCGCGCCCAGGTCACCCAAGTGCCGGTAGACGTAGCCATCCAGTTGAGCCCCACGCCGGTGACGCCGGCGCAGATCCTGGGCCTCGCCGTCGGGGACGTCATTCCGCTGCCGCACCTGGAGAACCGGCCGTTCGACGTCGCCATCAACGGTACCCGCCTGGCCACCGCAGCCCCGGCCCGCAACGGCTCCCGTGCAGCCGCCGTCATCGTCACAATCGAGGAGAACCAGCGATGAGCATCACCCTGACCCTGCACGAATCCGCGGCCGAGCGTTTGGCCATGCAGTTGCCGACTCCTGCCACGCTGAACGTCTCCGGCATTGTCCCGCCCCAGGCCGCCGCGCCATACGCACCCCTCGCGATTACGGCCACTTTCGTCGGCGCCGTGACCGCGGACTTCGCACTCATCCTCACGGACCGTTCCTTCCTTGCCGCTGCCGGCGGTGGGTTGAGCGGCGGCCCCCTCCAAGGCGGCCTGCCCGCCGGTGCCGTCTCCGGCGGTATCGTCTCCGTCGTTGACGTACTGCGTCCCGCGATGGAACACGCAGCCGACGCGTTCGACGCCGGCGTGCTGGGGGAGTTGCGCGAGGAAGACGCTACCGGGCTGCTGTACGACCCCGAAACCGCCGTTTTTGAACTGCGCCAGTCTCCCGCGTCCGACGGCGGCCCGACGTTCGGCTGGTTTGCCATCCGGGTCCGCGAACACGGAACCGTGCGGGACACCGCTGCCGCACGGAGCGCCCAGTCCGGTGCCGTTTCGTCCCGCCTCGGACTGATCAGCAACGTCGAAATGGCCCTCACCGTGGAAATCGGCCGCACACGTATGTCCGTGCGCGACGCCCTCGCCCTGGAGCCGGGCAAAGTGATCGAACTGGACCGCTCGGCCGGTGCACCCGCGGACGTCCTGCTCAACGGACGCCTGATCGCCCACGGTGAAGTCGTCGTCGTGGACCAGGACTATGCAGTGCGCATCACACGCATCCTGGATGTCGCCGAGGGAATCTACTAGATGGATTCGCTCGTCCTCGGGCTGCGCGTGCTCGTGGCCCTGGGCGCGGTGCTGGGGCTCATTTGGGTCCTGCAGCGCCGGCTTCTCAAAGGAAAAGCCAAGGGCCGACGCCGGGCCAACACCACCTTGACGGTGGTCAGCCGGCAGACGGTCGGCCAAAAGGCCTCCGTGGTGGTGGTCGATGCCGGCGACAAGCGTTTCCTCTTGGGCGTCACTGAGCACGCCATCAACGTCCTGCACAGCAGCGACGTCCCCGTGGAGCTTCCGGGAACTCCAGCGCCCGGGAGCTTCGCCGATATCTTCCGCGATGCCGGCGGCGCCTCACTTGCGGACAACGGGCCCCAAGCCACGGCACTTCAAGGTAGTGCACTCCAAGGCAGTGGACTCACTCGCCGCAGCGAGATCCACCGCCGCAGCGAGCCCGACAAAGCACAGCCCATGCACGGATCCATCCTTGCCGGCTCCACCTGGCGGCAGGCCGCCGAGGCCATCAGGGGACGCCGGAATTGATCCTGACCCTTGGGACTGCCGATGCCCGACGCGCCGGCAGGATATTGCTGGCCGTGCTTTGCATCCTTTTGCTGACGGCCCTGTTCCTGTGGCTGGGCATGTCCGCCGGACATGCGGCTCCGGTCAGCCCGACGCCGCCCACCGCGCCCGCCGTTCCCACCGCACCGGCCCAGCCGTCCAACGGAAACGTCAGCATCAACATCAATGGGCTCGACGGAAAGCCATCGACTGCTGTGCTGACACTGATCGGGATCACGCTGCTCTCGGTCGCTCCTGCCCTGCTGCTCATGATGACCTCGTTCACCAAGATCTTCGTGGTACTGGCAATGACCCGCAACGCCTTGTCGCTCCCGTCGATCCCGCCCAACCAGGTGCTTGCCGGGCTGGCGCTCTTCCTATCCCTGTTCGTGATGTGGCCCGTGATTTCGGAAATCAACAACGTCGGCATCCAGCCCTACCTGAACGGGACGCTGGACTTCAACGGGGCCGTTTCGGCCGGATCCGCGCCACTCCAGCACTTCATGGTGGCCCACACCCGGCAGGAAGACATCGCCCTCATGACCCGGGCGGCCAAGTTGGATAATCCGGCCAACCCGCAATCGGTCCCGTTGCAGACCCTCATCCCCGCGTTCATGATCTCCGAGCTCCGGGCCGCGTTCATCATCGGCTTCGTCATCTTCATCCCGTTCCTGGTGATCGACCTTGTGGTCTCGGCCGCGCTGATGTCCATGGGCATGATGATGCTCCCGCCGGTGATGATCTCGCTGCCTTTCAAGATCCTGCTGTTCATCCTGGTGGACGGCTGGGGATTGGTGATCACGGCCCTGATCCAGAGTTATTCGAGCGGCTGATGGATACCAACGCAGTCCTGGACATTTGCCTCCAGGCCCTGATTCTTGCGGCCAAGCTGGCCGCGCCCGCCTTGGTGACCGCGCTGGTGGTGGGCCTCGCCATTTCCCTCCTGCAGTCCATCACCCAGCTTCAGGAAGCCACCCTCTCCTTCGTGCCCAAGGCAGTCGCCGTGGCCGTGGCCTTGGTGGTGTGCGGGCACTGGATGATCACCGAGGCTGTCTCCTTCACCAACGAGCTCTTTGCCCGGATACCCGGGCTGATTGGCGGAGCGTGAAGTGGAGCTGCCCTTCAACCAGTCCTGGCTTGAGGTCCTGTTGTTGGCCTCCGTCCGGATGACGGCCTTCCTGGTGGTCGCCCCGCCCTTCTCCCACCAAACAATTCCGCTGCGCATCAAAGCGATGCTCGGCATCGGTTTGGGGCTGGCCGTTTCGCAACGTCTCTCCGTTGGCTACACGTCGAAGGACACCGCGGGCTTCATCACGGCCGTGGTCCTTGAACTCGTGACCGGGTTGGTTCTTGGCTTCCTCGTTCTCCTCGTCTTCGCGGCCATCCAATCGGCCGGCAGCCTGATCGACCTCTTCAGCGGCTTCCAGATGGCCCAGGGCTTCGATCCCCAGATGATGATCAACGGAGCCCAATTCACCCGGCTGATGCAAATGGCCGCCCTGGCCCTGCTTTTCGCCTCGGATGGCTACCAGCTGGTGATCGGCGGCCTGACCGGGAGTTTCACGGCCTTGCCACTGGCCGGGGGACTGGATTTGGCACAGCCGGTGCACGCGATGATCTCGGTTCTGACCGGGATGTTCCTTTCCGCCGTGCAAATCGCCGGGCCCTTGTTGGTGGTACTGGTACTCGCCGATATCGGGTTGGGGCTCCTTACCCGTGTAGCGCCCGCCCTGAATGCTTTTGCCTTGGGGTTCCCCCTCAAGGTCCTCATCACCCTGGGCCTCGCGGGGTTCCTGTTCCTGGCACTGCCGCGACTCGTTGCCATGCTCGCCGAGCAAGCGGCGAACACACTGATGGGGGTGGGCTGATGTCGGATTCACAGGAGAAAACCGAGCATGCCACTGACAAACGGATGCGGGAAGTCCGGTCCAAGGGGCAGCTTTCCCGCTCGCAGGACCTCACCGCCTGGCTCGCCGTCGGGTCCGCGGCAGCCATGATCCCGTCCACCATCGAGCGTGCCTCCAACGCTGCGGCTGACCAACTGTTCACCGTCCGCGGCGTGATCGCGAACCCCGAGCCTGCCAAAGCCGTCGCAGCGCTCGAAGCCGGGTTTGGTTCCCTGGCACAGGTGCTGGGGCCCCTGTTCGTGGTGGTCATGGTGGTAGTGCTGGCCGGATCCGCGTTGCAGGGCGGCATCCACTTCAAGAAGTTCCGCGCCGAGTTCGAACACTTCAACCTTGTCAGCGGCCTCAAGCGGGTCTTCGGCGGCCAGGCACTGTGGGGCGGCCTGAAAGCGCTCCTCAAGACCGCCGTCGTCGGGCTTGTCCTCTACGTGGTGGTGCAGGGGCTCATCCCGGTGCTGCTCACCGCAGGGGGACTGCCGGTGTCCGGCATCCTGTCGGCAGCAGCCGGAGGCATCGGTTCGTTGATCCAGTTCGCCGTGCTGGCGGGCCTGGTCCTTGCCGCCGCGGACATCTTCGTGGTCATGCGCCGCAACCGCAAGAAGACGCGCATGTCCAAAAAGGAGATCAAGGACGAAAACAAGAACAGCGACGGCGATCCCCTCATCAAGTCCCAGCGCCGCTCGCGCCAATTGAGCATGAGCCGGAACCGCATGATCGGCGCGATCGCAGACGCCGACGTCGTGATCGTCAACCCGACGCACGTCGCCGTAGCGCTGAAGTACGACGCCGGCAAAGCGGCACCGCGCGTCGTGGCCAAGGGAGCGGGAGTGATCGCTGCCCGTATCAGGGAAGAGGCGGAAGCGAAATCGGTCCCGATGGTCCAGGACGTGCTGCTGGCCAGGGCACTGCATTCGGCCTGCGAGCTGGGCCAGGAAATCCCCGTTGAGCTGTACAGGGCCGTGGCAGGAGTCCTGGCGTTCGTCATGTCGCTCAAGGCCAGGGGAGCCGCCCGCGGAATGCACCGTTTGCCGGTAGTGGCGGGATCCATGGCCGGAGCCCCCGCGTGAGCCGGAGCCATAGGACACTCACCGCACCGAGCAACCACACCACCCCGGACAGGACACCGCAATGAACAACAGATTCGCCAGGCTCACCGTGCCGGTGGGAATCGTGGGCATCGTGCTGCTGCTGGTGGTTCCAGTACCCGCGCCGCTGCTGGATTTCCTGATCGTCTGCAACATCCTGCTGGCCCTCCTGATCCTGCTCACGAGCATGTTCGTCAAGAAGCCGCTGGACTTCTCCGTCTTCCCGTCCTTGTTGCTCGTGGCTACGCTGTTCCGGCTGGGGCTCAACGTCGCGTCCACCCGGCTCGTGCTGGGACAAGGATTCGCCGGACAAGTGATCGATGCTTTCGGCAAGGTCACCGTGGGCGGCTCCATGATCATCGGCGCCGTGGTGTTCCTGATCCTTGTGGTCATCCAGTTCGTGGTGGTCACCAAGGGCGCCGAACGCGTGGCCGAAGTGGGGGCAAGGTTCACCCTCGACGCCATGCCCGGCAAGCAGATGGCCATCGACGCGGACCTCAACGCCGGCCTCATCACGGACGCCCAGGCCCGAAAGCGCCGCGCAGAGGTGTCCGCCGAGGCCGACTTCTACGGCGCGATGGACGGTGCCTCGAAATTCGTCAAGGGCGATGCGATCGCGGGCATCATCATTATCATCATCAACTTCGTTGGCGGCATTGCCATCGGAGTGCTGCAGCGTGGCATGAATGTCGGCGACGCGCTGAATTCCTATGGGCTGCTGACCATGGGCGACGGGCTCGTCACCCAGATTCCGGCCCTCCTCATGGCAGTGTCCACGGGCATGATCGTCACCCGGTCCAACGCCGAGGAAGACATGGGCCGCACGGCCTCCTCGCAGCTCATGCAGTCGCCCAACGCCTTGCTCATCGCCGGACTGGCCGCGGTGGCCATGGCGCTCATCCCCGGCATGCCGATCGTGCCCTTCCTGCTGGTGGGCGCTGCCCTGCTGTTCGGTTCGAGGCGCCTGGCGGCGCAGCAGAAGAAGCAGAGCGAGGCGGAGGACGCACAGGAAGCAGCCACCCTGAGGTCCGAAGAAGACCCCAACGAGCGGCTCATGCAGGACATGCGCGTCCACCCCGTCGAGATCTTGTTGGCTCCGGACCTTGTTGACATGGTCTCCGGAGCCTCGGACGACCTCCTGGCCCGCGTCCGCTCTTTGCGCCACAAGATCGCCATGGAGTTGGGGATCGTGATTCCGCCCGTCCGCACGCGAGACAACGTCGAGCTGCCACCGGCCACCTATGCCATCCGCATTGCCGGAGTGGAAGCCGGACGCGGCACGGCGCCGTCGGGCAAATTGCTGGCCCTCGGCGATTACCTTGACGCCCTGCCGGGTACCTCCACCGTGGAACCGGTCTTCGGGCTGGCCGGTAAGTGGATTCCCACTGAGATGCGCCATAGCGCTGAAATGACCGGAGCAACGGTGATCGACCGGGTTTCCGTTCTGGTGACGCACTTGTCGTCGATCGTGTCCGCCAACGCCGCTAGGCTCCTCACCCGGGAGGACGTCAGGGTGCTGACGGAAGGCGTGCGCAAGCAGAGCCCGGCCGCCGTCGAGGAGCTCATTCCGGGGCTCATGTCCCTAGCGGAGGTGCAGCGGGTGCTGCAGGGCCTCCTCGAAGAACAAGTCCCCATCAACGATCTTCCGCGCATTTACGAGGCCCTTGCCCTCCGCGCCAAGGTTTCCACCGAGCCCGAGGCCCTGGTCGAAACCGCCCGGCAATCCCTCGGCCCGGCGCTCGCGGCCAAGTTCCTGGACGGCACGGTGCTCAATGTGATCATGATCGATCCGCTCCTGGAACAGTCCATGCTCGAGGATATGCGTCCGGCCGAAGGGGGTACCCAGATCGTCATGAGCCAAGCGCGCCTGGACGCCGTCCAGGCCTCAGTGCAGACATCGGTGGAGGCCGCGGCCAATGCCGGACGGCAAGCTGTCCTGGTGTGCGCCCCGGCGCTGCGGCCCGCGGTCCGGCGGCTCGTGGCGGCTCCCGACGGCGGTGTGCCCGTGTTGTCCTATCGCGAAGTGACGTCTGCCAACATCCAGATCGAAACCGTGGGGGTGGTCCGCCATGCCGAAGCAATACAAGCTTAAGGGCGCGTCCTTGGACGCCATCCGGGTGAAAGCCGAGCAGCAGTACGGGCCCGGCGCGCGGATCGTCTCTGCCGAGAAAGTCACCAACCCGGGAATCGCAGGGCTCTTCGCAGCCAATCGCTACGAGGCCATTATCGAGGTTCCGGGAGCGGGTTCCGCCCAACTAGCTAGCAATAGTTGTCGTTCTGACGGCTCAGAACGACAACAACTGCGAGTCAGTTGGGAGGGCCCTGCGGGCGGGGAGTCGCACCTCGGCGGGGAGGCGCATGCGTTGCAGGGGCCCGCCATCGCCGCGCTCCTGGAGCAAGCCGACGCGGCTGAGATGGATCTGCACCGTGCCGCGGCAGCAGTTTCAACCGCCTCGCCGGATTTTGCCGGGCTGTTGGAACAGCTGGGGAAGGAGTTCCAGGCGCCGATCTACGGACCACAAGCGCAAGGAATGTTGACCGCCTTGCCGGCCTCCGCCGTCGGGCACGGAGTTCCAGTAGCCGTACCAGTGCCGCTTGGCGGCAGCGGCAACCTCATCATCCTGCTTGGCCTCGGCGACGACGCCTTGGGACCAGCGCTGGAAATGTCCGTCGCCGAGGGCGGTTCCGATGTCCGGACTGCCGGAGCGTTGACCGCTTTCGGGCACCTCCACGTGGCGGGACGCCAGGGTGCGACGGCGGCGCGCGCCCAAGCGGTCGTCACCGGCCAAACCTTGCTGGTGGCGTATGGACTTGGCAGGCGGGGCGAAGCCGTGACGCATGCGGCGGACATCGCCGCCCTCGCCGCAGACCAGTTGTGGCTGGTTGCCGACGCTGGGCGGAAAGCGGAAGACACGGCAGCCTGGGTCCGTGCGCTTTCCGCCGCACTTGCCGCCGAGCGCGTCCGCGTCGACGCCCTTGCTGTTTTCGGCGCGTCGGAAACAGCAAGTCCTGAGACTGTCAACGGACTCGGCCTTCCCATCGGGTGGGTGGACGGCAAGCCCGCCCGCGTTGCCGCGCTCGGAAAGGTAGATTGAGAGCATGCTGGTACTGACACGCAAGCCGGGCGAACAGATCATGATTGGTGAGGACATTGTCATCACCGTCATGGAAGGGCGCGGCGACGGCGTGCGGATCGGGATCGAGGCCCCTCGAGGGGTGTCCATCCAGCGTCGCGAAGTTGTTGAGGCGATCGCCGCTGCCAACCTTGCGGCTGCCCAGGCCGGCCCCGAAGCCGAGGAACTCGTTGCCGGGCTGCGTCCGCCGGTTCGGAAACGTAAGGAATAGGCGCCCCAAGTGGGGAATGTTGGCTCAGACACCCAAGTTGTCTGCAAGAATGCGATCTGATTTTTGCGATGAAGATTCGGACGATTGACGAGCGGGACATGAACTTGATCTGCGTCGATCCTTCATTTCGAGTGATAGACGTCTGGCTCGACCCCAACAGTGGCGCTTGGGACAAATCGCAGGCATTCGATATTTCGTCCGGCAGCCTCTTGGACGTCCTTGAGTGGGCGAAATTGGACAGGCAATCGTGCAACTTTTCGGAGGTTTACGCCTACGATGCAAACCCGAACTCGGGACAGCCAAGCTTTATTCTCTTGCACACTGTCGTCCACCGGTAGCCGTCCCTACTCCAACCCCAGGAACTCACTGAGGAGCGGCAGCGAGCAATCCCTCGTCACGGCCAGGGCCCGTTCGATATTGGCGTTTTCCGCAAGCAGCATCACGTCATCCACCGTGCCCGCTTGCACGATCGCTCCCGGCGCCGATGGGGCCATAATGTCGCCGGGCTGCACAGAGTCAAGCGGCGGGTTCCGAGCCCCTTGTGGCCCCATCAGGAGAGACTCGAGGTTGGCGGCCGCGGTTGTTTCGACTTGCTTGAGCAACAGGACGAGTTCACGGTGGTGTTCCTGAAGTAGTTCCGGCCAGATTCCAGGCGGCGCCACTGAAGCGATCATTGGCAAGGTGGCGTTCGCCGGCAGGCGCCACTCGATCGCTCGGGCCGACGACTCGATGTTCCGGGAAAGCGTGTCGAACCGAAGGTTTTCGAGGACCTTTTCCACATCACCGGCAGCGAATTTCAGCCAATGCCAGTTGCCTGCCCGAACGTGCAGCAACTGCGTTTCAAGCCGGTACAACAGCAGTTCCAGCTGTCTCCGCTCGCGCCACAGCAGCGCCGAAAGCTCATCCGCCCCCACGGTTCCCCATTCCCCGGTTTGGCCTCGGAAGATGGTTCCGAGGCCTGTTTTTGTATCTTTTTCATGAGCGTACACGCATTGTTATTTTTCAGATGGTATGTTCACTGAATACATGTCTGTTCCATGTAATCTTCGGCACGTTGCATCGTCTCAGCAGCTCGCCCATGAAGCCCCTGGAATCAGGCTTGGCAACTCAATAAAACAGGTCTCATGGGGGGACTAATTTTGAATCGCGAAGAACGCAACGAGCTGGTGCTGCAGCACTTGCCGCTCGTTGGCTACTTGGTGTCGGAGCTCTGCGCGAGAGCTTCTCATTTGTCGCGCGACGATTTCGCGTCGGTAGGGTCCGTGGCGTTGATAACGTCTGCCGATTCCTTCGATCCGAACCTCGGAGTCCCCTTCGGCGCGTTTGCGCGCCGCCGGATCGTCGGAGCCTTTGCGGATGAGATGCGGTCCAGCGACTGGGCCACCCGATCAGCCCGTAAACGCATCAAGGAAACCATGTCGGTCCAGGAAACGCTGTCGGGCGTTCTTGGCCGGACACCTTCGGTTGCCGAAACCGCATCGGCCCTCGGCGTCGAACGCAGCGTCGTGGAAGCCGCCCTGGCCGACGCCGCACGGACGCTGTCGCCCCTGGACGACGTCGTCGTGGACACTGTCGCCGCGGACACCATCTCCCCGGAGCATTCGGTCCTGGCCGATGAGCGCCTCAAGTACCTTCGCGCCGCCGTCGAGGCCCTGCCGGAAAAGATGCGGTACGTCGTCAAGGAGATCTACTTCGCGGGGCGGACCGTCAAGGAACTCGCCGAGGAACTCGGTTCAACGCACGCTGCGGTCTCACAGCAACGTGCCGAGGGCATCCGCCTCATGCGCGATGGACTGTCCGCGCATTACGCGGACGATCCCGGACAGTCCTTTGAGCCCCAATCGCGCATTACTGCCCGTCGCCGGCACGACTACCTCTCGACCCTTGCCACCGCTACATTGGGCGGAATTACCCGTAGTTTCGGCTCGCCTGATGCTGCCTTGAACCGGGCCGTCTAGACTCCGCCTACTTTGCCGTCGGCACGCGGCGAAGCACGACGGCGGCAAGGACTGCCGCTCCTGCCATCAGTACCAGCCCGATCGCCGCTGTGATGTGGACCCCCGATTCAAAGGCGGCACGTGCCGCCGCGGTGAGGGCATTGCCCAATGGTTGGGGCAGCGTGGCCGCCGCGTCCACGGCTCCGGCGAGCGTCTCCCTCGAGCGTTCGGCTGCGTGGCCGGACAATTCGCCCGGAAGCAACAAGTGGTGTTGGTAGGACGCTGTCAGGATGGAGCCAAGCACGGCTGTGCCCAGCAATGATCCGAGTTCGTAGCCCGTTTCGGAGATCGCCGATGCAGCACCCGCTTTATCGGCGGGAACCGCGCCGAGGATCAGGTCATTGGAGATGGTCTCCGCCGAGCCAACCCCGATGGCCAGCAGCAGGAGTGCCGTCAAAAGGTACCCCGGCCCCTGGCTGTGGTTGCCCAGGGCGGCCACGAGGTATCCCACCGCGCTCAGTGCCAAACCCGATGCCACTACCAGACCCGGGCGGATCCGCTTGACCAGCGGAACCACCACCAGGCCCGCCACGATGGTGGCCAGCAGAGCCGGAACCATGGCGATCCCCGCCTGCATGGGGGATTGGCCTTCCACCAGTTGCAAGTGCTGCGCGAAGAAGTAGATGAAGCCGGTCATGGAGAACAAGGACAAGACGTTGGCCGTGATGGCCGTGCTGAAGACCTTGTTCCGGAAAAGGTGCACGTCCAACATGGGCGATGCCAAAGAGCGCTGCCTGCGGACGAAGACGATTCCCATGGCCAGGCCGAACGCCGTGAAGGCCGCGGGTCCAGGACCAAAACCGTGCACGGCTGACTCCTTGATGCCATAAACCACCGGAGCCATGGTCAAGATGGACAGCACGACGCTGGGAACGTCCGGCTTTCCCGGGTTGCGGTCCTTGGACTCGGGGATGAGGAACGGGCCGAAGGCGAGCAGGGGCAGCAATAGTGGCACTGCAACCAGGAACACGGCTCCCCACCAGAAATGCTCTACGAGCCAGCCGCCGAAGATCGGCCCGAGCGCGGCACCGCCGGAGAATCCCGCTGCCCACACGGCGACGGCGAGCCGGCGGCGGTTCGGGTCCGGGAAGATGTTGCGGATCAAGGAAAGCGTGGACGGCATGAGCATGGCTCCGAAGATGCCCATGCTGGCGCGTCCGGCGATGAGCCATTCAGCCGACGGCGCGAAGGCGGTGACCGCTGAAACTGCGGCGAAGCCCGTGCTGCCGATCAAAAGCAAGCGGCGGCGGCCGATCCTGTCGCCCAGGTTTCCCATCGACACCAACAGTGCCGCGAGCACCAGGGGATAGGCATCCACGACCCACAGCAGCTGCACGCCCCCCACTTCCAGCGACCGGGCGATTTGCGGCAGGGCAAACGTCAGGGCCGTATTGTCCACAGCCACCAGCAGCACCGGGAACATCAGGAGCGCCAAGGCAGCCCAATCGCGCCACGGGGCGGATTGGATCGAGAGGGTACGGGGGTGCTGGGTTGTGGACGGCGTGAACATGAGGATAACTGTACCGTCTGGACGGTATAGTTTCAATCTGACTCATCGAACTGCCACATCGAACTAAGGGATGATGGACACCATGCCGCGAAAACCTATTGCCCGGGACGCTGTCTTGGATGCCTTTGAAGCCCTGCTGATCGAGGTGGGGGAGCGGGCTGCCACCCTGGACGCCGTCGCCAAGCGCGCAGGCGTCTCCAAGGGCGGCTTGCTCTACCATTTCCCCAACAAGGAAGCCATGATCGGCTCCTTGCTCGAACGCATGGACAGGCTGGCCGCGCTGGACATCGAGGCAATGAAGGCAGCTCCCGAAGGCTCGGCCGCGTTCTTCATCAAGTCTTCCCTTTGGGCGGACACCCCCTTGGACCGGGTGTTCGTGGCAGCCACGCGGCTCGCGGAAGTAGCCCACGAAGAAACCCGCAGGCGCTTCGCCGGGATCCAGCAACAATGGCTCGATGTGCTCGCCGAGGAAGTGGGGCCCGAGATGGCCAAAGCCGTCCGGTACATGGGCGATGGACTTTACTTCAACGCGATGCTTGAGGGTGGCGCCGGCGATACGGAAGTCAAGGCAAGCGCCAGGAGCGCCGACGTCGGTGCGCTGCTGGCCGCCGTCGAACGCCTCCGTGGCTGAGTGGCCACCCAACTCACTCGCAGTTGTTGTCGTTTTGACGCTCCAAAGCGACAACAAGTGCCAGTCAGTTGGGAAAGTCCGGCGGCTCGGTGACCATATTTGCGGACGCGGGCAGTCCATAGGACAATTGGGAGTTGTGGCAGCCGTCACCGGCAACCACAATCCGATTCACACAACTGAATACGCCTTTGATCTGCGGCGGGAGAGTCCTGCAGGCATGTGATGCAGGCGCCGTAGGAGCAAATCCTCCCCAGGAATCTCTCAGGCCCACGCACCGCCGCGGCAAGGCAACTCTGGAAAGCAGCGCGCTGACGCGTGCTCACCGACGGTGCAAGCGGAACAGTGCCACAAGCATGGTTTCGCGGAAACTCTCAGGTCCAATACAGAGCGGGGAGGAACCCGATTAGCTGTGGCGCACCCTGCGCCGCCTTATTTATGGAGTTCCTTCGTGACGGTTAGTTCAACCTCCACTACGTTCGTTGACCGGCATATTGGCGCCCGCCGCCAGGCCGACATTGACATCATGCTCAAGTCTGTTGGCTACGACAGTGTCGATTCGCTTGTAGACACCGCGGTTCCCAATGACATCCGCCAGGACAAGCCCCTCACCTTGGCCAACGCCCTG
>NZ_JARVRF010000016.1 GCF_030209835.1 Arthrobacter sp. efr-133-R2A-120 | reverse complement strand
ACACCCATCCAGCATCCCGGACCACCAGCCCGAACTTTAGGAGACACGCCCTAGGGCCCTATGGCCCTAACCGCCCCGGTCGTGCATCTGACACCGTGAAGACCAGAACAGTCCAGACGCCAGAAACGCATGCATTCGGCACGCCGTCGAACCCGGAAGAGGCAAGCCCATGGAAACCGGAACCCCCGTCACCGAAGCGTCGAGCGAAGACTTCGAGCCGCTGCACCGGTACTGGTCCGCGGCCAACTACCTCACGGTGGCCCAGATCTACCTACAGGAAAACCCTCTCCTGAGGGAGCCGCTGCTCCCGCGCCACATCAAGCCCCGGCTCCTGGGCCACTGGGGAACCAGCCCCGGGCTGTCGTTGATCTATGCCCATTTGAACCGCCTGATCAGGCGAACCTCAGCGGAAGTCCTGTTCGTCGCTGGTCCAGGCCACGGCGGTCCCGCCGTCGTCGCCAACCTCTATCTTGAGGGCACCTACTCGGAGATCTATCCCAAAGTTGGGATGGACCTCCAGGGACTCCGGCGCCTTGTCCGGCAATTCTCAACGCCGGGCGGGATCGCGAGCCATGTCGGCCCGGCCACTCCCGGCTCCATCCACGAAGGGGGCGAGCTTGGCTACTCCTTGATGCACGCCACGGGCGCGGCCATGGACAACCCCGGACTGATTGTCGCTTGCGTCATCGGCGATGGCGAAGCCGAGACCGGCCCGTTGGAAGCGTCATGGAAGGCGCCATCCTTCCTCAATCCGGCCCGGGACGGCGCCGTGCTGCCGATACTCCATCTGAACGGATACAAGATCTCCGGCCCGACCGTCCTCGGCCGCAAATCCGACGAGGACGTCGAAGCGCTCCTGAGTGCCCATGGCTGGGATCCGCGCACCGTCTCCGGCGAGGACCCGGTGCTAGTCCACCGCGCCTTGGCCACTGCGATGGACGAGTCTTATGGGCGCATCCGCGAACTGCAATCCACAGCGCGCAGCCAGGGCGTGCACGGCCCGGCGCGATGGCCCGCCATCATCCTGCGGACGCCAAAAGGGTGGACCGGGCCAGCCATGGTGGACGGGCTTCCCGTCGAAGGAACCTTTCGCTCCCACCAAGTGCCCCTGGCAAACGTTCGCGAGAATCCCGAACACCTGGCGCAGCTTGAGGCCTGGATGCGCTCCTACCAGCCCGAAACCCTCTTCGACAGCACAGGCCGGCTCGCCCCCGAATTGGCCGCACTTGCCCCGGGGGGCACCCTCCGCATGGGCGCAACCCGTGCCGGACGCGGCGGGACCGGGACTGTCCTTGATATCCCCGAGCTGGAACAATACGCGGTACCGGCGGCCCCTAGGGGGTCGGTCGTCCACGAAACCACCCGGCCGCTCGGGGAACTACTCCGGGACATCTACGTCGCGACGGCCCCGGATCCGAGGTTCCGGCTCTTCTGCCCGGACGAAACCAACAGCAACCGGCTCGGGGCTGTCTTCGAGGCCACCGACCGCTGCCTCCTGGAACCGGCCAGGCCCGGCGATCATGCCCGGGCCGAAGACCACGTCTCGCCCGGAGGCAGGGTCATGGAAGTCCTCTCCGAACACCTGTGCCAGGGCTGGCTGGAGGGATACCTCCTCACGGGCCGCCATGGACTGTTCGCCAGCTACGAGGCCTTCGCGATGGTCAGCGCGTCAATGACCGTCCAACACGCCAAATGGCTCCAGCACGCGAGGGAACTTGAATGGCGAGCCCCCGTGCCTAGCCTGAACATTCTCCTGACCTCCACCTGCTGGCGCAACGACCACAACGGATTCAGCCACCAAGGGCCCGGACTGATCGACACGGTGTTGTCCCTGTCGGGCACCGTCACCCGCGTCTACCTGCCACCGGACGCAAATACCCTCCTCGTCACCGCCGACCACATCCTTCGCAGCAAGGACTACGTCAATCTGGTGGTCGTAGACAAACAACCGCACCCGCAGTACCTCACCCTGGAGGAGGCGAGGCGCCACGCCGCGGCAGGAGCGTCCATCTGGTCTTGGGCCGGGAACGAGCAGCCCAACGGCGGCGAGCCCGACGGCGCCCGGGCCGTGCCCGACGTCGTCATGGCCTGTGCAGGGGACATCCCCACCCAGGAGACGCTGGCCGCAGCCTGGTTGCTGCAAGAGCATCTGCCCGGACTCGTGGTCCGCGTTGTCAACGTCATGGATGCCATGGTCCTCCCGCCCCGCGACACCCACCCCCACGGCCTATCCGATGGGAAGTTCGAAGAACTGTTCACGGCAGACCGAGAAGTCATCATGGCCTGGCACGGCTACGCCCGGGCCCTGCACCAACTCCTGCATGGAAGACCCCGCCCGGAACGGTTCCATGTCCGCGGCTACAACGAACAAGGAACCACAACCACCCCCTTCGACATGGTGGTCCTGAACAAGATGAGCCGCTACCACCTGGTCCTGGAAGCGTTGCGTCGCATTCACCGGCAGGTCGGAGGCGCGGACGAACTGGTCGACTTCTGCCGCAGGCAGCTGGATACACATGCGCGATACATCCGGGAACACTTCGAAGACCTCCCGGAAATCCGGGACTGGTCCTGGACGCCGCACCTTCCCTAGCGGGAGGAAAAGGAAGGTGCCGTCGAGGAGAAGTGCGGAAAACTGTGACCCAACAACCAGCCCTGAACCATCCCGGTGCCGAGGCGGGCCGCTCCCCCGCTGGATCCGGGTTGTCCAGCGCCGAGGTCCTGGCCCGGACGGAAGCAGGACTCGTCAACACCGTTTCAGAGGCTCCAAGCAGAACGCTCGGGCAGATCTTCCGGGCAAACCTCCTGACGCTGTTCAACGCGATCGTGGGCTGCAGCTTCGGCCTGCTGCTTTTTCTGGGCCAGTGGAAGGATGCGCTCTTCGGGCTGGCCGCCGCGGGCAATATCCTCGTTGGTGTCGTTCAGGAATACCGGGCCAAAAAGTCATTGGATCGACTCGCGATTCTCGACGCCTCCCGCGCCCGGGTGGTTCGCGACGGCACGGCGCAGGCTGTTGACACGCAAGACGTCGTCCGCGACGACGTGCTCCTGCTGCGCGTCGGCGACCAGGTGCCCGCGGATGCTTCCATCATCGACGGCGAAGGCCTGGAACTTGACGAATCGCTCCTCACCGGCGAATCACGCCCTGTGAGCAAGGGACCGGGATCCGAGGTGCTCTCCGGCTCCAGCGTCGTCGCCGGGCACGGCAGGGCCCGGGTGGTCCGCGTCGGCGCCGACTCCTTCGCCAGCAAACTGACCGCCGAGGCCAAGCGCTTCTCCATGGTCAACTCCGAGATCCGCAACAGTCTCAACAGGATCCTCCGTTCGATCACCTGGCTCTTGCCGCCTCTCATGATTCTTGTCATCAACGGTGAAATGCAGGCGAGCGGTGGTTGGGAGCAAGCCATCACAACCGGAAGCTGGAGGACAGCTTCCGTGGGGGCGGTCGCCAGCGCCATAGCTATGATCCCGCTGGGCCTGGTGCTCCTCTCCAGCGTCGCATTCGCTGTCGGCGCGTTACGGCTCGCCCGTCAGAAAGTCCTGATCCAGGAGTTGGCGGCCGTGGAAGGCCTCGCTCGTGTGGACGTGTTCTGCCTCGACAAGACCGGCACTCTCACCGAAGGCAAGCTCGTGTTCGACGGCGTCCACCAGGCCGGTGCGTCACCGAAGCCCGGGTGGAGGCAGGTTCTAGGCTGGTTCGGAACCGACCCGCAGGCCAATGCCACTGCCCGGTGCCTTGCCGGTGCCTTTCCTCGGGCACCAGCCTTCGCCCGAGCTCGACGGTGCCGTTCTCCTCTGCACGGAAATGGAGTGCCGTCAGCTTCGGCTCAGACCAATTGGTCGGCGGCACCTGGGTGCTGGGCGCTCCGGAGATTGTCCTTCCGGAAGACACCCCAGGCACAGCTCGCGTCCTTGACGCCGCAACACGTCTGGCCTCCTCCGGCCTGCGCACCTTGGTCCTGGCCTATTTGCCCGGCCCGTTGCCGGCACGGGATGCAGCGGAGGATCAACCGCCGGCCGATTGTGCCCCGATATGCCTGCTGACCTTCCGGGAGAGCGTACGCCCGGAAGCTGCAAAGATCCTTGACTATTTTCGTGAGCAGAACGTGGAGGTGCGGATCATCTCCGGCGACGATCCCCGCACCGTTGCCGCCGTCGCCCGCGAGGTCGGACTGGACGCGGAATACGGGTACGACGCGCGGGAATTGCCGGCTCATCCGGACCTGATGCTGGAAGCTCTAGAAGACTACGTCGTGTTCGGGCGCGTCACCCCGAAACAGAAGAAAGATATGGTCCTTGCACTGCAGCGCGGAGGCCATACTGTCGCGATGACCGGGGACGGGGTCAACGACGCGCTGGCACTCAAGGAAGCGGACATAGGTATCGCCATGGACTCCGCCGCGGCCGCCACCAAGGCAGTGTCCCGCATTGTCCTCCTGGATGGACGCTTCGACAGGCTTCCCGGCGTGGTCGCGGAAGGCAGGAGGGTCATCGCGAATATTGAACGGGTTTCGGTCCTGTTCCTTAGCAAGACGGCCTACGCCATCATCCTCTCCGCCACCTTCGGAGCACTTCTGTGGGACTTCCCGTTCCTGCCGCGCCAACTCTCCGCCACAGACGGCCGCACCATCGGAATTCCGGCGTTCTTCCTTGCACTCATGCCCAATAACCGCCGTTACGCCCCCGGATTCCTCAAACGCTCCCTCTCCTTCGCCGTGCCTTGCGGGTTCGTCGTTGCTGCCGCCGTCTTTGCCGTCAACGTCTACGCAACGGCGGTCGGTGCGCACACACTCAGTGCCACACGCACAGCCTCGGTCGTCGCGCTCTCACTCGCGGGTCTATGGATACTCGCAGCCAGTTCGCGCCCGCTCAACCCGATACGCGCGTGCATCATCGGGGCGATGTACCTCGGCTTGGTCCTTGTGTTGAGCGTGCCTCTGCTCCAGGACTTCTTCGGTTTGGAATGGCCCCCGAACGATCTTCTCCTGACGGCGCTTGGCAGCGCGCGCGGCGGAATCCTCGCTATCGAAGCCCTGCACCGGTTCCACAGCCGGAGCTACGCACGGAAATAGCCGCAGACCCGGCGGGAATCCTGTTCACGGCCGGCGCCGTAGAGCAGCACGGCGAGCCGCTAGCTCCGTTTCGTCAATCTCGCCCCTGGCGAAGCGCTCATTGAGGATACGCTCGGAATCATCATGGGGCGGCCCTTGGAAACCCCGTCCGCCCGCGTGGCTCCCGTGCAGCAGGAGGAGCACCAAGGTGGCAATGCCACCCCAGAACAGCAACATCATCAGCCCCATGGCGATCCAGCCGCCGATGCCGACGCTTCCACCCCATCCATACATCATGGCCAATTTCCCTTTGAACTGGATTGCGTACCTGCGTCCAGTGTCGCTCGTTTCCGGCCCCTCCCACAGGGCATTTAGTCACACCGCCGGGCCTTTCGGCCCTACAGCAGGAGAAGTGCCCCCAATAGGCTGCTGGGAGTTGCAGGTCTTCATACCCGCGATCGTGTGCCCGAAAGACGAGCTAGACGACATAGGAGCAGACATGTCACTCCCCAGCATGGACGCAGGCCGCGTTGACGGCGGACTGCACGTCGCGGAAGAACTCAGCCAGGAACAGTGCTGGGACCTCCTGCGCTCAAACACGACCGGCCGCTTCGGCTTTGTTGAACAAGGCAGGGTGGTGATCCTCCCCGTGAATTATCTGGTCGATGGCCAGTCCATTTACTTCCGTACGGCCGGGGATGGATCGATCGCCGAGGCGGTCCCGTCGCTCGGGTCGTCCTTTCAAATCGACGATTCTCGTGCCGAGCGGAGCGAGGGTTGGTCGGTGCTGGTCAGCGGGGCCTCGACACGTGTTGAGGACGAGGATCTGCTGAACCGGCTCTGGGGAAAGGTCATGGCCGAGCCGTGGGCCGGCGGAGCACGGAACCTCTTTGTCCGGATCCAGGCACACAGGGTCACCGGACGCCACGTGCACCTGGAGTGAGCCGCACCTGGAGTTGAACCCGGGCCATTCCACCTTCAAACACCCTTACGGGTAAGGAGACCATGGGTACCGCGGAAGAAATCATCGTCGGATACGACGGGTCCGCCGAAGCTGTCCCGGCCATCCGTTGGGCTGCCCGCCAGGCGGCTCAGCGGAACTGCGGACTGCACCTGGTTCACAGCTCCCTGTGGCCCGCAATCACCCACGACCTCGGTCCGGTGCCGGGCGTCGAAGGCAGCGGGTTGCGACGCGCGGCCGAGGACGTTCTGACCGAGGGCGTGGCACGGGTCAACGACGCGGTTCCTGGATTGGCTGTCAAAACGACGCTGTTCTATGGGTGGCCGGCCGAACACCTCAGGACCCTCTCTACCGGCGCCGCATTGGTGGTCGTCGGCACCCGGGGCGCAGGAGGATTCATGGGGCTGCTGATCGGCTCCGTCAGCCTGGAACTCGCGGCAACAGCCGATTGCCCGGTTGTTGTCGTCCGCGACGGGGAACACGCCGGTGGGCCGGTCGACGTCGGCGTCGACTTCGATGATTGGGAACTACCGCTTCGGCATGCCCGAACCCTGGCAGCGTTGGCGGGTGCACCCCTTCGAGTGGTGCATGTCCGCAAGAATCACTGGATTCCGCGCCCCATCTCTGACGAGGGCATCCAGACTCGGGACCAAGCAGAACCCCGCGTCCAGGCGCTTCTCGACTCCGCGGCGCGGAACGCCCACGAAACCATTCCGGGCCTTGATCTCCAGATAAGATCTCCGATCGGCACGTCCATCCCGGGCACTCTTTTGGCGGAGGCTCAGGATGCCTCCGTCATCGTCGTCGGGACCAGAGGACGCGGGCTCGTTCGGGGCACCATCGGTTCGGTCGCCCACGCTGTGCTTCATCACGCCAGCTGCCCGGTCATGGTGGTGCGTCGGCCAACCCCGGACACCCCGTGAAGCAGATGTTGTTCAGTACAAGTCGCTGGGGACCAGATCGTCGTCTTCAGGTCCCCGGTGAATGCGCCTCCCGGTGATCGACGTCGGGACGATCTCAACGAAAACCCGCTTCTTTGTAGAGGTCAATTGTTGGCGCGGAATCCTTTCGGCAGCTTCGATCTCGGCACCGGACTCCAATTGCCGTGCCGTGCCTTTGACCACGACGCTCCAGACGGATTGCCTACCGACCCCGTCGGCCTCCAAGGCGACTTTGTCGTTGATCGTGAGCGCAAACAGCTTCTCCCCGGGATTCGTCCGGAGGAGGATTTTCCCGTCGTGGGCAACGAAATTGATCGGATAGATCTCGGGTTCGTTGGCGATGCTCAATGCCAACCGCCCCAACGTCGCACCCAAAAGGATATTCCAGCATTCTTCCTCGTTCAGGACTTCCACGGGGTTTGCGGTATCCGGTGACATGGCAGATCCTTTCGATGTGCGGCATTCCAAGCCATTCCAGCATGCACGCGGCCCGCACCATCCAATAGGGCCCTTGGACCCGTGTCTGTTGGCCCGCAAGCTTGTAGCGTCCATATATAGGAAGGCTTCCCATCCAAGGTTCGCCTTTCATCGAAAGAGGCCGTGATGCTCGGAATAAGACAGGCGGATGCCGGAATGCCGGATACCGGAATCTATTTCCAGTGGGGTGATTTCCTGATCCAATTCGGCAATCTGGTGGTCATTGCCACGATGGTCGTGTTGTTCATTCTCGCTTTGGTTCTTCCGTTCCCAGGCCGAAGGAGCCGGAAATGACCGTCCACCGCGGTCCGGTCCCGACTGCCGACGACGGCGAACCACGGTTCTCCACCTGGACGGGAAAAGCCCGGGGCTGGGCGCTACGCCGGCTGCCGCCGGACAAGCTGCTTCCCGAAGACCAGCCGAGTTACGTGTCGTCCTGGATTTACGTCTTCGGCATGGGCGCCGTTGCCGCGTTTGCCTACATCCTCGGTTCCGGTGCCGTACTTGCGCTGAACGGACCCACGTGGTTCCATGCCTCGGCTTTCGGGCGTTTCATCAACAGCACCCATTTGTGGAGCGTTGAACTGTTCTTCATGTTCATGGTGATCCACCTCTGGGGCAAATTCTGGATGGCTGCTTGGCGGGGCGGGCGCGTGCTGACCTGGATCACCGGGATGCTCGCGTTCGTCGTCTCAATCGTCACGGCCTTTACCGGATACCTCCTTCAAACCAATTTCGACTCGCAGTGGATTGCCTTCCAAGCCAAAGACGCCCTCAACGCGGTCGGTGTAGGGGCATGGTTCAACGTCGCCGATCTGGGCCAGATACTCATGTGGCACATCACACTCCTCCCGCTGGCCGTCGCCGCCATTGTCGCCCTCCACGTTGTTCTCGTGCGGATGCACGGAGTGGTGCCCCCGTTGGAGGCCGCGGCATCCGATGCCCAGCTACGCTCAACAGCGCCAAACCCGGCCACTGAGAGCGAGGACACGAAGTGAGCAAGTCCCTAGCGTCAACGTCGTGGCGCGCACGAAACGACATCGCCAGCAGGCCATGGCCAGGCACGACGCGCGAATACGACCTGTTCAAGGAACTTGTTGTCGGGCTGGTGGTTGTTGGCCTGCTTGTCCTGGGACTCTCTGCGGTTTTCAGCTCGCCGGACGAACCTACGGTGACCCTGAAGTCATGGGCCGTGGCCGACCCCGCGGACTTCGTGGCAACAGCCACCACCGAACTCGGAGGCACCAGCGGCACCGCGGGATATGGACCGCCCTACAATTCGACGCCCGATGCCACCCAAAAATTCGGCCCTATCGACCTGCAGAGCCTTTCCGGCGTACGGCTTCCGATCGACACAGCCAACGACTTCGTCATCGGCCCGCTCCAAACCCTGCCGACACCCCCGGCAGCGATCGACGAATGGACGAAGGCAAGCGACGCCCAACACACTGCCTGGACCACCGCGTACGGGGACGCACTCAGCAAGGCCCCGGACAACGACCCGGCGAAAGTTCCATCCGGCGACTACGGCCCGGTGCCGGCCCTCACCGGAGCCCTACTGGCCATGGCGCAGCAAGGCACCCTTGATCCGGTCCTGAGCGCAAAAGGCTCGTTCTACAACGCCGACTACAAAGCCAGCATCCTGTTCCTCGGCGACGGCAGCTACTTCCCCGGACTCGCCGACGCCCAGCATCTGACGGGAGACCAGTGGGGAATGATGAATGAAACCGGGAACTACCCCGGCCAGTCGTGGCTGTGGCTCTTCTCCGCCCTCTATCAACTGGAACCCTTCAAATCATCGCCGAGCGCAGATGTCCTCGTCGTGTTTTCCATGGTGATCCTGACACTCCTCCTGACCCTTGTGCCTTTCATCCCCGGACTCAGGTCGCTTCCCCGCCGCATACCCCTACACCGGCTGATCTGGCGGGACTACTACAAGCACCGCTAGACCAACGCACGAACTGCGCTGGAAAACAAGGGCCTTTCGGTCATTCAAAACTTTGTGAAAACTGCGTACGTTTGTGTCATGGACACCGTCATCCAGACTGTCGATTTGCACAAGAACTTCGGGCGCGTCAAAGCGCTCGACGGCCTCGATCTCGAGGTCCACAAGGGCGAGATCCACGGCTTCCTCGGCCCGAACGGCGCGGGGAAGACCACCACGCTGCGCATCCTGCTCGGCCTGGCCCGGCCGTCGTCGGGCAGCGCGAGCGTCCTGGGCCTGCATCCCTGGGCAGACGCCGTCGAACTCCACCGACGCGTCGCGAGCATCCCGGGAGACGTGAGCCTCTGGCCCAACCTTTCGGGCGGAGAAGCCATCGACCTCCTTTCCCGCCTCCGTGACGGCGCTGTAGACCAAGCCACCTACAGGGAGCGCAAGCGTCACCTCTGCGAGCTCTTCGACTTCGACCCGGGCAAGAAGGGCCGCGCCTACTCGAAGGGAAACCGCCAGAAGGTCGCGCTCATTTCCGCCCTCGTCATGGACGCCGAGCTGTATCTCCTCGACGAGCCCACGAGCGGCCTTGACCCGCTCATGGAGGCCGTCTTCACGCGTGAGATCAGGCGGATCGTGCACGAGAACGGCGCCACAGTCCTGCTCTCAAGCCACATCCTCTCCGAGGTCGAGCAGCTCGCCGACCGCGTGAGCATCATCCGAGCCGGCCGGATCGTTGACGGAGGGACGCTCGACGCATTGCGCCACCTCACCCGCACGGAGATCTCGTTCGCCCAGGACAGCGTGGACACCCACGCGCTGGACACGCTGTCGCAGGTCCACGACCTCACCGTGGCCGACGGGCGCGTCAAGTTCGGCGCCGATTCCGATCGCGTCCACGAGGTCCTGCCGCTTCTGGGCAGCCTCGGGGTCAAAGGCCTCCTCGTCGCGCCGCCGTCGCTCGAAGAGCTCTTCCTGCGCCACTACGGCGACACGGTCGCCCCGCCTGCCCCGCAGGTAGCGGACGACGGCGGCACCCACCATCGGCGCCACCGCGCCGGGGCGGGAGCCTGAGATGGGCGCTCTGTGGATCCTGTACCGGCAGAGGTTACGCCGGGACCGCTGGCAGGTGATTGTGTGGGTGCTCTCGATCGGAGCCCTCGCGCTGTTCGCCGTCGCGGCCATAGCTAAAACCTTCGGCGACGACGCAACACGCGCGCAGGTGCTGCAGCTTGCGACCGCGGCTCCCGCGATCCTCGTGCTGCGCGGCCTCCCACGCGGTCCGGCGCTCGATTCGTTTACGTTCTTCGAAATCTTCTCATTCCTGGGCGTCCTTGCCGGACTCATGAATACGTTCATGGCCGTCCGGCACACCCGGGCGGAAGAGGAATCGGGCCGGGCCGAGCTCATTTCCGCGACGGCGGCCGGGCGATGGGCCCCGCTCGGCGCCACTGTCCTTCACGGCATCGTGGCCAACGCGCTCGTCGCCGTCGCGACGGCGCTCGGCTTCATGGCCGGAGGGCTTGACCCTGCCGGCTCGCTCGTGGCTGGCTTCGCGACGGGTGCCGTGGGCTTCGCCTTCCTCGGAGTGGGCCTGCTGGCCTCCGAGTTCTTCAGCACATCGCGGGGGGCCAACGGCATCTCGTCGGCCCTCGTGATGCTCGCGTACCTGCTGCGCGGCTTCGGGGACGCGACGGGACAGGTGAGTCCCGACGGGACGACCATGACGGCCGCGTGGCCGAGTTGGATCTCCCCCATCGGATGGGGCCAGCAAACCTTCGCCTACACGGGCAACCGTTGGTGGCCGTTGCTCCTTCCCCTCGCACTCTGGGCGGTGTGCACCGCCGTCGTCGTGGCTTTGATGGCGCGCCGTGACGTCGGGGCGAGCGTGCTCGCCGGGCGATCCGGACGCGCCGACGCCCGGCCCTGGCTGCGCGGGAGCTTCTCGCTCGCGCTGCGCCTCCAACAGGGAGCGATCATGGGCTGGTGCATCGGCGGCCTCGCGACGGGCCTCCTCACGGGCTCGCTCGGTTCCGCGATCCAGTCCTCGATCACCTCCAACCCCCAAATCACCGCCGTGCTCCGCGGCATGATCGAGGCACAGGGCACATCAATGACCCAGCTCCTCGTCGCAGCACTGTTCGAGGTAGCCGGAATACTTGCCGCGGCCTGCGGTCTCCAGGCCGTCCTTCGCCTCCGTCAGGAGGAGGTGGCCGGAACCGCCGAGCCCGTGGTGTCCGAGTCGGTGGGCCGGATACGCTGGCTGGGGAGCTTCCTTGGACTTGGTACCGTCTCTGTCGTGCTTGTCATGGCGTTCACCGCCCTCGGGGCCTGGGTCTCACTGGTCGCCTCCGGAGACACCTCCAACGCAGTCGGCGACGTCTGGCAGACCGCCGTCGACCAGCTTCCCGCAGCACTCATTTACCTTGCGCTGCCCGCCGCAGTGTTCGTTGTCTGGCCCCGCGCCACGATCCCTGCCGGGTGGGCGCTCCTGGGCGTCGGCGTCGTCCTCGGGATCTACGGCGGCATGCTCGGCCTCGACCAGACACTCCGGGACCTTTCGCCGTTTACCCACAGCCCCGTCACCACAAGCACCGGGACCGACTGGAGCGGCGGCTTCTGGATGCTCGGCATCGCCGCGGTCATCACGGCATTCTCGCTCGTGGCCGTCCGCCGCCGGGAGGTGGGCACAGCGTGACAGGTCCCGAGAGCAAGCGTATGCCCGACTCCGCCGAGACATCCGCAGCTGTCCTCACTGCCGCGGGCTTTCCCAAGATGCCGGCCCGGGCACTCATGGCGCTCGTGGTCTCCGACGACGGCTCGCTGACCGCTGCCGAGCTCTCAGAGATGCTGGGCGCGAGCGCGGCCGCAGTCTCCGGCGCCGTGCGGTACCTGCAGACTGTCGGCTTCGTCCACCGGGTCTCGCGACCTGGCAGCCGGCGCGACCGCTACGCCCTCCCGGACAACGCGTGGTACGTCGCCTCCTTACGGCAGAACCCCGTATACAACCGACTCGCCGATCTCGCCGACTCCACCGCGTCAAGCCTCCCTGAAGGATCAGCGGCAAGGGCAAGAGTGAAGGAGATGGGCGCCTTTTACCGGTTCCTCATGACCCGGCTGCCCGGCCTCCTCGATGAGTGGGAACACACACGGGCCAAAGACTAGGCTCCTCTGACTCCGCCCGATCCTCAAGCCTGAGGCGGATACGGCTGCGGCGGGTTCGGCGGATATGCCTGCACCAACCGGTCGAATCGCTGACCCCTGGGATTGGCCGGCAGGAGCACAAACACGAGCAGGGCAATCCATCCGAGCACCGGGATCAAGGCCAGCAACAAGAAGAACGCACTGAGATTTGCGTCGTGCAGGCGCCGTGCAGCCAAGGCGAGCGAAGGCATGATCGTCGCCAGGAACCAAAGGCCGCCAAGGGCCGTCGAGGTGCTGGTGTTGCCGCTCCCTGTCGCGCCAACCGCATTGATCACCCCGGAGACGATGGCCGAGGCGAGGACCCACCACCAATACTCACTACGGCTAGCCCGCCCGTGGAAGACTGTGTACTTCTTCCAGAACCGTTTGACGGCCTCGATCGGCGGGGCTCCATAGTGAGGCAGCTCAAGCGAGACTCCACCTTGGGGAAGATACTGAGGCTGATAGCTGGACATCATTCAAGCCCTTCCATGCAGACTATTCGGCACCCGCATGCTAGACCCAGTCGGCCCGTCAGAACAGAGCACAACGCCATGCATCGGACGAGTGACAGCGCCTAGTTCTGCGAGTGCGTTCCGTCCCTGGTCACGGTGGCAGCAAGAGCGTCACCTGCAGGACTTGCGGCCCTGCCTGGCTCGGCCAAACGAGCAGAAAATGGTGCCCACAGCACCCGCAAAGAGGGAGTCACATTTCATGGAAGGCGGACAGAGTCATGAAAAAACCAATCGTTGTCGGCGTGGTTGACACCAAGGCGAGCCATGCCTCGTTGGCTTGGGCGATGGACCGGGCGGCACGACGGAAACTCCCGGTGCAGCTCGTTCACGCGGTCGACAGTCGATGGCTCGACGAATCCGTCGGTTCCAATGAGGTGATCAGGGCCGCAGCGAACGAGCTGCTCAGTAAAACCGCAGCGTATGCGGGCGAATTGGAGCCGACGGTCCAGGTGAAAACCTTGCTGTTTTCCGGGAGCCCCGGGCAGGCGCTCAGGAAGCACTCCAAAGGAGCCTCGATGGTTGTGATCGGAACCGGGCACAACTGGCCTGGAGGACCCGTAGCTGACAGGACGCTGCAGATCGCCGCCGTCGCGCAGTGCCCTGTGGCAGTGGTCGGGGAACAGGACATGACCGGGCGCCGCGGCATCGTGGTCGGCGCTGACGGTTCCGAAGAATCAACGCAAGCGGTTTCCTTCGCGGCGGCCGAAGCGGACAAGGATAGCCAGGAGCTCGCAGTGGTTCACGCCGTCCTCGCTCCGCCGCTCATTCATCGCGCCATGCCGGCGGCCGACGTTGCCGAGACCATCTTGGAAGGAGAACGAATCGTCCTCGCCGAGACCGTCGCCGGTCTGGCCGAAAACTATCCCGACGTGGTTGTCCATCAGGTTCTGGTGTCCAACAACGAGCCGGCGGAAGCACTCGCGAACGCCGCCGCCGAAGCCAGGTTGCTGGTGCTGGGCAGCCGTGGAAGGGGTAGCTTTAAACGCCTCCTTCTGGGATCGACGGCCCACACGGTACTCAGGTCCCTGCCCTGCCCAACGATCATTACCCGGGTGCGGCGGGTGAAACATACGGCCTAAGCAGCCTGCCCAGTTAATACAATTTTGGCCAGGAGGTCACCGGACCGGCCAAACCGTTTGGACCTCGATCTTTCCCCGGACTCTTTGCATCCATCGCGCCCCATCAACTTGTTCACCGCTGACAGGGACCGGAGCGGTTCCCGTCGACACTCCCGGCGCGAGACGTATAGGCGATTCACGAATTCTCTGGGGCTGCTGGTTTTCTCAGCCTCCGTGTGCGATCACGCCAGGGACTGCCGGGTACCGCTCCGACGTAGAATCAGGCCATGGTGATCGAGGAACTGACGAACACAGACACCGGAACTTTTGCCTTCCGCACCTCGACAGGCTCCCTCTACCGGATCGCCCTCGGAGCCTCACGCGCCTGCCAGCGGACCAAGACCCAGAAGCCGCATACCGAACGGCAGGCGTGTCGGTTCTCAGGAGGGACACCCAGGAGATTCCCCTCCTGGGCATCGGGAAACTCAAAGTAGGCGAAAGGGCCATCCTTTTCCTGGACATCGTCGGTGACGGGATCACGGTCACAACGCGCGACACCAGCGAGGTCCTCAGCATCCACCTTCTCAAGAACCCCCGGTCAAACTAAGCCGCAACCAAGCAATCGCCTCGCGCTCATGCCAGATCGAAGGGGTGTCGTTTTGCTTCGGGACCTTGTGGGACTCCCAGTGAGACACTTCTGGCCGTAGAACAGGTGAATGGTTGACTCGCTAGGTGAAGGCCTCAGTATCGATCGAGCCATTCGACTGGATAGCCGAGCTCCTCAAGTGAGAGAAGGACGACTTCCGGGTAGAAGGAGTAGACGGTCCAGTCGAAGTAATTGTCGCCCTGGATCGCGATGCCGTCGGAAAACAATCCGCGCGCCCTGAAGACTCTTTTAACTTGTGACCGTTCCACTCGCCACGGGCCCACGAACCCGACCAAAACCAAACCGCGCCCGGAACTCCGGCTGCTCCCTCGTGGCTACAAGCTCGATTAAGTGCACCGTGGCATGGAACCGTTGATTGTTGAGTCCAATGACAACTCGGTATTTCTCATTGTCGGCAGGCTCCCCCGGGACGGTATCCGTGCCGCTGACCATATCCTGAGCTCAGGTCTGGGGGATGTGCCGGTAGGAAACGATCGCGAACATGCTGCCCACCACGAACCCGGTTACCGCCGCGATTGTCCCGGGGTCCGTCAAGGGCGGAAAGAGGCTGCAGAACGCATAGGCGAGTAGGCCCGAACTTATCAGCGCCGAGATACCGGTGACGACTGCACGCGTCTTGCGGCTCGCTGCCTCGGTCACCAGGAACCTGGCGCTGATCACAACGCCGGCAACAACCAGCCCAAGGATTGCCAGAACGATCACCTCGAGTACCAGGAACTACAGACCCCAGACGAGAGCATAAGCATTGAGTTGGCGGCCCCATGCGTAACTTCCGAGGTGAACTAAGGCTCCGACTGCGCCCAACGCGATACCAAGCCAGACCAGCCTGCGCGACGCTTTTCCGGTGCGCCACCACCCAGGTCGGGTGCTTTTCGCCATCATGCGACGCCGCCTGTCGAGGCTTTCCCCCTTGGGGTATCGGCTGTGCCCGAAAGACTTTCGGCCTCCTCTTTTGCAACCGGATGATCGCGAGGTCGAGGATCCGCCGGTCCGAGCCCAGGGCACTCCGATCCGAGTGCCCCGCACGCCACGGGCCGCCCTGATGTCCCTGGCGTGCCGATGCGGATAAATATCAGGAGGCCGCCTTGAGGCCGGATCTTGACCCCGCATGGTCCTTCGAAATCCTGAACCGCATGGCGGTGTGCTCCTACATGAAGTGCACGCCGACGAATGCCAGCGCTGCGATCAGACCCCAGGAGAGCATCGCTGCGATGATGGCCCTGCCACTGGTCTGGAGCAGGGACCGGACCTGCACTGACGACCCAAGCCCGTACAGGGCTGCGGCAAGAAGCAGGTCCTGGACCGTGCCGGCAACGTCGAGGACCACTGGCGGCAGGATCCCCAGCGTCCGCAGAACGATCATCGCCATGAACCCGGCCACGAAGAGCGGGATCAGCGGAGGAAGCTTGATGCCGGGATCCCCAGCGCCGTTTGCCGTCCGACGGCGGCGGAAGCGTCCCACCAGTGCGGCACCGGTGACCATCGGCGCAAGCATCAGCACACGGGTGAGCTTGATGATGAGCGCGACGGCGAGGGAAGCCGCGCCCGCCGTCTGCGCCGTTGCCACAACCTGCCCCACATCGTGGACGCTGGCTCCCACCCAGTAGCCGAACTGAACAGTGTCCAGGCCCAGGGGTCCCTTGAGCGCCGGGAGGGCCGCGATCGCCAGCGTTCCGCACAGGGTCACGAGGGCGATTGGGACAACGGTGTCGCGGTGATCCGTTTTGGTGACCCCGCTCATGGCCCCGATCGCGGAGGCGCCGCAGATGGAAAATCCTGTGGCAAGAAGCAGGGGCTGATCGCCCGGAAGTTTCAGTGCCTTGCCCAGCACCATCGTTCCCATGAACGTCAGCAAGACAATGCCGACCACGATCGCCAGCGTCTTCCAGCCCAGCGCGGCCACGTCGATCAGGCTGAGCTTGAGACCCAGCAGAACGATTCCCAGCCGCATGAACCGCCTGGCGGAAAGCACCAGCCCGGGCTGCAGGACCCCTTCCACGGCGGTACTGATCCCGGGGAGATTCGCGGAAAGAATTCCCAGCATGACCGACACCGTCAGGAAAGGCATCGCCGGTACCGTCGAATGGATCAGCCACGCGACGGCGACCGCGGCCGCTGCCGCCGTCAGTCCGGGCAGCCGCTTGCTCCGCGAGCCCCGGGGAAGCAGCGCACCCTGCCGTCCGTCCTTCAGGGGTGCGGCTATGTCTTGACTCATGCTTGTCTGCGATCCTCCCGGGGCCGGCATGCGCCAGGCTCTGGCTGGATCTCCTGGCTACTCATCTCCCAATTCTCGCTGGAGACCTGGTCCCGAGATAGCCGTCTTCTTTACATAGGGGTATATCAAAATAGCAACACCTATCGCCCTGTTATATGCTTAGCGCATGGCAAAGTGGCCGGATCTGGCCGTACTGGAACTAGTGGTTGGAGTGGACGATTACGGAAGCCTCAGCGCCGCCAGCCGACAGGCAGGCCTAGCTCAACCCAACGCGAGCCGATCGATCAGAGTGTTGGAGCGCCAGCTGGGCATGACCCTGCTGCAGCGCAGTCCAACAGGCTCCACACTCACCCCCCAAGGCACAGTCGTGGCCCACTGGGCGCGAAGAATCCTCGCCGAAACACGGCAGATGTTGCAGGCTACCGATTCCCTGCGCGCTGAGCGGCGGACCGCACTGACGGTAGCCGCGAGCATGACCGTCGCCGAGCACCTGGTGCCCAGTTGGCTTGGCACCTTTGGAAAGCTGCACCCCGAAGTGCGGATACACCTGCTTGTCCATAATTCCGCTCAGGTATTTGAGGATGTGACCAGCGGAGCCTGCGATATAGGTTTCGTGGAATCCCCCACCATCCCCCGCACCTTGCATAACCTCACCGTGGCCCGCGACGAACTCGTCGTCGTCGTCCATCCTAAACACCCGTGGACCCGGCGACGGCAACCCATCTCCATTGCCGAGCTAGCATCAACATCGCTGCTGGTCCGCGAACCGGGGTCAGGCACCCGGATCACGCTTGACCTTGCATTGGCCGAGTACACGCGTGCGGCTCCCTTGCTCGAACTTGGCAGCGCGGCCGCAATCCGTACAAGCGTTTTGGCCGGCATGGGTCCTTCAGTGATGAGCACCCTCGCAGTGGCAGACCAAGTAAAGACCGGAGAACTAAAGATCATCCCGGTCCAAGATCTTGTCCTCCACCGGGCTCTGCGTGCGGTGTGGAACGGCCCCCGTCAACTATCAGGCCCGGAGGCGGAGCTCGTGCGGCTCGTTCGCAGCCCGAGAACATCCCAAAACTAGACCTCACGACCAACGCCCGGCCGGGGAAAATCCGGGTCGTTTTTGGCTGTTGTGGCAGCGGCACGGTGGCCGCTCTTCCCTTAGCGGCGGAATTTGAAGGTCTGCGTCTGGCCGCCAAGTCCGGCAGTGTCTAGCGTGAGCGTTGAGCGGCCTTCGGTGTCAGTGCCGAGGATCGCCCCGGAGCCTTCCACCACGGTGGACCATGTTCCTTCGGGCAGCGTCAACGTGACGCTGGAAGCCTTCTGCGTAGGCTCGCTGACCGCCAGACTAAGCACATTTCCGTGCCTGGAGTAGACAACGCACGCGGGACCCGACGCACCAAGTTCCCCCGCTGTTCCGGCCCTCCAAAAGGTTGCTGCGGTGGTCTTTTCGGTCTTGAATTCCACGGACTGGGCTGTGGCATCGTTGCGGATCACCGTGTGGTTGTTGCCTTTTGCGATCTGCGTTGTTTGGGCGACTGATGCCCCTGGAGCCACAACGTAGGCGTAGCTGCCCGGTGTGCTGCCTACGCCGTGGTCGATATAGAGGGTGGCGAAGTTGCGCTGCTGGACGGTGGTGCTGCCGGCAAGGAGGTTGACCGCCGACCAGCTTCCGGAGCGGCTTTCGCGGAGGACCGTGAGCTGCGAGGCACCGAGGATCGCGTAGCCACCGAACCCTTCCAAGTGGACCCATCGATCGTCGTCCAGAACCACTGCGCTGCCGGCCGATTCGGCGATGGTGCCTGACGCCGTCGTGAGGGCGTTGATTCCTTGGTGGAGATTGCGGTGGTCCACAATGCTTTCCACGCGGGCACCGCTCCTGGTGCTGATGTCGGCGCCAAGGCATACGGCCACGTCCCCGCTGACGAACCAGGACTTCCTGGCCGACAAACCGGTGCCACCGGGACCCACCAGATGCTCTCCGACGGCGGCCACGTCGCCCAGGGCCGCGGAGCCCGTCCACTCGTTTGCGGGGCGAGCCGCGCCCCATTCGCCCTCCACTTTGTCCGGCAAGGGCGTGGTGTCCACGGTGGTGCCGGGCAGCCGGTTGTAGTTGGCGGTGGCCCAATAGGCGTCGTCGTATTGGCCCAGGTCAGCCGTGTAGAAATGTGTCATGCCGGAACCGGTATGGTACCCGCGGTTGTTTTCGCCGTTGCCGCATTCGTACCAGGCAATGCGGTTACTTGACATGGATAAGGACAGTGCCCAGCCGCTCCCGCGGTGGATGGTACGGTCCATGGCGGGGAAGAGCCGGTGCCCCGGGGCCTCCACGGCCGGCGCAACTCCCGTGGCCTGGAGTTCCTTGACCAGGGCGGTCCTGGGCACGCTGGCCCCTGCAAGAATCGGGCGGTAGGTGTTGCGGGTGATCCATCCGGCGCACAGGCCCCGCCATCTTCTGGCAGCGGCGTGATCCATGGCGCGTGCCAGGAGCAGGATGGCCTCAATCGCGGAAGCCCCGAGGTCGTAGCCGGTGTTGGCCTCTCGGCTGATTGTGCGGCCGCGCACGGCATCCGCCATGGCTCCGTTGATGATGAACGGCGCGTACGAACCCTCGACTGCGTCGAGGAAGATGCTGCGGCTTGGATCGGTGATTTCAAAGGCCGTGCCGCCAAGGAGCGCGAACAGCTTGGACAATCCAGTGAGCAGCACTACCCCATACGAACCTGTGTATGCGGTGGTGCTGTGCTGGATGAAGGAGCCGTCCCTGAAGAATCCGTCTCCGCTAGTGACGTATTGCCATACTTGGCTCAGGCCCTTGATGGCGTGCTGAAGCTTCGCGGTATCTTCCCCGGCCAAGGAGCGGATGATGATTGCCTGGCTAAGGTCGACGCGGTTGGCCCCCACGGACGTGACCTTGGCTCTTGGTGCCATGAACTGCTGCCATGGGTCCGGCACGAAGTGGTCGATGGCTGCGCAGTTGGCAGCGATCTCAGCGGCGGACAGTTCGCCGTGAATCAGGACCAACGTATCGGCCAAGGCCCTTGTCACACCGATTTCCCAGTTCCACCAGTTTTCGGATTCTACTTTCGTATCGTTGTAGGCAACGGCATGCGCGTCTGCCAGCCCCGCTTTGATGTCGGCGAGCACGGAGGCATCCCCGAACACTGTGGCTGTGGGTGTCGCCCAGGCGATGGCGAGCTGCTGCAGACGCTGGTAGGTGGCAACAATTTGGACGTCGTTGGCGAGCGACAGATCGGTGAAAACCGAGGTACGGCCTGCCGCCCGGTTGACCTTGGCCAGCGAAGCTGCGGCCTTGTTGTTCAGCGCGGTGATAGCCGTGGCGAAGTCTGAATCCCCCGCCTGGATCACCGTGCGGCCGGTGATCTGGTCTACCCAGCGGCTCCGCAGCGCGGCGAAGTCCGCGGCGCTCGGCTCTGACGCCGCCCAGGAATTTTGGGCAAACATGGAGCTGACCACGGCCGCGAGGGACAGTGTGCCTGCAGCCTGGAGTACCGTTCGGCGTGAGATCTGTGGTGACACGGAGTTGCTCCTAAGTATTTGTGGTGGACGTGCCTCGGCGCCCTGAACGCCGACGCACAAAATAGACGTGACTTGAAAACTAGGCGGTGATGCCGAGATCTTCGGCGCGGACGCGGAACTCGAGGGGGTAGCCCCGGGAAAGCCGGAGGGCTTCCTGGATGGTGCTGGCTGCCATGCGTTCCAGTTCGTTGCCCAGGGAACCGGCGATGTGCGGGGTCAGCAGCACATTTGGGTGCGTGTAGAAGCCGGAGTCCGGTGGCAGGACCCAAGGGCTGGTGACATCCAGCACGGCATAGAGGTCACCGCGCTCCACCCGCGCCAGCAAGGCGTCTTGGTCGACGAGGTCACCCCGGGAGGTGTTGATGAACGTGGCTCCGGGGCGGAGCCGATCGATCCGGCTGGCGTCAATGAGGTTCTTGGTGGAGGGAAGCGACGGCGCGTGGAGGGACACGACGTCGCTGCTCGCCACGAGCTCGTCCAAGGTGACGAGCTCGACGCCGAGCGCGGCCGCCTTGGCGGCGTCGAGGTAAGGGTCGGCCACCACGACGTCCAGCTCGTACGGAGCCAGCAGGCGGATGACGTGGCGCCCGATCTTGGAAGCACCGATGATCCCGACGCGCTTGCGGTAGTTGCCCATATCGGGGAAGAGCTGTTCCGGCAGGACCTCTGCCCGGGCGGTGTGCAGCGCGCGGGCGATCTGAAGGACGCGCTTGTTGGCCAGGACAATCATTGCCACGGTGTATTCCGCGACCGGAATAGCGTTGGCATCCGCAGCGGAACTGACCTGGACGCCGCGTTCCCAGCAGGCGTCCGCGACGTGGTGTTTCACGCTCCCGGCCGCGTGCAGGACGTAGCGCAGGCGCGGTGCCACATCCAGGACGGCGTCGTCAATCATGGGGCAGCCCCAGCCTGTGATGAGGATGTCCGCCTCCGCGAGCAGCGCCTTGCCTTCGGGTGCGTAAAAGTCCTGGATGGGTTCAAGGCTCAGGAGGTTCAGTTCAGGCTCGAGGGTGTCGAGGCTGCGTTCCGGGAACAGGGCCCGGTTGGTGTGGGCCGGCATGGCCAAGGCAACGTTGAGGGTCACTTGACGCTCCCTGCCGTCAGGCCGGACTTCCAGAATCGCTGCAGCATGATGAACGCGAGCAGCAGCGGCACGATGGACAGAAGGGACCCAGTGATTACGAGGGGTGTGAATTCCGGCTGCGGTACGGCGTAGCCCTGCCAGATGGAAATACCGACGCTGACCGGGAGCAGTTGCTGGTCCTGGAGCATCACCAACGGGAGCATGAAGTTGTTCCAGACGCCGACGAACTGGAACAGGGCGATGGTGATGTATCCGGGGAGCATCATGGGCAGGCCGAGTGAGAAGAAGGATCGGATGGCTCCGGCCCCATCCACACGCGCGGCTTCGAGCGTTTCGGCCGGGACGTAGGCCGCGGAGTAAACCCGGGCCAGGTAGACGCCGAAAGGGTTGCAGAGCACGGGGATGAGGACGGCCCAGATGGTGTTGGTGATCCCGAAGACCGATGCCAGCAGATACATGGGCAGGACGGTGGCGGTGTTCGGGATGAGGACGCCCACCAGAACGATACCGAAGAAGGAGTCCTTGCCGCGGAACTGGAACTTGTCGAACGCGTACCCGGCCATGACCGAGATGAGCCCGCCAAAGACGGCTCCGAAAGCCGCGTAGAACATGGAGTTCGCCATCCAGCGGAGGAACACGCCGCCGTCTTGGCTCAGGACCGCGACGACGTTGTCAAAGAAGGCCGGGTGCCCGAAAGCGTAGGCCGCCGTTCCGTAGAGGTCCGCGGTGTTTTTTGTGGAGGCGAAGAAGAGCCACAGCACCGGAAGCACCATGTAGGCGCAACCGAGGATCAGGAGTGCGTTCACGGTGAATGTGCTGGCGAACCCGACTCGGGCGGCCCGGCGTCGTTTCAAAGGTGAAGGCGCAAGCGCAGTTCGGGGCCGGGGGAAGGTGGTGGCGCTCATGCTTTGTTCATCCTTGAGCTGAAGCGGGTGACGGCCCAGGACAGCACGGCGGCCATGAGCGCAATGATGATGGAGGCGGCCGCGGCCTGGTTGAGGTTGTGCCGATTGAAGGCCGCGTCGTAGGCCCACATGTTCGGAACCCATGTGCTGGTGACGGACGCCGTGGCCTTGGAGATGATGGAGGGTTCGGTGAACAGCTGCAGCGTGCCGATCACGGTGAAGAGCATGATGACGCTGAGTGCGGGCAGGATCAGCGGCAGCTTGATGCTGAGGGCCGCACGGATTTCCCCGGCTCCGTCAACACGCGCGGCCTCCAGGACTTCCCGCGGAACCGCCTGCAGCGCCGTGAAGAGCACGATCACGTTGTAGCCCGTCCATTCCCACACGGCGATGTTCACGATCGACGGCAGGATCAGGTGGGCGTCCAGGAAGTTCAGCGAAATGCCGCCGGTTTCGAGGACGGAGACGATGGGACTGACTCCCGGCGTGTACATATAGGCCCAGATGAGCGCGGCGATGACGCCCGGCACGGCATGCGGCAGGAAGACGAACAGTTGGAACAGCTTTCGGGCCCGTGCGACGGCGGCATCCAGTAGGAGGGCGAACGCCACGGCGCCGCCTACCATGCAGGGAATGTACAGAGCGCAGTACAGCGCGAGGCGGCCGATGCCGCCCACGAAAGCCTCGGATTGCAGGACCTGCAGGTAGTTCTCGAGGCCGACAAATGCGGTCTTGGCCTCGCCGAAGCCCAGGCCGGACTTCTGCTGGGCGAAGAAGCTCAGCACGATCGAATAGATGACGGGTGCCACCATCGCCAATGCGAAGACGGCAAAGAACGGGGTAAGGAACAGGGCGGCGGTGCGGCCGCCGGTTCCGGAAAGGCCGCGCGGCTTGCGGATGGTGGAAGTGGGTGCGGCCGCAACGCGGCTGGCCGGTTTTGTGGGTGCTAGGTTCACCATAATGAATCTCCTCGCTGGCGGGGTGGCTTGCCATGAAGCCACCCCGCCGGACGGGCCTACTCCTTGACGGAGAGACCATTCTGCTTGAGTCCGCCCACCGTGGCAGTCTGCGCGATTTCGATGCCCTGCTTGACGGTGCCGCCGGTGGTCAGCTTGCCGAAAGCATCCTTCATGGCGGTGTTGGTGAGGTCCCAGTTCGGTCCCCACTGCCAGCCGCTCTTGACGGAGGCGAAGGCCTTGTCGAAGACGGCGTAGATGTCGTTGCCGAAGTAACTCGCGTCGAACGCGCCCTTCGCCACGGGAGTCAGTCCCGGGAACGCCAGGTAGGCCGAGCCGGCACTGCCGCGAGCCTTGACGGCGTCGGGGTTGGTGGTGAGGAACTCGATGAACTTCGCGGCAGCGGCGGGGTTCTTGCTGCCCTTGGGGATGTTGAAGCTGGAACCGCCCAGGAAACCGTTGGATGGGGTGCCCCAGTTCGGCACCTCGGCCGCGATCCACTGGCCAGCTTGGTTGTTTGCTTTCGTACGCGACTGCAGGCCAGGGGCACTCCAGCTCGCGCCGAGGACACCGACAACGGTGCTGCTGGCCAGATCGGCGGACCATTCGTCGCTGAAGGACTGTTCGACCTTGACGATCTTCTGGTCGATCAACTTCTGCCAGTAGTTGGCCACCTTCTGCGTGGCCTCATCCTTGACGCCGATCTTCCAGCTGTCGCCGTCGGTTGAGAACCACTTGGCACCGGCCTGCCAGGCCAGGCCCGCGGTGACGACCGGATCGTTCGGGTAGAAGCTGGCGAGGTAGGCATTCGGTGCCACTGCCTTGACCTTCTGGCCGGCCTTCTCGAAATCATCCCAGGTCTTGGGAATCTCAACGCCTGCTTTTTCCAGCAGGTCTTTGCGGTACCACATGACCATCGGTGTGGTGTCGTAGGGAAGGGCGTAGGTCTTCCCGCCGAGTTGCACCAGTCCGCGGGCTTGGTCCGAGAGCTTGTCCAGCGTGGCGGACTTGTCGATCAGTCCGTCCAGCGGCTGGAGTTGGCCGTTGCTGACGAACTCGGCCAGCTGCGGGTATTCGATGGTGGCCACGTCGGGACCGTTGCCTGCCGTGATGGCGGTGGACAGCTTGGCGTAACCCCCGCTGGCGCCGTTGGGGACGGTTTCGAAGTTGACCTTGATCTTGTTCTGGCTTGCGTTGAACGCTGCGGCGACCTTGTCCATGCCTGCGAGCGAGGACCAGAACGTGATGGTGCCGGCAGGGTCTTGAGCCGGGGTCGGGGTTGCGGACGGTGTGGTCCCGCAGGACGTGATGAGGGCGGCACTGGCCACGAGGCTGGCCGCTCCGAGCAGAAGCTGGCGACGCTTCATTCTGTTCTCCTTTGAAGTTCACGATGCGAAGTCGTGGTGTGCTTTGAAGCACTTAACTCCCAATGAAACGGTCAGCGAGTAAACATATCAACGGAATGAACAGAATTGAACACTAGAACCGGAGTGAGGTTGTCTTGGCTTCCGTCATCCGGCGGCCCCGACGTCAAGCGCCTGGCTCTGCGTGGAATCGCGGATGTTGAGACTGGGAGAAAGACTAAGTCGCTGCAGCGCCGACACACCCCGTCGTTGGGCCCCGATCCTGTTCAGGCACATCAGCAGCGCTTCATGTCCGACGTCGTATTTCGGCGGTGCCACGGCCGTGAGGGGAACGGCCCCGAGTGCCGCGATTTCGTCGTCGTACGCAATGATCGCCAAGTCCTCGGGGATGCGGACGCGGCGATCCTGGCAGGCGCTGGCAAACTGCAGCGCGTCCTCATCGCTGTGCACGATCGTGGCCGTCACGTGCGACTCGGCGCACCAGTCGAGGATCCCGTCCAACACCAGGCGGTGCGCCTGTGGATCGTTCAGCGCGCGGGACACGGGGCGCACCATGGTGGGGTCCTGCGGCGTCCCGGCCCGCCGCATGGCGAGGTGGTAGCCCTCGGTGACCTGCGAGGCCGTGGGAGTCTTCTCCCGAACGCACAGCGCAATCCTTCTGTGGCCGATGGACAGGAGATGGTTGACCGCAATCTCCGCCCCGCGCACATGGTCGCTGCGTACGGATTCCAGCCGGCTTTCGTCCAAAATATCCTCGATGGAGCGTTCGACGACGACCACCGGCACCGTGGCCTCAGCCAACAACGCGAGGGTTTCAGTCCCGGCCAATGAAACCTCGCTGGGCGTAACCAGGATGCCGTCAACGCCGTGCTCGAACAGACGGCGGAGCTGTCGTCGCTCTTCGGCGCCCGAGTAGTTGGAAACCCCCAGAACCAGCCGCACGCCCGCTTCATGCGCGGCGGCCTCAGCGCCCCGGATAACCCCCGGAAAATAGTACGACGCCGACGGGACGATCATGCCGATCGTCGCCAGCGGGCGGCTCCCGCCCGGCCGCCCCGACAACGGAGGAACGCCCCCAGGAGCCGAAGGTCCCCGGCGGATCATGCCGGTAGCGCCACGTCTGGCGCTTTCCATGGCGGACCCGGCAACCGGGACGGCACCACCTCGGACGCGTTGCAGAAGCCCCTGCTCCGCGAGCACCGCCAAATCACGACGGACCGTCATCCCTGACGTTCCCATTCTTGCCGCGAAATCCTCAACGCTCAGGGAGCCATGAAAAGCCAACTCCTTCAGAATCTGCAGGTGCCGGTCCTCGGGCAGCATGAGCGTCTCCCATCAAGTTCACTTGTGTTTGATTTGTTCAGTATGAACTAGAGCGGACGCGGGCTTCGAAAGTCAAGGAGAAGAAGGACCGCAAACCTCGGTCGCGGGATGTGTGCATTGTTGTTCAAATGACCTACC
Organism: Arthrobacter sp. efr-133-R2A-120; assembly: GCF_030209835.1. Lineage (GTDB taxonomy): Bacteria > Actinomycetota > Actinomycetes > Actinomycetales > Micrococcaceae > Arthrobacter. The sequence continues at coordinate 3,692 of NZ_JARVRF010000016.1, read as the reverse complement.
AATGCTTGACCCCAGGTTCCTCAGGGACTTCTCCTTGAATCAAGGCACTTTCATCGGAGGAGAAGAATTGATAGTGAAGTGGGCGAAAAGCTCAGCGGCGGCCGCCTTGTTGGTGAGAACTTCGTGAAGGCGAAGGTTGCGTTTTCTACGCTCGGCTGCCCTGAAGCGTCTCTCCAGGAGATTCTGGACATTGCGGCCACCTACGGGGTTCAAGGGCTCGAACTCCGTTCCATGGCAGGACAAGCAGTGCATCCTGGCTTATCCCGTGAAGAGCGCGGCTGGATCCGTAGGCGGATCGACGCGGCAGGGTTGCACGTCGTCTGCGTAGCTACGTACGTACGTGTAGGCAATCCGGGGCAGAGCGACGACCACGTACTCGGCGAGCTTGAGGCTCAGATGCTTCTCGCTCGTGACTTGGGAGCGGCAGGGGTCCGCGTTTTTCCGGGCGGAGCTGGCCCGGATTCGGATGCCCGCATCGCAAGGCGGCTCGCGGCGGCCACCCGCTCCGCACCTGATATCCGAATTTATCTAGAAACGCATGACTCGCATCCTCGAGGAAGCGACGTCCGGCGGGTCATGACCCTTTTGGAAGAGATATGCCCCGGTCATGGCGTCCAAATCATCTGGGACGTTCTCCACCCGGCCACTGCCGGTGAGCTGCCCGCGACGACGTTCGAAGCCATCGGCCCGTGGTTTGGCTATGCGCAACTCAAAGATGCCAACCTGGACGGACGGTTACGGCTCCTCGGTGAGGGCGATATTCCGCTGCACGAAATCCTCGCTCTCCTCGAAGACCGAACCGAGTGGCTTTCATTGGAGTGGGAGCGCCCGTGGCATCCCGAGCTCCCGGAACTGGCCGTGGCCTTGGCCGGAATGAGGCAGTGGTTTGAAAAACTGACGGGGCCTCAAGCAAAAGGGCACTTCGTGCATCCGCTGGAGGATGACCGGAACATGGGTTGACCCGACATAGCTGTCAAAGCCCGGGCCCGCTTCGTGGTCCGCCAGCCGCGTCCGGCAGCGAGCCCAATGCCACCAACGCGCCGGAACATGCCACGATTGAAAACCGACAATTAATCTGTTCTTGACAAATAAAATGTTCGGTAGAAAACTGAGACCAGAGGCTGCAGGCGGCCACCCCACCACTCGACAAGGAGACCGACATGTCCAGAACCACCTCGATCGCACCCAGTGACCAGCCAGTCACGACGAGCCGTCGCGCGCTGTGGCTGCCGGGTCGCAGCATCATCGGCTAACCAGCCTCCTCAGCTGACCCTCACTCAGCCCACCAAGACCTCGCCGCGACCACAGCTAGAGCGGCGAGTATGACAACCGATCACAACACACCAAAGGAAAGCGTCATGCGCACTCTGATCAGCACCGCATTTATCTCCCTCGACGGCATCGTGGACAGCCCGGGCGGCGAACCCGGCTACCGCAATTCCGGATGGACCTTCAAGGACATCGAATTCGTCCCCGAGGCATTCGAGATCAAAGAGCGGGAGCAACGGGAATCCACCGCGATCCTGATGGGCAGGGTCAGCTACGAGGCATTCAGTCCTGTATGGCCGGACATGATCGAGTTCGCACACTACAAGACCATGCCGAAATACGTCGTCTCCACGACCCTCACCGACGACCAACTCGTCTCCAACTGGGGCGAGACGACCATCCTGCGCTCACTCGAGGAGGTCGCCGCCCTCAAAGAGACCGAGGGCGGCCCGATCATCATCCACGGCAGCGCACAGCTGAACAACGGCCTCTCGGACGCCGGACTCATCGACCGCTACCACCTCCTCGTTTTCCCGCTGCTCCTCGGCGCCGGCAAGAAACTGTTCAGCACCACTGACAAGGACACCCAGAGGCTGAAGCTCATCGAGCACGACGCCTACAGCAACGGCCTGCAGAAACAGGTCTTCAACGTCATCCGCTAAGAGAACTCCGGTTATCTAGAGACCACCTTGGCGCCACCGTCCAGATCCTGCTCGGACGCTATCTGTCCAGGAGGTAGCGGCCATGCAGGATCTCACACCTCTTGACGCTGGACATCCGGCACCATCTCCCACAGCAAATCCTTGCGCCCACCTGACCACCGAGCAGGCCGCATCTCGACCAATAATCCGGGCCAGTCCGGCCCGATCCGACGGCAAAGTGCGCACTTGTGCACGCCTGTTCGACGACCCGTAGCAATGGCTGATGGGCGCCCCTTTCACAAGTAATGACAAGCCCGAGGCGTCACTACATCCCGTAGGCTCGGCGGGTTTATCGCCAGAAACTACGGCTTCAAGCCCCGGAGTCGACAGCGTTGAGCCTGGTGTCTTGGCCGTGAAGCACGTTCAGGCGGTAGTCTCGGGGGCTGTAGGCGTATGCATCTTTGAAAATGCGGGAAAAGTGCGCAGGGTTATAGAAGCCCCAACGTTCAGCCACTGCCCGAATAGATTCTGCTTGTCCGAGGGGGTCAGCGAGATCACGACGGCACATTTCCAACCGGCGTTCACGCATCCATGTCGAGACAGTTGTCCCTTGCTCTCGGAAGAGCACCTGAAGATGTCGGGTTGAAATAAAGTGGGCGGATGCGATCTGGTCTAGTCCTAGCTCCGGGTCAGAGAGTTGGGAGATGATGTAGTCCCGGATCCGCATCGTCAATTCCAGATGGGCATCGGAGCGGTGCGGTACTACGACTCCTAGCTTCTCTGAGAATGCCGCCGAAACTAGCTCCACCAGGGAGTGCGCCATGCTCAGGCCCAGGCTGCTTTGAAACGCCTCCAAGTTATCGGCGACACCGACCAGGAAGTGCGCGACGATGGCTCCTAGACCATTTTGACCCGAGATTCCCAGGCCTGCGATCTCCGCGAGTGCCCGGGGCGGCAAGTTGATCAGCTGTTGTGGGAACATGACCACAAGAGTTTGTGAATCGTCCGGAAATGTCCTCCGGTACGGGAACGTGGAGTCGTAAACGGCGAAGTCATTCGGCTGCAGTGTTGCCGTGTTTCGGTTTTGTTCGATGGTGCTGGTGCCCTTCAGTTGAAGGGAGATTGAGTAAAAGGGGTCCGCGTTTCCTTGCGCAAGGCGGCGTGTGCGTTCGAGCCTGTGCCTGGTTGCAGTGATGTTGAAGAGCCGGATCCCGTTAACTGTGATGCCTTGGATCGTGGCGTGGAAGCCGTCCACATCGTCGGTGTCAATGGTTAGTGGGAGCAGCCTGGACGCCACCGTCTGTCGCCATTCGTTGAGATCACGGATTTCGCTGCTGGTGATCTTTGCTGCTGCCAATTTGGGTTCTTTCGTATCGGGACAGTAACTGACTATTACTCCCAACGGAGTCTTGATTCGATAGAGGCCACATGGAGCGGACCAATGCATTCTACGGGTTTCGCTGGTTCCTAGGCCGGTCCGGCGAAATCGCGGATACCGCGACGAAGAACACCGCCGTTCTTGGGGTTCGTTGGCGCAACCGCGAACCTTGGTCCAGGATTCTTCCGGCATGCACCCGATCAGTTCCGGTTGCCATCCCCTTGGATGTTTGCGAATCGCCCCCAAGGCGTTTCCGAGAACGCCGAAGAAACCTTCACGTGTTCAACAAATGTCATGCAAGGTTGCTCAAGGCCTGCGTCTACGTTCACTCCGGACAGCGCTTCTCTTTCGGTCCGTCCCGATCGAAGGAGGGGCGCGAAGAACGCGGCGAGTTCCGCCGTCGC
>NZ_JARVRF010000057.1 GCF_030209835.1 Arthrobacter sp. efr-133-R2A-120 | reverse complement strand
AAAAGCCCCAAGACACCAAGTAGCGGAAACGAGTAGCCCGCACCGGCTCAGCAACAGGTGAGCCCGCCGGCCCCGGCAGTTCAGCTGCCTGTCGTCAGCGGTTCAGAGGAGTGCGGGCGGAGTCCCCCGGCACGGCCATCGAGCGTCTGCGCCGGAACAGCAGGGCAAACGCGACGGCACCCGCGAGGAAGATCAGGCCGGCAACCCAGGTGTTCACCCGGAGCCCCAGAATCAGGTTGGCATAGTCGGAGCGCATCAGTTCAAAAGCGAAGCGTCCCGCCGTGTACCCGGCAACGTACAGGGAGAACACGCTTCCCGCCCCGAGGGTAAAGCGCCGGTCCACATACAAAAGAAGAAGCCCGACGACGACGCACCACAGCGATTCGTAGAGGAACGTGGGCTGGAAATAGCCAAGGACCACCGGGGCACCCGAGGGATCGGTCACCGCTGACCCGGTGGCAGGGTCCATCTGATGGATCTGAAGTTTCCACGGAAGGGTCGTCGGATCCCCGTAGAGCTCGTTGTTGAACCAGTTACCCCACCGGCCCAGGGCCTGGGCAAAAACCACGCCCGGCGCAACGGCGTCCAGGAACGCAAGCAAGGAGACCTTCGCTCTCCGGCAGCCGATCCACGCCCCCGCTACGCCCAAGGCCACGGCGCCCCAGATCCCCAGGCCGCCATCCCAGATGGCAAAGGCATTCCACGGATTCTTCCCCGGAAGGAAGTAGAGCTCAGGGTCGGTGATGACGTGGTAGATCCGGCCCCCGATGATTCCTGCGGGCACCGCCCAGAGGCAAATGTCCAGAACCTGCCCGTCCTGGCCGCCCCGGGCGGTCCAACGTCGGGAAGTGAGCCAGACGGCCACAGCGATCCCGGCCAGGATACACAGGGCGTAGAAATGGATGGTCAAGGGACCCACGTGAAAGGCGCTCACGGTCGGCGACGGAAGGAATGAATCGCTGGCAGTCATGGAGGCCATGGACTCCTGTCTGGAAGGTACGGGCGACGGCGGGACGGGGCTGCGCTTGAAGTAAGTTGTTCGGTTACAGAACTATTCTATAAGGGGACTATCGGGATAGGCTAAATGCAATGAAAACCGCCTCCGCCACCGAACCCCCGGTCCGTGACTACACGGGCGCCGATGCCTGGTCGCTGACCGGCGTGATAGCGCGCCTGCGACGGGTCCTGCGCTCCAGCGTGCGGCAGGAGTTCCCTTGGGAGTCCCTTCCCATGGCCCAAGTAGAGGTAATGCAACGCCTCGCCGAGGAGCCCGGGATAGGCGTCAGCGACCTCGCTGACCGTCAACGGCTTGCCACCAACACGGTCAGCAACCTGGTTCAGCAAATGGTGACCGCAGGCCTAGTGGAGCGCACCCCCCGGCCTGGTGACCGAAGGGCCGCGAACCTGAGCCTGACACAGAGCGGCACGGAGATATTGGCAGCATGGCAGGCCGCCAACGACAGGCGACTCGGGCAAGCCCTCGAACGGCTCCCGAGGGCCTACCGGAATGCAATAGAAAACGCCGTCCCTGCACTGGCCGCCCTCGCGGCCCTGCTGGAATCCGACGACAAGAGCCAGAACCGGGACCAGGACCGGCAAAACGGGACACGACCGTAAGGGATCCGCTTAGCAAGACTCGCGATTGCCATCCTCTTCCCCGAGCGCGAACTGGCAGCTGATGCCCTCAACATCGCCCCCAGAGGGCATGTACTGCCAGTTCGCGCTAGGTCGATGAACCAGCGTGAGTGTTGGAAGTCGAGCCGCCAGCCCACTAGCGTCGCAGCGCGATCACGACGACGACCACGGTCGCCAGAGCGAGGATCCCCAGGCCCACGTATGCAAGCAGCTGAAGGCGCTGCTTCCGAATTTCCCGCTTCGATTCGCGACCCGAGAGCCCAATCAACTTGTTCCCCATACGGGGAGCGTACGCCGCGATTGTTTCGCTCAGGCAACAAGAGGGATAACTGTTAGGAAGTTCCCAGCTGGCAGCCGCTGGCTGGGTATCGTGTCCCTTCCGCTTATACTGACGTCTGAATAGTTGTTCAGATGTTGGAGGTCCCGTGGCTGTTCGTGAAGCCGCCGATGAATGCGGTGTGAAACTTGTTGACCCCGACAAGGTCGAACTCGTCCGGGCAGCCCTGCCCTCGGATCATGACATTGCCGAGCTGGCGGATGTGTTCTCGCTGCTCGGCGATCCGGGGCGTTTGCGGCTGTTGACATCGTTGCTGGAAGGCGGGGAACTGTGCGTCTGCGACCTCGCAGCGACGACGGCGATGACCGAGAGCGCTGTCAGCCATGCGTTGCGGCTGCTGCGCGCCCACCGGGTGGTTTCCGTTTCGAGGCGCGGCCGGATGGCCTACTACCGGCTGGACGATGCGCACGTGCGGATGCTCCTGGACTTGGGCTTGACCCACACCGGACACACCGTCGCCGTCCATCCCGAGCGCACGGCCAAGAAGGACGGTGGCCAATGAGCACCCACCACGAAGCCCACCACCATCCCCACGACACTGCGGGCAACCCAGCCAAACACCATGCCCACAGCCACGCAATAGCAGCGAACGCGGACCGGCGCTATCTGGTTATCGCGTTAGCGCTGATTGTCGGGTTCATGATCGTCGAGGTGATTGTCGCCGTCGTTTCCGGCTCGCTGGCGCTGCTTTCGGACGCCGGGCATATGCTTACCGACGCCGGAGCGATCGCCGCCTCGCTGTGGGCGATCAGCCTCGCGGCCCGCCCTGCGCGGGGAATCTGGACGTTCGGATTCAAGCGCGCGGAAATCCTGTCCGCGGCCGCCAATGGAATCACGTTGCTGGTCATCAGCGCCCTTGTGGCCGTCGAGGCCATCCATCGTCTCATCGATCCGCCACCGGTCGAGGGCGGCCCTGTACTGGTGGTCGCGATCCTCGGGGTCATCGTGAACCTGGTTGCGGTGTGGGTGCTGGCCAAAGCCAACCGGTCCAGCCTGAACGTGGAAGGGTCCTTCCAGCACATCCTGACCGACCTGTACGGATTCATTGCGACGGCGATCGCCGGGCTCGTCGTCCTGACCACCGGTTTTGCCCGTGCGGACGCGATCGCTTCCCTCATCGTGGTGGGCCTGATGCTGCACGCCGCATGGGGGCTGCTGCGGGACTCCGGGAGGATCCTCCTGGAAGGCGCGCCGGAAGGTGTTGACCTGGACCAGGTCAGGGAACACCTCCTCGAAACCGGGCACGTGCACGACGTCCACGACCTGCACGTCTGGACAGTCACCTCGGACCTTCCCGCCCTCTCCGCGCACGTTGTCCTGGACGAGAGCTGCTTCCACGACGGGCATGCACCGCTCATTCTTGACCAGCTGCAGAACTGCCTGACCGGTCATTTCGACGTCGAACACTCCACCTTCCAGCTCGAACCCGCCGGCCACGCGGTCCACGAAACCGGAACCCACTGATGACAACTGCCCCGCCCCGGTCCTGGATCAAGGACGCCCGCACCGTCCGGCTGCTGTCCTGGTTCAGCCTCATCTGGATGCTCCTGGAGGGAGCCCTCGGCCTTGTTGCCGGCGGCACCGCAGGCTCCGTGTCCCTGATCGGCTGGGCGCTCAGCTCCGCCGTCGAGGGCCTGGCGAGCATCATCGTCATCTGGCGGTTCACCGGATCCCGCACCCTGTCCGAAACCGCCGAAGGCCGCGCACAAAAGGCCGTCGCGATCAGTTTCTGGCTCCTCGCCCCCTACATCGGAATCCAGTCGGTCATCGACCTGGCCACGGGACACCGGGCCGAGAACAGCATCCTGGGCATCGTGCTCACCGCGGCAAGCTTGGTGATCATGCCTGTCCTCGGTATCGCCAAGCAGCGCCTCGGTGCGAGGCTGAACTCCGGAGCCACCGCCGGGGAAGGAACCCAGAACCTGCTCTGCGCCGCCACGGCTGCCGCTGTGCTGATCGGTCTGGCCGGCAATGCGCTCTTCGGCGCGTGGTGGCTTGACCCCGTCATCGGCCTCATCATCGCCGCCGTCGCCGTCAAAGAAGGCCGAGAAGCGTGGAAGGGTGAAGACTGCTGCTAGCGCACTCAAGGAAACGGACACCCCATGGCCAGCATTGAAACCCCAACCACAGACTCCGGAAGGCTGTTGCGCCGCGGGCTGCGGCTGGAATACGCGACCCTGGGCTGGAACGTGGTGGGCCTCGGCGTCCTGGCAGCCGCGGCCATTCAAGCCGGGTCCCCGGCACTGGCCGGTTTCGGCTTGGATTCCCTGATCGAGATCTTCGCGTCGATCGTGGTGGTGTGGCAGCTCAAAGGCGCCCACAAGGAGCGCGAAGCCCCCGCGATGCGGTTGATAGGGACGGCCTTCGCGGTTCTCGGCGCCTACCTGCTCATCCAAGTGGCGGTGGTGTTTGCCACCGGCGTCCGCCCCGCCACCTCAGGCCTGGGCATCGTCTGGACATCCCTTACTTTCGTGGTCATGCTCGCCCTGGCGTGGGGCAAGATCCGCACCGGGCACCGCTTGGGCAATCCGGTACTCCGCGCGGAAGGAAAAGTGACCCTGGTGGACGCCTACCTGGCCGGCGCGGTGCTGGCCGGGCTCGCCCTTAACGCCCTGTTCGGCTGGTGGTGGGCGGATCCCCTGGCCGGCGTCGTGATCATCTACTACGCCGCCCGCGAAGCCAGTCACGCTTTCAGACACACCTCTTAGTGGTGCGCTTGCGTCTCCTGGAGCCGCTTGATGAACCAGCGTGACTGCTCGGGTCCGTAGGGAAGCACCGGGATCGCTTTGGTAGCGTCCGACGGCGTGTCCCGGATCGACTGCCTCGCTTGCCTTACCGCTGTGGACATGGTGTCGGCCATCGTCTTCACGAACTGGTCGCTACAAGGCTTCCCGTGGCCGGGGATGAGGAACTCGTAACGGTGGCGCAGGGCCGAGATGTGCCGGAGGGCGTCGGCCCAGTCCTCCGGGTAGGCGTCCTCGAACGAGGGATGCGCACCTTGTTCCACGAGGTCACCGGCGTAGAGCGTGCTGGGCGTGCCTACCAGGAGGTCGCCGTCGGTGTGGCCGCGGCCCAAATAGAACAGCGTGGCGGTGAGGCCGCCGAGGTCCACCAGGACGGGCTGGTCCTTGACGATCGCGTTGGGAATGACGATCTCGACGGCGTCACCCTGGCCCGCGGCCATCTCCGGTTCCGCGGCGGCGACGAAGCGGCGCTGGTGGTCGCCGTCGTCGTCGATTGTGGCCGCACAGTTGACGTGCCCCCAAAACTCGGTGACGCCGTCGTCGGCAAAAACGGCGTTGCCGAAGTAGTGGTCGTAATGGGCGTGGGTGTTCACGACGACCAGCGGCAGCTGGGTCTTTTCGCGGACTGCGGCGAGGATCTGCCGGCCTTGGCGGGGGCCGCAACCGGTGTCGATCACCATGGCTCGTTCGGTACCTACAACGAGGCCCGTGTTGAGCAGGCACCCTTCGGTCTCCAACACATAGTTGTTAGGGCCGACTTCGAGCCATGCTGACATTGTTTCTCCGTCTTCAGATGCGTTCCGGAAGTGTTCAGGCCTTGATTCTACCCACGCGGAGCTGGGAGGATCGGGAGCACGTTACATCCCCATGAAGATTTCATTTCAATCCGGGACGACCGGTTTGTTCGGCTGTAGTATTCCCTTTAGTTTGCAGGTCCGGGCTCAGCCGGAGCTAAAGGCAAAGGAATGATTTCATGTCGACGCGGAAACCGTCTTTTCTTGCATTGACCAACGCCGGGATGCGGGCCAGCCCGGAGAACGTGGAGGCGCCCATCGAGCAGTTGCGTGGGCTGCGCCTCCAGGTCCTGGAGATCATCGAGGAAGTCTTGTCTGACTCTTCGCAGGCGACGGAGGCTGTGCGCGAGCAACTTCGCCAGCACATTGCTGCCCACCCCGGGCGTCCGGAAGAGGCGCTGCTGGAACATTTGTCTTCGCTCAGGTCGGAACAGCCGGCCCCGCAAGGCGAGCCGGAACCTCAAGGCGACCCGGACGTGGATTTGTTCCAGCACCCAAGCAGCCCCCGGCTTGAGGCGGTCCTCAGGGACGGGATGTTGATGACCGCCTTCCAGCCCGTTTTCGACCTCACCACGTCCACGGTGGTCGGCGCCGAGGCTTTGACCCGCTTCGTCACGGACAGTGGTGACCCTGCCGATTACTGGTTCGCGGAAGCCGAGGACACGGGGCTCCGAACGGATCTCGAGTTCGCGGCCTTGGAGTCGGGGCTTAAGGCCGCGCTGGAACTGCCGCAGCAACTTTTCGTGGCGTTGAAGCTTTCCCACGAGGTCTGCCTGGATCCGCGGCTTCCTGTGCTTTTCGATCAGACTCCGGTGGCGGCATCCCGGGTGATCCTCGAAATCTCCGGAGAGTTCCCCAGGCACCAGGCCGATTCGCTCGACGCCGTGGTGGCTCCGCTGCGCAGTGCCGGCGTACGCCTGTCCATCGAAGACTCCGGTTCATTCTTCGCCGGTGCCGGCCATATTCTTCGGCTTAAACCGGAGATGATCAAGCTGGACCGGAAGCTGACCGCAGGCCTCAACCAGGATCCCCTTCGGCAGGAACTGGTCCAAGCGGAGGTCCGGTTCGCGCGGGAGATCGGGGCGGCTTTGACCGCCCAACGCATCGAAACCAAGGACGAACTCGCCACTCTCGCGGGCCTGGGAGTAACCGTCGGACAGGGGTATCACCTTGGGCGGCCCTCGGTCCAGCCTAGCGATTGGGCAAAGTGGGGCGGGCGCGCCCGGCATCTCGCCTCCCTTGGAGGTCGCGGCAGGAACCTGCGTACCTGGCTGAACCGGAGCTGACAGACCCGCTCCCAAGAAGGGGGCAGGGCGTTTTGGGGCGGCCCATCTTCCTCGATTTCGGGACCCCTTGGATATGCTCCGCGCTCCCCTATTGCTTCTCTTGCGGCCTTCTGCTTCTCTGGCACTACCGGGCCGCCGCACGCTAATTCCGGTGTGGGCCGCGCCCGGCTGAAGGGACGTGAGACCGCTATGACTTCTCTGTGGCTGGACGCGCGCGATGCTTCCGCAGCCGCGAGCCCCGATGAATTCACGCCCGGGACCAGTTACGACGCCGTCGTGGTCGGCGCCGGAATCACGGGCTTGGCCACGGCACTCATGCTGGCACGGACCGGGAGCAGTGTGCTGGTCCTCGAGGCCCGGCATATCGGGGCTGTCAACACCGGTAACACCACAGCCAAGCTGAGCCTGTTGCAGGGCACCACGTTGTCCAGGCTTCGGGACCAGTATTCGGTGAACGTGGTCCGTGCCTACGTTGACGCGAACAGGGCCGCCCAGAAGTGGTTGCTCGCCTATTTCGAGGAGCGGGGTGTGCCCTTCCAGTATCGGGATGCCTACACGTTCGCCACTACCCCGGCCGGCGCGGATCGGCTTCGTGCTGAAGCCTTCGTGGCCCGGGCTGCGGGGCTCAACGTCAAGTCCACCCTCGAGACGGGGCTGCCTTTCGACGTCGACGCCGCCTTGCGGCTTGCGAAACAGGCCCAATTCAACCCCATGGACGTCCTGGATGCGCTGGCTGTGGATGTTCGGGCCGCCGGCGGCAGCATCGTGGAGGGCATCCGCGTCATGAACGTCCGCAACGGCGATCCCCTGACGGTGGTCACCAGGAAGGGCGAGGTCACCGCGCGCTACGTGGTGCTCGCCACCGGGACACCGATCCTGAACCGGGGGCTCTACTTCGCGAAGCTGCGGCCGAATCGTTCGTACGCCGCCGCGCTGCGGCTGCCGGAAGGCATCACCCCGCCGCCGGGGATGTACCTTTCCGCTGAGCCGCCCACCCGCTCACTGAGGGACTATCCAATGCCCGACGGCGGGAGGTTGCTTTTGGTGGGCGGGTTCGGTCATGCGGGTGGCCGGGCGCCGTCGACGCAGGTCCATGTGAACGAGCTGCTCGGCTGGGCCCAACAGCATTACCCGGGTGCCGAGGTCACGCACACGTGGGCTGCCCAGGACTACCAGGCCGGTAATCTCATGCCGTTCTTTGGCAGGTTCCCACGGGGCCACGGGAAGATCTTCTTCGGCACCGGCTACAACAAGTGGGGCATGACAAATGGTGTTGCGGCGGCGCTGGACATCACCGCTGATATCCGTGGCGAAAAGCTGGAGTGGGCCCACACGATCCATCGCCGGGTCACGGGTCCCCGCGGAGCAGCGTCGACGATTTCGCTCAACATAGAGACACAGCAGCAGAATTTCCGGGACAAGGCAGCCCTGAAGGAGAAGCCCGCCATCACGGAGGAAACCAGCCCCGCCGAGGGCACGGGCGTCACCGGGCTTTTCCACGGGAAGCCCGCGGCAATCTGCACGGTGGACGGCGTGGTGTGCAGGGTGTCAGCGGAATGCGCGCACCTGGGTGGGATCCTGCACTGGAACGACGCCGAAAAGTCCTGGGACTGCCCCCTCCACGGCTCGCGTTACTCCGCCGCGGGAAAGCTGCTGGAGGGGCCGGCGACGCACAATCTGTTCAAGCTGCAGTAGAGGGCTCGGTGTTCAGCTCGGGTTGAGGCCTAAGCGTGCCGCCAGCTCACCGGGGCGGTTGAAGCGGTAGAAGAACGGACCGAGTTCTCCCCTGTCGAGCGTCGAGGTCAGGGTGATGAGACTTTCCAGCAGCGGAGCCTTCGCCAAGTCGCCAAGATGTATCGGCTCGAATCCCGCGTCCCGGATGAGGCGCTCGGTCGCCTCGCGGGCATCGTCGTCGGACGCGAAGAGGGTTCCCGGTGGCATTGGCTCAGCATCGACGGCGTCATAGATTGAAGCGAAGTTGGTGTTGAAGGCCTTAGCGGTGGGCCCGCCGACAATCGCTTTGACCTGTTGGGCGATCGAGTCGTAGCCGGCCGGGCGATCGCCGAAGGTATTGCTGGCATCGATTGTCACCTGACCGTCTAGGCCGGCAATCTTGGCCAAGCCGACGGCGATCGAGTCTCCCGGAATGGCGACCACCACGACGTCGGCGCCTGTGGCATCACCGCCGTCCCGGCCTAGCGCAGTCACGTCGTGGCCTGCAGCCGTCCAGCGTCGCGCCAGCGCACCGCCGACGTGCCCCCGCCCAATCACGGTGATCCGCATGGATCCCACCTACTCATTTCGAACCAAGTACCGACAAAGAACACCTTGGAGGCTCCACACCGACTATTCGCTGGGGCCTACGGGCTCACGGCCACCTGGTTCACCACGGGAATTTCGGTCAGCATCCCGACAATCATTGCAGCGACCGACGAATTGATGCGGGCAGTCGGGCCAGCCATCGCCCTCCCCACGGAGCAACGTAACTTTCATTCCGGAATCCTAGTCCCCCGCACGGGCCGTCGGAAGGCTTCGCGGCCCGTGTCGTAACCATGAGGCATAGGCTAATCCTCCTTTTCAAATGCCAAATTTAAGAACTGAAATAGGCCGACTTTGTTCGAATTTCCCTTCCAACAAAGGCAAAAAGGCCGTATTATTCCTTGCAAGCTGTGGGTCTCAGGGGGCGCCTATATGAATAGGAGTTTCCCTTGCAGCGTCTACATATTATTGCCTCAGCTACGGCATGTCTTTCTTTGATTGCGGCCATCTTTATTGCCGCGCCAGGACAGGCAGGTACTGCCCAAAGGAACACGGCACCCCAGGAACGGGAAGACCAGCCGATACGAGCCGGTACCAGTCGTGGAGTCCAGTCTGTCGCCTGGGATCAGGGGCTGTCGCCCGGGCGAAGCGCCAGTCCACTGCATGAAATCGCCAATAAGTACGACAGCGTGTACGTGATGGACGGGAACGCCGTCGGGACCGCGGAGGATGGGGGGCAACATTTTACCCGTTGCCGACCGAAGCCGAAGGGTCGCTAATCGTCACTCCTGAAGTTGCGAGGGATCTTCACCTCAAACCGGGCGAATTTCCCGCTTCTCAGTTTGACAACCTCGACGCATTGGCAAACGCGCCAGAAAAAGGCGACGCTATCTTGGCCCCGCCATTTCAATCAGTGAGTGCAATGGCGACGATCGACCACTCCACGTACTTCTGGGCTCCTGTGGGAGGTAGCTGGAGCGGCGAGATCCGGCGCCTAACGTCCTACAACCATGCTTCAGAAAAATACTACGGTTGGAATGTTGCGCCACTCGTCATCTTTGGCGTGTGCACCCAGGGATCCGGGTACTACACGGGCTACAACGGCGGGAGCTTTGGACTCTGGAAGCGTTGGTACGGGACCGGTTGCGGGAAGAGCGGGTCTAGCCGTGTCCCCTGGAACAACGTTCTCGCCTACCCCACGTTCATGGCCAAGTCCATGGTCGTGTACGCAGGTGTTCCGGGACATTTCAGGTAGAAGTCAACTAGTCACATAGGGGGTCGCGTGGTCCAGGTAAGAAACCGGCTGCTCATTATTGGCGTGATTGTCTGCGCGGGCGGAGTCGTCTTCGAAACGTTAGCCACAAACTTACTTTCGCTGCTTATCTCCCTCCAAGGCGGAGCCGGCGCGGGCGTCGGTATATGGCTGACAGGCCTCGTCGGTTCAGTCGTGCGCTTCGGGCTTGCCCCACTGGGCGCATCACTCATAGCTCTGGGCATCGCAGCACACATGCTTCGAAACCAGATCCCGGACCTTCTCAACAACCATGGGAAGGACGAGTAAGCAGCATTTGGAACCGGAATCTGTTTGGACAGGAGTTTCAAAATGACCCCGAACCTAAACGGTACCGAAAGCGGCATCCTGTTGTCCCGACTATGCGTAATCGCCGGGGTCATTGGGGGCGTCTTGGCAGTCCTGCATCCATTTCTGGGGGCTGCGCTGTCCGTGCTTGTGTTGGTGTGGGCGATTGCTGGCCAGCGCGGCACCGGTCAGCAGGCGTACCGCATAGCACTCTTAGTCAGTCTGGCCGCTCTGGTGATGAACACTGCAATTCTGCTCGCATCACTGTCTGTTGGGACGTCTGTTCCCGATCCCCTACCGGCCATGAAAATTAGCTCAGGAACGGACCTTCTCAACAACCATGGGAAGGACGAGTACGCGTAAGGACCCGGTCGCAATACCCGAACCCCGGGACCCAACGGAAATTCAGTGACGATATCCTCCCGGCATGGGGAACTTCAGAACGGGATATCTGGCCAGGGATGAACGACGCGAGCGGCGAAGAAGGATTCAGCGGCAGCTGTCCTACGTCGGATTAGGGGTGTTGGCTGCCGCCACAATTTTCGTTGTGACGATTGCTCTCCGCCACTGAGACGCCGCCACCGGCAGCCGGCGTCGCGAGGAGTACCGCCGGCGCACCGCCGTCGTAATCCATCATGAGCCGTAACCAACAGGTGCCGCTGGTGAATCACCGGGCGCGCTCGGATAGCCTTCAACCATGGGGGATCTGGGGTGGGTTCGGCGGGTGCTGGTTGTCGAAGATCAACCATTCATGCGCGGGCTTGTTGCCGAAGCCTTGAGGGGCCCGGAATTCGACGTGCATGATTGCGCGTCCGCGTCCCAGGCTCTGTCGATGTTCGCCGCCGTCGATCCCGATGTCCTGGTGACGGACATCGATCTGGGAACCCGGCCCAACGGCGTCGAACTGGCGCATGTCGTGAAGTCGCTCTCCCCGGGGTGCGCCATTGTGTTCCTCACCAACTATCCGTCGGAAGCTCCCTTTTCTGAGTTGCCGGCGGGAGCAACCTTCGTCAACAAGGCGTCCCTTGACTCCGTGGAAGGCCTCATCAGTGCAGTGAACTCGACCCTCGTGGAGCTCCCTGTCACCGTGACTCCCGCTGTGGCGTCGGACGCAGCGAAGATCGGCGCGCTGACTCGGGTACAGCTGGATATCCTGCGCATGATCGCGGAGGGCTGGTCGAACGCTGAAATCGCCAAACAACGGGGAAGCAGCATGCGCTCCGTGGAGAAGGCCGTGTCCCGCACGTTCGAGGCCCTTGGCCTGAACCGGAGTCCGGGCGTCAATCCGCGGGTTGCCGCGGCAACGCTATACGCGCGTACGTTTGGGTTGCCGGCCCCGGTCGATAGCGAAAAATGATCAGCCGCTCCCCTGCGCTCTGGGCCCGGGGTATCGGCAGTAGCAATGCCTTGAGCGTCTGGTCGTGGCTCCTGACCTTGCCCTTGGCGCTGACGGTCATGAACATGTTCGCCGGATCGATCACGCTCGCTGGGACGGGATCGGTCACGTCGGCCGTGGAAGGTTCCGGCACGGCGATCGTGTTTCTGGTGCACGTTGTGCTTGGTCTTGTGGGGATACTCCTTCGCCCCTTGATCACGGCACGCCCGAGCGTCAAAGGCAGAATCGCGACGGCGTTCGGCACCTTCGCTTTCCTGGGCGCCTGCCGCCCCCTCCTGGTGGCTTGGTCCGCCCAGGCCTTGAATATCGCAGACCTCAGCGAAGATCTCTGGGCCCGCGTCCTCATCAACATCGGGGCGGCCCTGGTCTTCCTCTCGGCGATCGCGATGCTGACGGACTCCATCCGCGGGCACGCCGTGCTCGAACCCCGGCTCCGCGCTGCCCGGGCTGCAATCGAGGTGCAGCTCGGCTTCGATGAGCACCGCTTGCGCTCGATCCGTTCCGAATATGTCGCCGAACTCTCCAAGCGTCTTGACACGGTCCTCGCCGCCCGGATCACGACAACCCTGGACAGAACCGAGGCCTCACGCCTGCTGCGGACGATCTCGGATGACGTCGTCCGCCCAATGAGCCACCAACTTTTCCACGACCACACACCGTGGCCGCACGAGACGGCCCCTCCGCGGCCGCCTTCCCGCGCAGAACGCACCGAGGGACTCACGCATTTGATCCGGGCCGCGCCGGTCGGATTGCCTGTCCTGCTCTTTACGTCACTCATTGCGGTCCGTCTGCTGGCGGAATACGGCGTCCTCTTCCTGCTGGTTCAGTGGGTTGTCGGCGGGGCAATCCTGCTCCTCGGGAACGCCGCGACGGCCCGGACGGTGCGGGGGATTACCAGTCCTCTGCGGCGAATTTCCGCGATGACCCTCTGCTACGCAGGCACGGCCGCAGTTTCCGCGTCGGTGACCTGCCTGCTGCTGGGCGCGTTCGGCTATACCCCGTTCTTCTACTGGTCCGCCGTCTGGGCCTATCCGCTGACTGCGCTCACTGTGGCGGTTCTTCGAGCTGCCGAGCGCCAACGACGGCGGCACGAGGTCAGGCTGGCACGCTCGCTCAACGAGCAACTCAAGCTAGCCGACCGCGCGCACCAAAAGCTGCTTTACACCCGCCGGAGAGTCGCCAGGATTCTGCACAACAACCTGCAGGGAAACCTGGTTTCGAGCGCCCTCGCCCTGGGTGCCTCGGGAGCGAACGACCCCGAAGAGGACCTTGCCCCGCAGAGCGTCAAGAACATCCTGACGCGTGCCGTGGCTACTGCGCAGAATGAGATCTTGGACGACTCGCCCGGGCAAGCAGGGAGCGCGGCATCGAGTATCCAGGACCTGCTGAGTACTTGGGGGCGCGTGCTGAAACTGGCATGCGACATCGACCCTGAAGTGTGGGTGTTGTGCGACGAAGACCCCGCCAGGGCCGAGGCAGTCATCGAAGTGCTCTCGGAAGGCTTCACCAACGCCATCCGGCACGGTGAACGAAGCCATGTCCGGGTCGCAATGTCGGCCCAAGAGCCGCTCCCGGCAAGACCGGCGATCGACACCGGCGCCATTCACATAACCATCAGTTCCCCCGGCCGGCTCCGAGGCCAGATCCGCCCCGGCCTCGGAATGACGACGCTTCAGGCCCTGTCCAAGGAAGCAGCACTCAGCGAAGATGGCGACAACGTCGTGCTGCGGGTTGCTCTTGCGTGAGCTTGACGGTCCGTCTCCCGGCTGAAACAGGGCGCGAACGCTTTCGCGCGATCGCGTCCTTGGCCCGTTCCCCCGCTGTCACTTGGTGTGGCCGGCCAAAAAGGCTTGGCCAGCGACGGCGACACAATTTGACGAAGTTGCAGTAGGGCGAGGAGGCAACTCGGCTAAGCGTCTTGCCGAAGCTGACGAGCCACGCGCAACAGTTTCGGCAGGTACCTATTCCACGCGCCGGCAGCGAACCCCGCAGCCGCCAGAGTCAACAGACAAGAAGCGAGAACGTCTGTTGGATAGTGCACCGCGAGATAAAGCCGCGACCAAGCGACTATGGCGACCATCAGCACGCTTCCCAGCAGCACGTGTCGTCGCCATCGGGTCTCGTTGAAGATCCAGTAAGCCGCGACCCCTAACGAAGCCGCGAAAGCCACATGACCGCTGGGGTAACTGATCCAGACGGGCTCCGTGGTCGGGCTGTGTCGAGAAACCAGCAGCTTCATTAGCCAACAGCTCGCACAACCCGCGGCGATACTCGCCACTAAGGCAAGGGCACTCAGACCTTTCTGCCTAACTACCAAGAAGAGGCCCCCGCCAGCTGCAAGCCAAGGCCCAAAAGCAATACCGAAGATGTCATTTAGTCCGAAGGCGAGCCAGTCCAAGAAACCAGTACGGTGCTGGCCGAGGATCCGGTCGATCCGATATTCAGCGCCAGTGAACTGTGGCAACTCCCTGACGATCAAGCCAAATGCCAAGACGACGATCGCGCCCACCACGGGCCAGACAATCCATCTCCGCGGCTGGGGACGCAACACCAAACCCGATCCAACGGCTGCTATGTCAAGGCCTTGTTCGAGTATGCCCTTTTCACAAGCCCCAGTTTCCATACCCTCATCATCTCAACTCCGGGTTGGAGATCGAAACGGTCCCCGTCAGTTCCCCCTCGATGCCGGCCCGCAGCCGAACCAGAGCATTGATACCACCGCGGTGTTCGTAAGCGGCCGAGCAGCCTGGGGCCGGTCGGATCAATGAGGGCGCGTTCGTTGACACCACGCCCGCGAGCGCAGAAAACGTCGTGAGCCCTGGATAGTCGAACAGATCCTGTCGTGTTCTCCGGTGGGGCTTAAGTCTCCAGCCCGAACGTTATCCCCCATTGTTCATGAGGTCAGGCTAGAGGCGTTCCTTAGGACGTCTTAAGAGCGGTGAACGCCTGTTCTTGCCGTCGCGTTGAATTTATCCAAGGGAAATTCGGCCTACAAATCCGCCAGCGCCGTCCGCGAGTTCTCGTCAGCTCGGTGACCTTTGCGGACGGCCAGCTGCCCATCCCCCACCCAGGGCTTGTCGATGATGCGGCCCACGCCCTCATTCGTTCCGGAGGGAACGGCCCAGAAGAGGATCTTGAACCGCAGCGCGTCGGGGGCATCCCTACGCGTGCCGTGGCCGCTGCGCAGAGTGAGATCCTGGAGGAGTCTCCCGCGCAGGCTGGGAGCGCAGCATCGAGTATCCAGGACCTTCTGAGTACCTGGGGGCGCGTGCTGAAGCTGGCATGCGACATTGACCCTGAAGTGTGGGCGTTGTGCGACGAGGACCCCGCCAGAGCCGAGGCCGTCATCGAGGTACTTTCACAAGTCTTCACCAACGTCATCCGCCACGGTGAGCGAAACCGTGTCCGCGTCACAATGTCGGCCAGCAAGCCGCGGCCACCACAAGCAGCGGCGGACACCGGAGCCATTCACATATCCTTCAGCTCCCCTGGCCGGCTCCGACCCCGGAACCGCCCCGGCCTCGGAATGACGACGCTTCAGAACCTATCCAAGGACGTAACACTCACCGCGGATGGCGACAACGTTCTGCTCCGGGTGGGCTTTCCGTGAGCCACGGCTACACCACCGCCCGGGGGCGTGGTAGCCCATGGCGACGCTATTGCCGGAAAACACCAAAAGGTGGCGATTTGTCTGAATTGAGTGGTGATTTCCGCGAGATTGAAGGGACAGATGGCCAACTCTCGCTGCCGTACGGTAGGGCTCTCCACCACTCTGGCTGAGTGGTGGAGAGCCCGCATTGAGTATTGGAGCACCAAAAATAAGTGGCGTCGAGTCCGGATTGGGTGTTGACGTCACACGCTCCACATCCAGACGAAACACATCGAGCGGCCTAGTTCGGCCTCTGAATTGCCCAACGGGTCCCTCCAAGCGGAAATTCGAATTCATCTAAACTCTTTATAAAGGATCTTGAATAATAGCCCCGTCGGAATACTGTCGTATCTCCACGCGGGGTCGACCTAAAAAGGCGATCATAGGCCACCATTCCGCCATTGAGCCGGCCTCGATGGCTGATCTTCAGCCCGCGAAAGGTTCGATACTTCTTGGGCCGCACCGATCATCCTTCGTTCAAATCATTGATCTGTGCCCGAATCGGACAGCGAGTCCAGCGGCAACGCTCCGCACAACGAATCAGGCAGTTCGAGCGAAGTTCCCCCATAAAATTTACTAAGCCTTCTTAGTAATCCCAAGTTTCAAATTGCGGTACTCGTTTCTTAAGGAAATTCAAGTTGTAGGGCCTCGGTTCCTGCGACCGCGAGCAATACACACGCCCTAGTTCGGCCGTTGCGCCAGGTCAGATCGTCTTTCGGATGCGCTGGCCCACCGCTTTGACCGCGCGATCGGACGATAAATTCGGCAAAGAATGTACGGATTCGCCGCCGTCGCCACGAGTGTCCACGGTTACTTACGGCGAACGAAATACGTAGTTCTCCACTCAGAAGCGAGTATGGATGGCGAAAAATGCGTATTGATTACTGTGGTTAACGAAAACCCAGCAATT
Organism: Arthrobacter sp. efr-133-R2A-120; assembly: GCF_030209835.1. GTDB lineage: Bacteria > Actinomycetota > Actinomycetes > Actinomycetales > Micrococcaceae > Arthrobacter. The sequence goes on along the minus strand of NZ_JARVRF010000057.1, from coordinate 15,424 downwards.
TAGCGTATGGACATACCGATTTACCTGTAAGGCTATGCAGTACCTCGGAGCTCATGAAGTTCTCCGTCCACCCGCGTAATCTTCCCGGTCGAATCAACAGGTCTCTTCAACATCTTCTGGGAGTGGTGATCAGCTGTGAACAATGAATCTGGGGAAAGGGGAGCGCCACTGGCGGGTGGCAGTACTGTCAAACGCCGCGGTCTATTCAAATTAGGAGCTTTGGCAAGCGCTGTCACGGGTGCCTTCGCAGTGTCCACCTTCGAGGCCGGCCCCGCCCAAGCTGCCATTCGCTCCGGTCTGACGCCGACCCCATCAGGTGATAAATACGTTCCCATTGCGGAGAAGGGCACCGCGTCGGGTGTGGCATCTTTGGACGTCACGGCGAAGATACCACCCGCCCAGCTTCCTGACCTCTCTGCCATTTATGCCCTCACGCCGGACAATGGGGCGCGCTCCGTTGGCAAGGGAGAGAACATCGTGAATGTCGACGACTACTTCTCATCCGTCAACGCCTTCGGGACCAACTGGGAGGCAGCAGTCGGCGCCGCCATCACGGCGGCGGGTTCGTCGACCATCCGCTTCGCCTCCAAGCTGTACAAAACTTCAGCCCCTATCGAACTTCCCGCGACGACCCCGGTGTCATTCTTGATGGAAGCCGGGGGGATGATTCAGGCCGTAGCCTCCATGAGTGCGGTCATCCATAAGCCAACAGGCGGGACAGCGAGCGGCATCCGCATCGATGGGCTCATCATCGATGCCAACCGCTACGCGACCTACGCGCTGGACATCGAGCAGTGCCACCGGATGACCATCAGCAACTGCCAGCTCTCCAACGCGCTCACCACAGTCGCAGCCTTCGGGCGAACTGGCGCCCAGTGCTATGAAATGCTGGTCGAGCATGTCCGCATTACCGGACTGGACAATGGCCGGTCCGGGTCCGTACCAACCGAGATGCCGGCCTATGGTTACACACTCGGTTCTAACACCACTGACAACGTCTTCCGCGAAATCATCAGCAAGAACTCCAAGGTCTACGGCCGGGACGACGGCATTGGGAACGTACATGAAAAGGAGCACGGCTTCGGCTACCCGCTCGCTGGAATCGGCGGGGTTGTGGATTGGGTGGCTGACGTCGGGTATGTCATAGGTGGATCAAACAACCGATTCATCAATGGTTACCTGGATAACCAATACATCGGCCTGCGCATCAGTGGAAGTAACTGCACCGCAGCTGGAAACCTTCACGGCTACTCGTCATCGTGGACGTATGCGGGACAGATCATCGGCGTGGACATTACCGCCAACAACACTTCAGTGCTCGCTAGCAAGTTCTCGCTAAATAGCTCCGCTAGCTACAGCGGCTACCCGATCCGTGTCGCGTCCGGTGTGCTTGACCTAATCTACTCGGGTAACAATGTAATTGGCGGGACAAAGTGGCTGGACATTGGGCAGTGGCTTGACGGGCTGCGTCGTGGATACATCGCCGGGAACAGGTTCGAAACGAAGAACATCGCCGAGTACATGAATTACCTCAATATCTCCGGCCGCGGCGACAACGGGGAAATCGTCCTATTCGGAGGGCAGGTTCCCGGGCGACTCAAAACGACCGGTTCGGGCGCAACAGGTTATGCGACTCTTCAGGCAGACACGGCTAGCGCGGGGGTCTGCTTGGGCCAGTCCACCAACAAACTCGGCTTCTACGGAACCGTTCCCGTCGCCAAGGCTGACGCAAACACGGACCTCCAGACCATACTCGTCAACTATGGACTACTGACTGAAGGCACCGAGCGACCCTGGCGGACAGGCCTCAAAACCATTACTGCGGCAACTACACTCACAACAGCAAGCGCCGAAATCCAGGCCATTGACGCAACCACGGGAGCCATGCTCATCACGCTCCCGGTCACGGCAACACCCGGTGTCCAGTTCGTAATCAAGAAGACTGACGCTAGTTCAAATGCGGTGACGGTTGTCGGGACGATTGACGGGGCAAAAAACTACAGCCTCACGACTCGATACCAATACCTTGGGGTGGTCAGTACGTCAACGTCGGGTAGTTGGCTGATCGTCGCAAAGGGATAGAGCCAAGAGACGGCGTGGGCGGCGCCAGTGTGTGCTAGATGGTTTGGCAGGTTCAGTCGCCAATTCTCCTTCACCCCCACCACAATAGTCTCGGGGTTTCGGACTTGGCGCCTTGATAACCTGCCACCCGCCCGAATAGGGACACATAAGACCGGTTAATTGACCCAAAACGAGTTGCCGCGGTCGCATCAGCGATCCTGGACCGGAGGCCGACCGTCCGTCTGAGGCCGGCCCCTAAAATCGCCGCCCAATCTTTGTGACCAACATGACACTCGACGTCGTACCCTGCCCCGCTAAAGGCCTATCCGCCGACCGGAGTGAGTCCGGCGGAAGATGCAGATTCCGCGGTGTGCTGATAGCAGGCAACTTGCGCGGTGGACTACAAATCCGCCAGCACCGTCCCCGGGTTCTCGATCGCATCCGCAACATACCGCAGGAAACCCGCAGCCGTTTCCCCATCACAAACGCGGTGGTCGAACGCCAGCGTCAACTCGGTGACCTTGCGGACGGCGAGCTGTCCATCAACCACCCAGGGCTTGTCGATGATGCGGCCTACGCCAAGCATCGCTACCTCGGGGTAGTTGATGATCGCGGCGGAACCGTCCACGCCGAACACACCGTAGTTATTCAGGGTGAAGGTACCGCTGGCCAACTCGGTCGGGGTTGCCTTGCCGTCACGCGCGACGGCGGTGAGCCGGCGGATTTCAGCATCGAGTTCGCGGGCGTTCAACAGGTGGGCGTTGCGGACCGACGGAACCACGAGTCCGCGGTCCGTCTGTGCGGCGAAGCCAAGGTTGATGCCGTTGAATGCGATGATTTCCTGCGTTTCACCGCCGGCCGTATCCTCGTCCGTGACGAACCGGGTGTTCAATTCGGGGAATTTTTTCAGCCCGGCCGTGACAAAACGAGCGATGAACGCGAGCAGCCCTGGAGCGCCGTGCGGATCGCGCTTCTTGAGTTCTGCACGCATTTCAAGGAGGGCGGTGGCGTCGACATCCACCCAGACAGTTGCCTCCGGGATCTCGGACCGGCTGCGGGTCATGTTCGCCGCAACAGCCTTCCGTATCCCGCGGACTGGAGTGCGCGAAGCCACGGTCAAGCCGGTACGGGCATCATGGATCCCCGTGGCAGGTTGGACAACGTCGGGCAGCTCAACGGGCGCGGTCTCGCGCACGGCCCCTCCGATGGCTGCCTCAATGTCGCGACGCAGGATGAGCCCGCTCTCCCCCGAACCAGGCACGGCGTCCAGCGAGACCCCATGGTCCCGGGCCATCTTCCGCACTAGAGGGGAAATCACCGCAGAGAGCTTCCCTGGAATCCGCGTACGGGACAACGAGAGCTCGGCAAAGTCGGGGGCCGGGGTCACAGCAACAGCAGAACCAGCAGAAACCTTCCGCGGCCGGGTGCGGCGAGCCTCGCCGCCTCCGGATGTTCCGTAGCCAATGAGGACGTTCCCGGATCCGGCTTTCTCTTCGGTCCGATAGGTCTCGGCAGCGGCAGCCTCGGGCGCCACGAAAACCTCTTCCTCCACAGGCTTGGGTTCAGCAGCAAGCGAAGCACCAACAGGAGCCACCGAGATCAGCGGCTTCCCGACGTCCAGCGTCTGGCCAGCCTCGCCGTGCAGCTCAGCGACGATGCCTGCATACGGCGAGGGTACCTCCACCATGGACTTGGCGGTCTCAACCTCGGCGATCGGCTGATCCACCCGGATCTCGTCGCCCACGGCAACAAGCCAGTTGACGAGTTCAGCCTCGGTGAGGCCCTCCCCCAGGTCCGGAAGCAGGAACACCTGCATTTCTGCGCTCATGGTCAGTTCTCCCATTGAAGGTCGTCAACGGCGTCGAGGATGCGGTCGACGCTTGGCAAGTAGTAGTGCTCCAGCTTTGGAGCCGGGTACGGAACGTCGAAGCCGGTCACGCGGCGGATCGGTGCGGCCAGATAGTGGAAGCAGCGTTCCTGCACCCGCGCAACAATTTCGGAGGATACCGAGGCGAACCCATGGGCTTCAGCGATGACAACGGCGCGACCGGTCTTGCGCACGGAGGCACAGACTGTTTCATCGTCGAAGGGCACGATCGAGCGGACATCGATCACTTCAAGGGAGCGGCCTTCTTCAGCGGCCGCGGCTGCGGCGGCGAGCGCCGTCGGGACCGAGGGGCCGTAGGCGATGAGCGTTGCATCAGTGCCGGGACGCGCGACGGCGGCGCGCCCCTCGCTGCTGGATCCTGTCGCAGCGTTCGTGGCGTGTTCGGCGCGCAGGGCGCCCAGATCCACCTGGTCTTTGGACCAGTAGAGCTTCTTGGGTTCCATGAACATGACGGGATCGTCGGAATCGATGGCCTCGCGGAGCATGCGGTAGCCGTCCGCTACGGTCGCGGGCGTGAAGACCTTCAGGCCGGCGGTGTGGGCGTAGTAGGACTCGGACGAGTCGCAGTGGTGTTCCACGCCGCCGATCCCGCCTGCGTAGGGCACACGGATGACCATGGGCAGCTTCACGGCACCCTTGGTGCGGTTGTGCATCTTGGCAACGTGGCTGACGATCTGTTCGAAGGCCGGGTAGGCGAAGGCGTCGAACTGCATCTCGATCACGGGACGCATTCCATTCATGGCCATACCCACGGCCATGCCTACGATGCCGGACTCGGCCAGCGGGGTATCGAAGCACCGTTGCTCTCCGAATCTGGCCATGAGGCCGTCTGTGATCCGGAAGACGCCACCGAGGCGGCCAACGTCTTCACCGAATACCAGAACGGATGAGTCGGCCTCCATGGCGTCTGCCATCGCGGTATTGAGCGCTTTGGCCATGGTGACGGTCTGCGGACCGGAGGCTTCGGCGACTGCGGCCGCGATGGCTGCCGCACTGGCGGTGGCGGAGCTGACGTCGCCTGTTGCGGCGTGCTCGGTGGCCTCAGAGGATGTGGTGACGGCGGGGCTCATTTGCCTGCCTCCTTCTGGCTGGATGCCTCACGGGCGAGTTCGTCGGCGAGCAGGGCGGACTGCTCCTTCAGTTGCGGAGTGGGAGTGGAAAAGACGTAGCGGAAGAGATTCTGCGGGTCTACCGGTACGTCCTCCCCCAGTCCTTCACGAAGCTGCGAGGCGACGGCCTCGGCCCTTTCCGCGATTCGCCTGGAGCCGTCGTTGTCGAGCAGTCCACGATCAGTGAGGTAAGCCGTCATGCGGCTAATGGGGTCCTTGGCCGTCCATTCGGCCACTTCGCTGTCCTCCCGGTAGCGGGTGGCGTCGTCGGCGTTGGTGTGGGCCTGCATGCGGTAGGTGTGGGCCTCGATCAGGAGCGGGCCGGAGCCTTCGCGTGCCAGCTTCACCGCCCGGTCCAGCACCGCGAGCAAGGCGACCAGGTCGTTGCCGTCAACACGCTCACCGGCCATGCCGTAACCAACAGCCTTGTGCGCCAACGACGGCGCCACGGACTGTTGGCTCAGGGGCACCGAGATTGCGTACTTATTGTTCTGTACGAAGAAGATGACAGGAAGATGGAAGACAGCCGCGAAGTTGAGGGCTTCGTGGAAGTCCCCTTCGCTCGTGGCACCGTCGCCGCACATTGCCAGCACCACCGTGTCCTCGCCGCGCAGTTTGGCGGCATGGGCCACTCCGACGGCATGGAGCAGCTGGGTGGTCAGCGGCGTGCACTGGATGCCGACCTTGTGCTTGGTGGGGTCGTAGCCGCCGTGCCAGTCGCCGCGGAAGATCGTCATGGTCTCTACCGGGTCGACGCCCCGGGACATGACCGCTACAGCGTCTCGGTAGGTGGGGAACAGCCAGTCGCCTTCACTAAGGCACAGAGCGGCGGCCACCTGGCACGCCTCCTGGCCGTGGCTGGACGGGTAAACGGCCATACGACCCTGCCGGACCAGGGCGGAGTTCTGGTCATTGACCCGGCGCCCGACGACGAGCTGTTCATAAGCTGCCATGAGTTCGGCGTCGCCGGGGATGGGATATTCGTGGCCGGGTTCCGTGCCCTGCTCAGCTTCGGGCTTGAGCACGCCAGTGGAATCGACCATCTGGATCTGATGGCGGGCAGGCAGCATGTAGTCTTCCACGCTGATGCCGAACTTGCGCCGCACTTCGGACGCTTGGTCGTTGGCTTCGGTGTCGTCCGGCCGAGCGTCAGCCAGACCCTGGGCCTCATGGTCTGCGGAGATCGTCATTGGTCCGTCCTTCTGTATCCACTATTTGTCACCAGTATGTTCCCTGGAGAAGTTTCGTATCCAGCTCTGGGCAGAATCATGGAAAAGCTTGCCTGAAACCTTTAGTCTGGAAGACAAATTGCAAATGTGAGCTGGGTAACGGGCCCACGCTGTGGACGAATTGGAGATGCGATGGCTGAGGTGGAAGCTGATCAGGCGGAGGTTCCTCTTGACCAAGTAGACCGGGACATCATTGCCGAACTGACGCGGGACGGCCGGATGTCGGTTACCCAGGTGGCGGAAAACGTCCACATCAGCCGGGCGCACGCGTACTCGAGAATCTCGCGGCTGACGGGCGAAGGCGTGCTCACGAAGTTCACTGCGCTGGTGGACCCCATCAAAGCCGGCTTGAAGTCATCGGCCTACGTCACACTCAAGGTGCAGCAGCACTCCTGGCGCGAACTCCGCGAAGAGCTTCGGCTCATTCCGGAGGTGCAGCACATTGCGCTGGTGGGTGGGGATTTCGACGTTATCCTGCTGGTCCGCGCCACCGACAACATTCACCTGCGCAGGGTAATTTTCGACCAGCTGCAGTCGATGCCAGGGGTGCAGGACACGCAAACGTTCCTGGTGTTCGAGGATCTGGATACGAGGTAGGACTCTGAGCGTCCGGCGCGGCCCCTGGACGCTTTCGTCCGGGTCCCGCGGTCGTTTCACCTACGTCGTCGGACAGACGCATGTTGCCGCCGTCGCGCAGCAAGCGGGACGTCCCCGATTGGCCTGTTCCCGCATCCGAAGGGCGAGGATCAGCATGCCAACGGCTCCAACAATACCTAGTGCACCCAGCATGGTCGCAAGGCCTTCGACGTAGTCTTCGAGGGACATATGAGAGCTACCGGGATAGGGCTAGGTAGACCACCGCTGCTGTGACCAACAACAAGACGATCAATCCACCGATCTTGAACCGTTTCCGGACGGTCTTTCGGTACGGGTTGATGTCCACGTAAGGCAAAGCGTCCTCCACTTTTTGATGTTCCTGAACGTCCCATGAATAAGTATCGGCCACGAAGCGACACAAGTAAGAACTCTGCCACGCAAGAACAGCCCGGCCTGCGAACTACCGAGTGACGACATCCGCCGGCCGCAATCTTCCTTCTGAGAAATCTAGATGCAATACATGAACGGTGCTATCGGCCATCCCGGAGGAAACTTGCTGTTCCCCCAGGCTCCGCGTCTAGTAACGCCAGCCATTCGATGCCAAGGATCCGTCTTGGGCCAGCACGACGACGTGCGATCGTCGACCGTCCTTGGGGTTTAGTCGTGCTTGCAGCTTGACCGGCTTTGTTGAAGACCCGTGATGCTTCGGGTCGTCGGAAGGATCCGGCGGTCGTGGCATCGTCGATTGGAGACTCGGCACTCTGATGCGTCGATGAATGCCGAAATATCAGAGAACAGACGCGCCAGTTATAATTGCGAGGACCGCATGAATATTGCCGTTCTGGTGGCGTGCCATACGGCAGGTCCCCAGTCTTGGACACAGGGGGAACCGGATTGGACCTACGCGACTACTTGCGCATCGTGCGACGGAACTGGATAGTCATCGTTGCAACAACGCTGGCAGGAATCATATGCGGCGGGGCAATGTCCCTCCTAGCCAGACCTTCGTATACAGCCGAAACCCAACTATTCGTCGCGATTCAGAGTTCCGGATCCGTCCAGGAACTTCAACAAGGCAACACATTCAGCCAGGCCAGAGTCGCGTCATACGTCAAGACAGCCACAACGCCGGTCGTCCTGCAGCCCGCTATCGACCGCTTGGGACTACAAACCACACCGCTAGAATTGGCGCGAAAAGTAAAGGCCAGCACAGATCTCAACACGGTGCTCATCAAGATCTCAGTGGAAGACGAGTCTCCGGTTCAAGCCGCCGCAACAGCAGAGGCCATTGCCAGCAGCCTCATAAAGGCTGTCGACACGTTGGAACGACCGAAGGCTGGAGGATCGTCTCCAGTCAACCTGTCTATTATCACGCCCGCAGCGCCACCAATCTCCCCAACGGCGCCCAACGTGAAGCTAAATTTGCTGTTGGGAGCGGGCCTAGGGCTAGCGCTTGGTTTTGGTTTGGCAGCACTTCGATCCACCTTGGACAGGAGAATTCGTACTGAAGAAGACGTTAGAGTCATCACGGATTTGCCCATACTCGGACGCATCGCATTTGATCCGTCGTCTTCCTCTAGTCCACTCTTTACGGATGGAGACAATCAAAGCCCTCGCGCTGAGTCCTTCCGACAGCTTAGGACGAATCTCCAGTTTGCCAACATAGATGGCCGCGTCCGAACATTGCTGGTGACTTCGACTGTTCCTGGCGAAGGAAAAAGTACGACGGCAGTAAATATGGCGATCGCTCTCGCCCAGACGGGGAAGCGTGTGTGTTTGGTGGACGCCGATCTCCGGCGGCCAATGCTGGGTGAATATCTAGGATTGGACAACAACGCAGGACTAACAACCGCACTCGTCGGCGCGGGGGACGTCCTCGATCTTTTGCACCACTGGGGCGATGACGAGCTCCACGTGCTGACATCGGGTCAGGTACCGCCAAATCCGAGTGAATTACTTGGGTCGTCAAGAATGAAAGAACTTCTCAAAGAACTAGAGGCCGAGTTCGACGTCATCCTTATTGACGCCCCTCCACTACTTCCGGTGACCGATGCAGCAATCCTGTCACGAATAACTGAAGGCGTGGTGCTCCTGATCGGGGCGGGGAGAACGCAACGGCAGGATCTTCGCCGGGCACTCGATAGTCTGGAACTGATCGGGGCGAGGAAACTTGGCGTAATCCTAAATCGTCTGCCCATCCGAGGGTCGGACGCATACGCATACACGTATTACAGAAGCGAACAACCCGATTCGGCCGAATACACTGGACGACGCAGGAAGCCTGCCAGGAAGCGAAACTCGAGCCGTCAGACGCAAGAAGACGTTGGTGTTTACTCCGAGACCGGTAGAGATGACTTTGACAATCTCCTAATAGACGATGGGTCACGGGCGCCAAGTCAGTTTGCCGTACGGCGAAGAGGCGGGGGTTCCTGACGTGAACACTATCGCGCCTACGGTCAGCGTCGTCATCCCTTCGACTTTAAGACCTGAGCTTCATCGAGCCGTCGCCAGCGTCATTTGTCAATCCATTGGACGCCACCGGATTCAGCTCGTAATAGTAGTCGACAAGTCATCTGAAGAGTTCTCTCACACCGATTTGTCTCAACGACTGAAATTAGTGCCCGGCGATCTGCTTATATCCACTGGAGGCGGAATGGGCGGAGGACATGCACGACAGCTCGGCGCGACTCAGTCAGTTGGACAGTGGGTTGCCTATCTCGATGACGACGACGAGTGGGAAATCAACAAATTAAAACATCAACTGGAAATAGAGCCCGGAAAAGAACGGCAGGCCCAGGCACAAATCGTGTCCTGCCAAGTGATACAGAGGAAACCAGGTTCCCAAACAAGCTCCCAAAGCGTACCTCGCTATGTCATACAAGATGGACAGTCGATCGAGGACTACCTGTTCAGACGGCGGTTGCCATCAATCAGGCGGGCAACGATGTACACATCGACCCTTCTGGTTTCAAGGGACATCGTCGAGCGTGTCGAATGGCGGACGCAGCTTAAGCGTCACCAGGACTGGGACTGGCTAATTCGAGCCTCGCACGAAAAGAACGTCCGGATCACTCAGATCTCGATGCCGCTAGTGACTATATGGGTGGGCAGTCACGGGTCTATTTCGGCCAGCCCCGATTGGCGCTCATCCTTGTCTTGGGCTAAAGACACGAGCCCCAGCTGGAGACCTAGCACCGCTAGCGACTTTCTGGCTGCACAACCGCTGCGCTATGCTATTCACGCCCGCTCCGTACAAGGCATTGTCGCCACGGTTCAGGCAATCATAGAGACACGCAGGTTTCCCCATATTAGATGCGTAGCAATAGGACTTGGCGGCCTTTTGTCTAGGCAACACCTTGAACGGGCCCTCCTCGTCATGCGCGGTAAAAAATGAGGACCTCCAGCGTTTGCTCGCTCGAGAGTTCCAACTGAGATGGTCCCGCTCCTTCTTGGCGCCGTTCTCACGTCTGCTGTCTGGTGCGCCGTCTTAGTGTCAAAAGCAAGTAGTGACAGCCTTCGTGCCTTGCTTTGGACTTTGTACCCGATAACAGTTCCTCTCGGCGTAGGGATATCCGAGCTCGCAAATCTCCTTTCGAACGGACGATACGTCCCCAGCCTCCTACAAGCGCAACAGGTTACCGGCACCAACAGCAATGTAAATACGATCGTGGCAGCAGTCATCATCTGCGCTTCCTTAGCGTGTATAATATATCCGCTTCGGAAAAAGAAGTACCAACACACGGCGGAGCCATATGGACTCTCAGCCAAGGACATACTTCCAGGTTTGGGATTGTTCGGTGTAATGGTACTTGCTGAATTGTTTTATGGTGGCAACCCGTGGAATGGCCTAGCGCTATCGGGGCTAACATTGTGGTCGATCTGGCGCGGCGCCAAGGAAAATCCGCGCGCAACCTACAATGGCATCATTATTGCCATATACGCACTATTGATTTTTTCTGCAGTACTCGCAGTAGTTTCACCTGCGCTTGCCACACTGGATCCGATACGCTTGAATTTACTCCCAGATAGCATATATTCCGTCATCGGAAACAGACGCCTTGCGGGCATAACCGACCATCCGAACACTCTCGGATTCATCGCCGCAGCTGCCATTGTCCTAACACTCAATAATTTTAAGCGACAACGACTTTTAAGAACAATAGGTATTCTTTTCGCGGGAATAATCCTCATTCTGTCAGAGTCGCGGTCGGCGATTTTGGGAGTCGTTGTTGCGGCGCTCGCTCTCTCCGTTGGAAAACTGATCCAAATAGGAGATCGCCGTTTACGACTACTCCTGGTGTCGCTCGCCGTTACTTTTGCCGGCGGCCTATGGATGTTGTCCACTCTTCTCGTGTCGGATGAAGCTGACGGTCGAAGCCAAGTCTGGTCCTTTGTAATTGATAATTGGGCTGGGAGTCCCATCATCGGTCACGGCCCGGGCGGTCTCAACCGCGCGATTCTGGAGACCGGAAGCCTGCCGGTCTGGGCATCCCAAGCACACAATCAGTTCTTTAACACTCTGTATGCCGGCGGTCTTGCGGGAGTGTTTTTTCTGATCCTCTTTGTCCTGCGCGTCCTACTTGCAGGAATCAGGAGCTGGAAGCTTGGACAATTTGGTGTACTGGCAGTCGCCGCACTCTACTTCGTGCGATTTGCCTTCGAGTCACCTCTTGCACTATCCGGCCTAAGCTGGGGACCAGTGTTGACACTCATCAGCTTTGGTGCCGCCTGGTCCATGTCAAACATAACGAACGGCACATCGGAATTGAACAATGCGGAAATTCAAGTAGAGCTTTCTCGCAAGGTATAAGGGGGAAAATTAATGGCTACAGCTGTGAACGACATTGCTAAAATTAATATTGCCGTAATAATGACTGTTTTCAACCGGCGTGATACGACGGTGGCGAGCCTTCGTCGCCTCCTGGAGTCGACCTCCTCCATTCGGGAAAAAGACATCATAATTGTGGACGACGGAAGCACGGATGGGACTACCGAAGCAATTCAGGCGGCGTTTCCTGAAATCCAGCTGATAGCTGGAAATGGCTCACTCTTCTGGGGCGGGGGAATGGTCATTGCTGAAAAGGCAGCCCTGGCTTCCACGGCGCAGTACATCTTATGGATGAACGACGATGCAATCCTTGCTCCTGGCGCGATCGATCTTCTCATGGCAACCGCCGTTAGACACCCGACTGAGCCCATCGTGGTCGGGGCAATGGCTGACCCAGCTTCAGGAAAGACAACATACTCCGGATATATCAAAGAGTCAGGTTTGTTCGGTTCTTTGAAGCTCAGAATGATTGATCCCCCCCAGAATAAACCGGTCTTGGTGGACACATTCAATGGCAATTTGGTTCTAGTTTCCCGGGACAGAGCACTTGAAATTGGTGGCTTATCTACCAATTTTACGCATCACTACGGTGACTTCGACTATGGACTGAGGGCTCGACGCCACGGTATTCCTTGCCTCCTCGTCCCGAATCACCTTGGCACTACATCTCGAAATCCGGCAACTGGAACCTTCCGCGATCCCCTCAGCCCTCGTAGGGCCAGGCTGCGCAACCTGCTTGGACCAAAGGGCTTCCCCGTCAAGGAGCGATTTGCCTTCTTCCGTCGGCATGGATCTTACCTATGGCTGCCTCAGTGGTCAGGGTTTTATGTGTACTGGTCGCTCAGAATCCTATTCGGAAAGTAGAATTCAGTGCAAAAGGATATTAGGGTCGAGCGCCAATCTGTAGAAAGTGCCGGTAAACCGCTAGTTACCTCCGTCGTACATGTTTTCAACGGACTCTTTCCGAGTGGCATGGAACGAATGTTGATGTCTGGAGCTTCGCACAGCTTCATATCTCTCGACAGTGTTTATTTAGTCGGCCAAGGTTCACACAATCCGTACGCGGATGAACTCCGGAGAGCTGGGTACAATGTTCGAATAATACCTCGGATAACGACTATTTCCGGGATTATTTCTTACGTCCGTATTTTGAAAAGCGTTCGTCCAAGCGTAGTTCATATACACAGTGAATCAACTTACGCCCAAGCTGTCATTTTGACGAAAATGATGTCGCGGTCCATTTCTGTTCTACGAACCTTCCACAATGTCTTTCATAAGTCAGGCCTGCGTTTGGCCTACCGAAGAATGGTCAGCCTATTCGTCGATAAGTTCGTGGATCAGTTCGTTTCCTGCTCTCCCGAGGTCTCGGATAACGAACGCAAGCTTGGGCGAGAATCCAAGCTCGTTTGGAATTGGGTCGACGATCGATTTTTTGAGGCGCGCCTTGAAATGCAAGATGAATCTGACCTCACCGTGCCGAATCATGAAAAATTCATCATGGTAGGAAATTGCTCCCAAATAAAGAACCATCGGCTAGCATTGTCTGCTTTGAAGGAATATGCATCACTGACTAAGTCCAGGACAGAACTCGCCCATTTTGGTCGCGAAGATAATGCCGACAGCATCGAAAGTGAACTCCTAGACTGGTTTGAGTCGAAGGATCTCCTCTTGAACCGCGAAGCTTCGGATCCCTTAGAGTTTATGAAAAGTTTCAAACCGGTCTATTTGATGCCTTCCCTTCACGAAGGAATGAGTGTTGCGCTGGCCGAGGCCGTCGTACTTGGGCTTCCAGCGATCGTCAGCAACAGTCCGGGCCAGGGCTGGGCTGGAGAGTTCGAAAATGTAATTCTGCTTGACCTGCGGCGAGACTCGTGGATCGAGGCGTTGCAGTCTGCACCCAAATGGAACCCAAGCTCTTTGGAACAGAATGTCGATCGTTTTAAGGCGAGCGTCGGGATGAACAATTACATGAAGATTTATGAGTCCGCTGCGGAAAGACGCCGGATTCTTCGTTCGAGAAGAGCTTTGGGGTGATGTACTGGTGCGCATCGGAATAGTAGGTCCAGTCTCGCCCGCGGCGCTTGCCCAGCACATATTTCCGGAGGACCGCGCGCGCGCATTGAAGGACGATGACAGTCACGGACCATCTGTCGGTTCGCTCACCCGGGAACTCCTTGACCGGGGTCATGAAGTAGTCGTGATAACGCACCGTCGAGGGCATGATGCGATAACCCTTCGGGGTCCAAAGCTGAAATTCTTTCAGGTATCTTCACGTTCGTCACCACGGCGCCAGATTCTCGACTCCTTTCGGAGTGAGCGAAAGCAGATGGGTGAAATCCTAGCCGCGACTTCCGTGGATGTCGTTCATGCGCATTGGACCTACGAGTTTGCCCTAACCGCCGTCCAGAGTTCGCTGCCTCTTGTTGTAACCATTCATGATGCTCCCATCACTGTCTTGGCGCAGAATAGGGGGGCATACTGGGTGCTTCGCCTATTAATTGCCATCCGAGTGCGCACTAAACTTCGGGGAGCAAGATTAACGGCAGTATCGCCATACATCGGGAAGCGATGGGTTTCCGAGATGATTTGGAATAAGGGATTTAGTGTAGTTCCTAATTGCATTGACCTGCCAGGGCCACTCAATAGTTACCTCCATAAAGAGGAACCCACCTTCATCGAAATAGCGGACGATAGTCGCCGCAAGAATGTGAGGAGACTCCTAATTGCCTTTCAAATCGTCAGGCGCACGCTCCCGAACGCAAAACTCGTGCTGATCGGCGGCGGTCTCGGACTTGGCGATCCGATACAACGGTGGGCATCCAGACGTGGGCATGCCGCAAACGTGACCTTTCTCGGCAGGCGGAGCCGTCCGGAGGTTCGTGAGGCTCTGTCGTCCAGTACATGCCACGTCCATGTGTCCAAAGAAGAGAGTTTTGGACTATCTTTGATCGAGGCAATGTCCGTCGGAGTGCCTGTGATCGCCGGCAAGAATAGCGGTGCTCCGCCCTGGGTGCTGGACGGCGGGAAAACGGGGCAACTTGTAGCAGTTCAAAGAGTTGAAGAACTGGTTGAAGCGATGTTGTCAACTGTATCCTCGGCGTCGGAAGTAGGAGCCAAAGCCATCTTGGCAGGAAAGAGATACGACGAACAGTTCTCCCCGGATGTGGTAGCCAAGAAGTATCTAGAGGTGTATCGAACGGCGATAGCTGATGCCATTCCAATTCGACGACGAAGAAGAAGTGTCCACTGACTCGGACTTGGTGTGACTTGGCCTAGCACCGCGAAACAACTGCTCGACGGCCCATGCACACTAAGGTACTGGGCGATCGGCAGGGAAGCAGGCTCCGCATATTAAAGTGTGGAGAGTTCGGATCACGCAATATTAGATCGCGCCCTTGCAAGTAGGTCCGGTGCGTGCGGTCTGGAGGTTCCGGGTTGATGAATTCAGTCCGAATGCTCTTACCTTATGTTCGAGCTCAGTGTTGTTGGCGTCGACCGCTCACGGTGGTCCCAGGTGAAGATGCCATTGCCCGGTTTGGCGGCTCTTCACGGTTTGTGGTGATTGTTCTGCCGTGATGGATGTTCATGCCGCTGTTTTGGCGGCACTGCGCAACAGGATACGCGTTTTGTAGTTGCGTGCGTTGGTGAATCCCCGGCCAGTTAACCGGCCTTCGCGTCTGGGTCAAGCTTGGGTTTATTGCTGTCAGGCCTT
>NZ_JARVRF010000035.1 GCF_030209835.1 Arthrobacter sp. efr-133-R2A-120 | reverse complement strand
CTTGGCTAATGCTCCAACTAAGTTGAGATTGCGTCACTTTAGGTGAGACAGGACACATTCGTCGGGAACGTGTCCTAATCTGCAAATTCTGCAATTGGATCACTTCTACTTTACATAATGTAGATTATCGGCGTTGAAGTAGGACGAGTAGAAGTAGATGAGATAACTCGTCTCAGCCTGCCTTGCGGCGTTTTCCCACGTCATGCGTGGGTTCCGGTTTTCCAGACCCCGCGATCGTAACTCGCAACCAACCCCATCGAAACACGGTTTGCCACGTGCTACCCCTGCGAATCCCCCGTGTCATCTCTCGTGCAACACCGCGAACCTACTCCCGGCCTATGAACGCAGCCCATGACGGTGAGTAACGAAGTTGCGCACTTTCGCTTAACGAAAGCCCGGACGTTCCCCTGGGCGTGACCGAACCCGCGTTGGCCCTGTCCGCCCGTTTCAACTGTCAAGTTCTTGACAGTTGAAGGCGCTGAAAGCGTCTCTTACAAGCCCTGACAGTTTGAAAGCCAAGCCCTTCTCTCGGACTGCGATTTGTCCGGCTCTCTACAAACAGGACCACCCAAAGCGTGGTCATCGCGTCTATGGGCGCGTTTGAAGAGAAGGGAACATAAGTGAGTCAAGGAAGATTCGAACCAGACGCCGGAAACCCGCCGGGACAGACAAGGGGCCGGCGGGCGTTCGCCAAGTCCGGTGCTCTGGCAGCTGCCGGCGCCCTTGTCCTCTCCGCTATCGGGACCGGAGGCATCTTGGCCGCGCCTGCGGCACAGGCCGCAACTGACCTGCCGGGCATGCACCAATCGGGCATCACCGTCCAGGCTCCGCCGCCCCGGGCGTTTGGAGATTGGTCGATGTGGCTGGGTTCCCTGAACCTGAACGCCGCCGCCGGGGGTCCCACGGCCTTCTGCTTCGACGTCGGGATCCCGGCCGGGCCAGCCGGGTCCGGGGCGGTGGGTTCCCTCGGAAACCCGCAGCTTAACTACGCGATCCAAAAGTACCAGGGCGACCCTGCAAACCACCCCGCCTTGGCGTACCTGGCGCACGAACTCGCGGATCCGAGGTTCAACGTGCCGTGGAACGGCATCGGGGCTCCCTACCCCAACCTCCGGGACTCGGCTGATCCGCAACTGCCCGGTGTCCGTGCCCACGCCGCGGCGATACTCGCCGACGCCCGGGCCAATTCCGGTCCGTACTCCACGCAACCTAAACTCTCGATGGACGCGAACGGTCGCGGCGGTACAGTCACCTCGACGGAACTGATTTCCGCAGCCGGGAACAAGTTGAACGGCTTCTCGGCCCGCGCAATCCTGAACGGCCCCGCCGTGTGGGCAGGAACGAACTCACAGGCAGTCAACGCCCGTACCGGAGATCGGCTCGGCTTCACGGCTACTGGAAACGGAACAGTGTCGGTGACGCTGACGATCGACGCACCCGGGTCGTCGGCTACCACATACTCTGTGTCGGGCTTCCAGAACCTTCTCGTCGCCGGCGGGGCTCAACCTGTCGCGGGAACATCGGCCGATGCCAAAGTGATCTTCGATTTTCAGCCCGTAGCAACCTCCACAGCTGGCCGGTTTGTCGAGGGCGGCCAGGCGCTGGTGGACGTTCTGCACGTGAACACGTCCACGGGAAACGCCAATGACTGGGCGTTCGTGAACGGCGGCCGCGTCCCGGGCCGCTTCGACATCGACTGGTACTACAGCCCCGTCAAACTCGCCCCTGCCGCCCAAGTCCCTGCAACCGCTGTGAAGGTCGCCTCTGGGACGGGCACCGCAACGGGACCGGGTGACGTGAAGGTGACCGCTGACAAAAACGCGGACAAGGCCGGCTATTACTACCCGGTGGCCCGCTTCTCCAAGGCAGCCCAGCCCGCGGAACTGCAGCAGTACTTTCGTGCTGATTGGACGGCTGATTTCAACGACCCAAACGAGGAAACGATCCAGAAATACCAGCCCGAGGTCGTGACCAAGGCATCGGCCATTGAAAACGGCAAGGTCCACGACATCATCACCGTGACCGGCAACGAGCCCGGTAAGACACTCTCGGCGATAACGGATCTGATCCTGACCTCCGCCTCCCCGATTGCCGGCGGCTCCGACACCGCACCGGCCGATGCCGAGGTCATCGGTACCGTCACCACGAAGGTCACCGGCAACGGCGAATTCAGGACCGCGGCCGTCGAGGTTCCATGGGAGAAGATCGTCGCCGAGAAGTGGGCCAAAGGCCTGAAAGCCAACCTGTACTTCTCCGAGAAGATCGACGGTACCGAGTCCACCAAGGCATGGGACGGCAAGGAACTGCTGCCCAACGAAACCGTCCCAGTCGAGAAACCTTCGATTGTCACCAAAGCCTCCGAAAACGGCACCGTACCGCTTTTGGCTCACGACATCGGAATCATCTCGGGCACCATCCCTTCCGGCACCGGCATCAAAGTCACCACCAAAGTGAACCAGTACAAGTTTGACGACTCGACCGACGGATCCGCCCAGGCCGTCTGCGCCAACCCGTCCTGGTCCTCCCCCGACCAGGACGTCACCGGTGCCGGTGAAATCACCTACCCGAGCCATACCATCGCCCACAAAGGCACCTACGGATACGTAGAGGAACTTAAGCTGACGATCGACAAGGGCGAGGGCAAGAAACCATTCACCGCGCAGTTGCATAAGGGCAACTGCGGCGACAAGAACGAAACTGTCATCGCCTTCCCCGAAGCCGTCACCGTTAGCCCAGCCAAGCCGGCCCTGATGGTCAACACCGGATTCGCGCCCACCACCGGCACGGCACAGGAAACCGGGCCGAACATGCCGCTGCTAATCACAGGCGTCACCGCCTTCGCACTGGCACTCCTCGGAGGAGCAGGGCTGTTGTACCGCAAACGCTTCGACAACCGCGGAGTTGAAACGGACAACGTCCCAGCGGACGAACATGCTGACTAGAAGCATCCAGCTCTCAGATTGACGCGGGGCACCCGGATCCAGCCACCCATGCTGATCACCGGGTGCCCCGCCCCACACCCTAGGACAATCCAATGATCAAAACCTGCAGCTATCCCCGCGCCCGGTGGAACAACGTTGCACTGACCACTGTCGTCACCTGTAGCGTGGCCGGAGCCACCGCAGGCATCTTGGCCTTCACAGCGCCATCCGCTCCCCCGCCGACTCCGCGGGCACCTGTGCTGGCGCCGCCTACTTCCGCCGGACCGGACACCTACACCGGCCCGGCCGCGATCCCCAGCCTTCGGCCTAACACGCTCTCGATCCCGGGCGTGGACCTCAAAGTGGGGCTCGTGGACCAAGGCCGTGACGGTTCCGGCTACCTGGTAGTCCCGGATGCCTCCGAAGCTGCCCGCTACACGGGCTCGGCGGCTGTGTGTGCCGCGAAGGGATCGACCCTACTGGCCGGGCACGTGAACTTCCCGGATGGGTCCCTCGCGCCAATGGCTTCCCTCGTCCGGGTGACCCCGGGCATGCCCGTCTACGTATCCGACAACGCCGGCGTTTCCTGCAGATACAAAATCATCGGTTTGGAATCATTGGCCAAAACGTCCCTGCCCGCAGATACCTTTGCCACCGACGGCCCACACCTACTGCGGATCGTCACCTGTGACCTTGCCAGCCCCTTCGTGCCAATTGCGGGGCAAGCCCAGTTCGCCAACAACACCGTGGCCACCGCAATCCCCTGGCCATGACGAACCACTTCCAGTCCAGACCGGGTTGGCTCCGTCATGCAGGGATGTCCTCCCGCGAATGCATTCCACGTGGCGCGTAGCTCCTGGTTCTGGCGTTCTTAGGTCTCGCCTTGCTCCAGACCAGCGACGCCAACGCCTCCTGGACCCCGGGCAGGGCAAGGGCATTGGCAGGGGAAATTCCCTGGAGACACGGCCCCAGAGATATCCGCGTTCGCTGCAGACGAAGTCCACGAGCGCCCTCTTATGGCCTCTGGGTACCCAGCTCAAGGACCTGTTCGTTTCTAAGCGGGAGAGCGCGGCCCCCGGCTCTGATCCGAAGGAGATCTCCTCCATGTGCCGGGATGCCCTTTGTTCGATCACCTGCAGACCCTGCTCTGCGACGTCGCGATCCCAGCCAGCCCTGATCAACAACGCCTTTAGTTCCTCCCAGAGAGGCGATGAACCGGCGGGCATTGGCGAAATGGCCAACGGAATCTGGGGCCATTCGCACTCATGTCCGTACACCGACACCAGCGGCGCCACCTCCCCCAGGGCGTGGTTCTTCTTCGCGTCTGCCCACACACCGTTCCGCACATCTCGCTCTGAGAGCCAGTGGCGTTGGGTGACTGTCCAGGTCCGGAGTCCGTTGCGGACAACCGTCAGCAGCCACGCGCAAGCCGGGACGTCCACAGGTATCCCTCGGTCGCAAAGAACTTCCGTGGCGTAGAACAGTGCATCTTCCGGGGCAATCGAGGGGAACTCGTGCTGGAAACGGGACAATAGCGCCGGAAGAAACGAACCGAACAGCAGCCCGGCCGAAGGGCCGTCCCGGCCTTCCCGCTGCCATCTGGCTACGAGGTCCCGCAGGAGGGCATCGCGTTCGGCCGGCGTCGAAAACCGGCCATGGGTTCCGGGACTCATGCGGCGACACCCCACTGCTTCGCAACATCGCTCATCAGTTCCGCGGCCGCGTGGAACTGGGCGGCCAGCCGGCGTCGTCGTGTGGGATGCGCCTCGGGCAGGCGCTGGACGACTAGCTCAGAGGATCCCATATTCCGGATAGAGTCGATCAACTCCCGCAGCTGGAGTTCGGCCAGCACAGCCGCGTCGGAAGGACCGTGATCTACGTCCAAGGCGCCGACATCGGCCAAAAACCCCTCCACATCGAAGATTCCCTCGTTGGAGTCCGAGTTGGAATCCGAGTGAAGAAGTTCGCCCGCGATCACATTCCTTGGTACTGCGGGTGCAGTGCGGCGCATTCTGCCGTCCAGCGACAATCTCACGGACGGCAGCGTTCCACCCGCTGCAACGCCCTTTGCGAGGAGGGTCTTCACGGTCTCGTGGGATACGCCCAGGACCGGGGCGATCGCACGAAGCGACAAATTTCCGGCCGCCAACTCCATGGCGATACTCACCCGGGCGCTGCCTCCCAGGCTCGGAAGGACCAGCCGCTCAGCCTCCACCAACTCAGCCCACGTACTCAGGCCAAAGGCCGTCCATGCCCTCGCCTGATACAGCTCCAAAGCAAGCTTCACGACCTGGCCGAGCAACCGGTCAACCACGCACATTTGGCGATCAAGCTCAGCCAAACGCAGGCGCAACCGCTTCACCTTGACACGCGCACCCCCGACATCCAGATCCCCCTGCATACCTGCGCACCTCCCCAAATGCACTAAGGACCGCCCTGTTGCCGTCCAGCCGCTCGGCGAACTCGGCAAACGTACAAATGGGCTGCTATTAGAACTAGTGGCCCGTCGCTTCACTTTGTGTCGCAGAAGCTTTGGAGGCCCTGAATGCGGTTGAGTCCGCCGGTTCCCGAAAAACAGGCGGGACCCCTAAAACGTCCACATTTCCACGCCCTGCCATTGTCAACGGCATCTTCGTCGCCAACAATGAAGCATGCCGGTCTACGTGAGGTCTCTGGAAACTGCCGTACCGCCCACAGTGCTTGTGCAACCACAGGCGCGCGACGTTTTTGCATCCCAACCCGGCCTGACACGGCTCGGGTCCAGACTGGTGCGAACCTGTTTTGATTCAGCAGCCATCGACACCCGTTTCACCGCAGTGGCCGAATTGTCCTTGGACAACCACTCCGAGAATCCGTCATTCTTTGACCCCGCGACAGGCCGTGTACTTAGCCCCAGCACCAAAGTCCGCAACGAGATATTTGCCGTCGAAGCCACCAAATTGTTCATTGAGGCCGCCAAGGCCGCCGTCGGGAAATGTCCCGATATTGATTTACTTGACATAACCCATGTCATCACCGTTTCCTGTACGGGTTTTTTCAATCCCGGCCCCGATTACAAAGTGGTCAGGGCCCTCGGACTGAGTCCGGCCGTGCAGCGCTATCACCTTGGCTTCATGGGTTGCTACGCAGCGTTCCCCGCCCTCCGCGCAGCCCGGCAGTTCTGCCAGGCCGATCCCTCTGCCGTCGTCCTCGTTATCTGTGCGGAACTTTGCTCGCTCCACGTCCGGACCTCAAATGATCCGGACACCATCATGGGGTCGGCCATCTTCGCGGACGGCGCGGCGGCCGCCGTCGTGACTTCCCGTGAGCCTGAGGGGCCGGACCCGGTGATCAGGCTGGATCACTTCGAGACTGTCCTGACGCCGGTCGGCGAAGAAGCCATGGCCTGGAACATTGGCGACGAAGGCTTCGAAATGGTTCTCGGCACGTACGTGCCGCACATCATCGAGGAGCACATCACCGGCGCGCTCGAACCGCTGCTTGCCCGGGACCCCTCCCTGGCCGGACTCCCCTACAGGGACATTACGCATTGGGCCATCCATCCCGGCGGCCGCAGCATCCTCGACAAAGTCGAGTCGAAGCTTGAACTCACCGAAGAACAGATGATTCCCGCCCGTGACGTCCTCCGCGACTATGGCAACATGAGCAGCGCCACCGTGCTCTTCGTCTTGAAACACATCCTGGGACAAACCCCGGCTGAGCGGGAGGAACGCATCTGTTCCATGGCATTCGGGCCCGGCCTCACGGTGGAGACGGGGCTCTTCACCCGGGTTTCCCCGGCTCTGTGATGCCGGCTCTGTGATGCCGGCCCTCCCCCGCCTGGGCGGCTTTCTCGGCGCACGGGATGTGACCGCCGTTGAAGACATGGACCGCCCCGATTGCGAGCTTGACCGGCTCAACCGAAGTTACGCGCGGTTTCCGATCGTCAACGCTGTGGTGTCCGGCTGGCGGGATACCTACAGCTCAAGGATCAAGCCTTTGCTCACGACGGCGGCGCCCACCACGGTCCTTGACATCGGCTGTGGCGGTGGAGACGTTGCCCGTAGCCTGGCGCGCCGGGCCGCAGCAGACGGTTACCGTCTGGAAGTCACCGGAATCGACCCGGACGAGCGCGCCTTCCAGTTCGCGAACTCCGCACCGTCAGTGGAGGGCGTGAGCTACCGGACGGCCTTGAGTTCCGAGCTCGTGTCGGAAGGGCGCACGTTCGACGTCGTTATTTCCAACCACGTCCTGCACCACCTGACCACCCCGGAACTCGCCTCGTTCCTTCACGACTCCGAACGCTTGTGCCGCCGGATTGCCTTGCACAACGACCTCACGCGCAGCCGTGTGGCATACGCACTTTTCTGGGCAGGATCCTGGCCCCTCGGCATCGGTTCCTACATCCACGGTGACGGCCTCACGTCCATCAGGCGCAGCTACACGGCAGTGGAACTCCGGGCCGCCACTCCGTCGACCTGGACGGTAGAACCGAGCGGCTTGTGGCACAACCTCCTGGTATACCGGCCCGGGGAGGTCCACGATGTTTGACGTCGTGGTGGTCGGAGCCGGACCTGTCGGGCTATATATGGCAGCCCTGCTGCTGCAAAACGGACACCGCGTTGCAGTTCTCGAAAGACGCGCGACGTCGAGCCGCCAGACCCGTGCCATAGGAATCCATCCGCCCGCCCTGGCAGCTCTGGACGCAATAGGTGCCGCCCATCCCTTGGTCTCTTCAGGGGTCCGGATCACCCATGGTGCCGCGTACAGCGGCGGCCGGAAAGTTGCCGACATGGACTTCGCCCGTCCCTCGGCCGAGTACCCCTTCATCCTTTCCGTTCCGCAATACCTCACCACCCACGCCCTGGAGTCCAGGGTGACCGACCTCGATCCGGGAGCCCTCCACCGCGGGGTGCAGGTCGAGGAAGTCGTCGACGACGGCGGGCGCCTGCGTTTGCGCGGGCAGCAAGACGGAGCTCCGGCCGAGTTTCTGGGCCGATTCGTAGTGGCCGCCGACGGCGTCCATTCCGCCGTCCGTGAGGGACTGGGTTTGGAGCCACGCTTGCGCACCTATCCCGACTACTACGTCATGGGCGATTTCCGGGATGAATCGACCTACGGCAACAACGCCGTCCTTTTCCTTGAGCCCGGAGGAATCGTGGAGTCCTTTCCCCTGCCCGGCGGCATCCGCCGGTGGGTGGTCCGGCTTGGCACCCCGTGTCAGGAACCCACTCCCCACGCGCTCGCCGACCTCATCAAAAAACGGACCGGCAGCGTGGTGGACTCCGCGAGCAATACGATGATCAGCGCGTTCGGCGTCACCTCTCGCATGGTCTCCCGCATGGTCCACGGACGGGTCGCCCTGCTTGGCGATGCCGCACACGAGATCAGCCCGATCGGCGGCCAAGGGATGAACCTGGGCTGGTTGGACGCCCTTGCCCTGGCGCCGATCATCAGCGAAGCATTGCGCACATCCGCGAAAGTCCCTGCCGGCAAGGAACTCGCAGGCTTCGAGCGGGACCGGCAGCGCGCGGCGAAGAAAGCCATCTGGCAAGCCAGCCTGAACATGGCGCTGGGGCGTCCCTTGCCCCCGAAAGTCCTCAGCGCACGGAACGCCTTGATCGGCCGCGCCATCACCTTGCCGATGTTCTCGGAGCTTGTTGCCCGCAGATTCACGATGCATTGACACTAAGCTCAATCCATGGACTTTGAGACCCGCCCCCTGACTGCCGGCCCGGACACGACGTTTACTGCCTCGGAAATCCGCAGCGCAGTCCAGGCCCTGCTCGGTCTCGAGGGGCTCCCTCCCATCGTGCAGGTCGGCCATCCCGTGCTGCGCCAGCGGGCCGCGCCCTATGATGGCCAGCTCGACGACACCGAACTGGCGCAGCTGATCGAGCGCATGCGGGATGCCATGCATGCCGCTCCCGGAGTGGGCCTCGCCGCGCCGCAGCTCGGCATCCCCTTGCAGCTGGCTGTGCTTGAAGACCATTTCGATGTTGATCCTGTTGCCTCGGAGATCCGGCAAAGGACGCCGCTGGGCTTCTTCGCGATACTGAATCCCGGCTACGAGCCCGAGGGGACTTCCACGGCGTCGTTCTATGAAGGCTGTTTGTCGATGCGCGGATTCCAGGCCGTGGTCACACGCCACCGCGATGTTCGTTTGCACTACCAGCGTCCGGACGGAAGTGCAGCCTCGGCCGGATTCTCCGGATGGCAGGCCCGGATAGTCCAGCACGAAACCGATCACCTGCACGGCGGACTTTATTTGGACCGCGCCGAACTGCGGTCGCTCGCAAACGATGGGGAGTACTCCGCCCATTGGGCGTACCCCGGAATCGACGAGGCACGCCGCGGACTGGGATTCCTCAATCCGTAGCTGAACCGGATTCGCGCGGCGGGTTTGCTGCCGAAGGCAGGTGCCTTGCCCACCACGCGAGGATCTGCTCGAATCGCTGCCGCCTGTGGTGGGGTGTGCCCGATCGCGATAGTTCGTGGTCTTCACCCGGGAAGAGGAGCAACGCCGTCCCCACGCCCTGGGCCTTGAGGGCGGCGAAGTAGCGCTGGCCTTGTTCAACCGGGCATCGGAGATCGTTTTCGCTGTGGATTACCAGCGTGGGTGTCCGGACTGCGGTCACCACGGCCATCGGGCTTTGGGCCGCCATCTGCTCCGGCGAGCCACCCGTGTATTGGCCACCGAAGAACCATCCGATATCCGAGGAACCGGCAAAGCTGACCGGGTCGAGGAATCCGCGCTCCACAATGGCTGCCTTGAAGCGGTGTTCGTGGCCGATGACCCAGGCCGTCAGATATCCGCCGTAGGACCCGCCCATGATTCCGATCGATTCCCTGTCCATCGCAGGAAAGGCTTCGAGTGCACCATCCAGGAAGGCGAGCACATCCGCCATGTCCACGGTGCCCATCTTTTCCTTGATGGCCCCTCCGTGTGCTTGGCCGTACCCGGCAGAACCGCGCGGGTTGCACATCAGCACGGCGTATCCCGCCTCGGCGTACACCTGGGCTTCGTCAAAGAACGCCCCCGTGTACTGGGCGAAAGGGCCGCCGTGGATGGTGAGCAGCACTGGATGGGGGCCTGGCCCCTCTGGCAGGACCACCCAGCCATGGACCGGGTAGCCGTCAGTTCCGGTGGTGGTGAACTCATGCGGTTCAAGGATTGTCGCTTGGTCCCGAAGCGCCTTGGCGAAGTCCGTGAGCACTCGGAGTTCACCCTTCTCCAGAACGCCGAGCTCGCCATTGCTGAAAGCGTCGCCGTAAGCGACAGCCACGATGTCTCCCACTGCGGAAGCGCCGATCGCTACGCGGGGACCCTTGACAAGGACCTCGGCCTCGCCGTCGGGTGACCATTGGATCAGCTGGACGCTGCCACGGCTGGTGTTGAGCGCGAGCACCCCATCCGCTCCAAAGGCTTCGAGGTGGCCGCCAATGTCCTGGTTTTCGACGTCGCTGAGCATCGTTGCTTTGCCACCCCGGACCGGCATTGCGTACAGCGCCGTGTTTCTCGCGACGAAGTCCAGGCCGTCGTCGCCGAGGTCCTGCGCCGCAAAGAACAGCCATTCACCGTCCGCGGATTCGCAGATTTCCTGGACGGATTGTTGTGCGGCGTCCGGACGAAGTGCTTTGGGCTCGCCGCCCGCGACGGAGACACGATAGATACCGGAGGCGAGGTCGGCGTCGTGCCCTTCGTGGAGCGAGGCGACGAAGTAGACGCTCTCACCGTCGCGGCTGAAGGACGGCGAGGTGTGGTCGGCTTCGCCGAACGTCAACTGCACCGCCGGCGGCACCAGGCCTGCCGCATCGGCTCCGTTGGCTTTGGCCGCCCTCCCCACAGGAACCACGGGAGGTTCCGCTCCGGGCTCGGGGACCTCGACGACGAACAGTTGCGCGGGCTTGTCCGCGGTGTAACCCAGCCCATTGAGCCTGTATTGGTTGTCGGTGATCAACCGTGGGTCTTCGCTGCCCGCCCCGACGCCGTCAACCGTCCCGTAACGGCCTTCCTCAGGAACGCGCGAGGAGAACACAATCCTCCGCGAATCAGGCGCCCAGGAAAACTCGGAGACTCCCAATTTCTGTTCCGTGATCGCTTGCGGTTCCCCGCCGTCGGACTCAACCACGTGCAGTTGCGGCTTGCCGTCCGGCGTCGCCCGAAGGAACGCCAACCCCCTGCCGTCGGGTGAGAATGCGGGTGCGGTGTCCCGGAAGCCACGGGTGATCCGCCGGGGCCGGATCTCATGGTCAAAAGGAACACTCCAGAGCTGGCCGACGTAGGCGTCGGCGTCGAAATCGGGCCGCGTGACGGACACGACGGCGCGGGTCCCATCGGGATGGGTCGCGGGAGCAGAGATGGAATTCAGCAGCGGGAGTTGTTCGGCTTTCACGCTGGTGAGCCTAACGGCCGTCAACGCATGAGGATATGTGCCACTCCGGCAGCCGTAGGATTGTCCATATGCTTTCCGACGCCGTCCCTTCCCTACGCTGCCCGGTCTGCGGGGGTCCTTTCGGACTGAGCGCGGCTGCGCCGTTTTCGCTCGGTTGCGTCGCCGGCCACAGTTTCGATGCCGCCAAACAGGGCTACTTCAACCTGCTCACGGGCAAGGGCACGGTCTTCGAGGCCGACACGGCAGAGATGGTCGCGGCCCGCAACGATTTCCTGGGCGCGGGCCATTACGCTCCCCTCGCCGAGGCCATCGCGGAGCTGGCGGCACCGGTCCTATCGGCGCCGGGATCCCTGGTCCTGGATTCGGGGACCGGCACCGGCCACTACCTACGGACAGTGCTGGACCGCACGCCGGTTGCAGCGATTGGCATCGACATTTCCAAGTTCGCCCTCCGCCGGGCCGCACGGTTGAATCCCGGCGCCGTCAATCTCGTATGGGATGTCTGGCGTCCACTGCCGATCGCAGACCATGCCGTGGATGCGGTCATCGTGGTCTTTGCGCCGCGGAATCCACCGGAATTTGCCCGCGTGCTCCGTCCAGGCGGCCGCGTGATCGTCGTGACTCCGCGCAACGGGCACCTTGGGGAGATTGCGGAACGGACTGGGATGTTGGGTATTGAACCGGGCAAAGACGAGCGCCTTGCCGAGTCCATGCAGGAGTTCTTCACTCCCGCGGACACCATTCACCTCGACGTGGATCTCAAGCTCGACGGGCGCGACATTGCCGATGTCGCCTTCATGGGACCCGCAGGCCACCACCTCGAACGCTCCGCCCTCCTGGCGTCGACGGCCGTGGAAACGTCCGTCAAGGCCACCGCGAAGTTCACCCTCAGCGTTTTCACAGCACGGGAGCAAGGCTCCTAACGGGAACCTTCGCACCGGGCTAGGATGGAAAAACAGCGACTGTGATCTTGCCGACGCTGCAGTCCGGATCAGGCCGGCTGCCGCGGCAAGTCCGGAAACAGGGGGAACGATGTTTGAGTGGCTTGGCAGCAACTGGTGGGCTCTCTGGCTCACGGTGTTCCTCGCATTTGCCGTGGTGGAGATGCTGACGCTCAGTTTCTTCTTCATCATGCTCGGGGCCGGCGCGCTGGCTGCCCTCGTCGCTGACTTCGCCGGAGCTGATCTCTGGTTGCAGATCGTTGTCTTTTGCATCGTGTCCCTGCTGATGATTGCGTTCGTCCGTCCTATCGCACTGAAGCATTTGCACAAGGGTCCCGCCGAGCAACGCACCAACGTGGACCGCTTGATCGGCCAATCGGCGCTCGTCATGGAGCCCGTCAGCGCGACTGCGGGACTGGTCAAGATCGGTGGCGACGTATGGAGCGCCCGCAGCGCGGCGGAGACCATCGGCGCCGGCCAGACCGTGCAGGTCACCAGGATTGACGGCGCGACGGCGGTAGTCGCCTCGACAGCGGAAAACAGCCCGCACTGAGCGGCGTCCCGTCATGGCTCAAGCCGCTGCGTTCGACGATGAGCGTTCGACGACGAGCGATCGGCATATTGCCGCACATAACCGCATCAAATACGTAACTGGGGAATGAAGGAGATGTATGGACAGCTTGGGAGGAACTGCAGCCGCGATCGTGCTGCTAGTTCTCGTCATATTCGTGATTATCGTTTTGGTCCGCTCGATCAGGATCATTCCGCAAGCGCGCGCCGGCGTCGTAGAACGCCTCGGTAAGTACCAGCGCACGCTCAACCCCGGGCTCACCATCCTGATCCCGTTTGTCGACCGTCTGCTGCCGCTGTTGGATCTTCGCGAACAAGTGGTTTCCTTCCCGCCGCAGCCGGTGATTACCGAGGACAACCTGGTTGTCTCGATCGACACCGTGGTCTACTTCCAGGTCACGGATCCCCGGGCCGCGACCTACGAGATCGCCAACTACATCCAGGCTGTTGAACAGCTGACCACTACCACGCTCCGCAACGTCGTGGGCGGCTTGAATCTTGAAGAAGCGCTCACCTCACGCGACCAGATCAACGGCCAGCTCCGCGGGGTCTTGGACGAAGCCACCGGGCGCTGGGGAATCCGCGTTTCGCGCGTGGAACTCAAGGCAATCGACCCGCCGCACTCTATCCAGGACTCAATGGAGAAGCAGATGCGGGCCGAGCGCGACCGGCGTGCTGCGATTCTGACCGCCGAAGGCACCAAGCAATCGCAGATCCTGACGGCCGAAGGCCAGCGGCAAGCAGCAATCCTCGCCGCAGAGGGTGACGCCAAGGCAGCCATCCTCCGCGCCGATGGCGAAGCGCAGGCCATTCAGAAGGTCTTCGACGCCATCCACAAAGGCAACCCGGACCAAAAACTGCTGGCCTACCAGTACCTTCAGACCCTGCCGAAGATCGCGGAGGGCTCATCCAACAAGCTGTGGATCATCCCCAGCGAGGTCGGAGAGGCCCTCAAGGGCATCGGCGGCGCACTGGGTGGCACCAATGGTGGATCAGGCGTTGCGGACCTGTTCAGCGATTCCGCGAAGCCGACAGCCGAAGTTCCTGCACCGGCGGGCACAGCGGCTGTGAGTTCCGGACACGCGCAATCAACGCCAGCTACGCAAGAACCGTCTGCGTAACGGACAGTTTCCAAGGGGGATCGGCCAAATTCTCTGGCCGGTCCCCCTTCGCTTTGTCCTGTCCGCTTCGATCCGCGTATAATGGTGTATTTGTCCGGCCGGTTCAGTCCGAACGGAACATTAACGCTTGGTCAGGCGTTTCATCTAGTGATGCAACGTGTGCAGACAGTAGTCCGGGCGGCGCCGTTGCGGCGTCCGGCTAGCGCGGAGCATGGTTCCGCGAACAGACAGAGGGAGTAATCATGAGCGATCGCAGCCTGCGGGGCATGCGTCTTGGCGCCCAGAGCATGGAAACCGAATCCGGTGTGGAGCCGGCGCCGCGTCAGCGGGTTGAATACCGCTGCGCGGACGGAGAGCAGGTCTTCGTAACCTTCTCCTCCGAAGCCGAGATCCCTCCTGTCTGGGTTTCCAAGACGGGCAAGGAAGCGCTCCTGGTTGATGGCGAACGCCCCATTGACACCAACGAGAAGGCTGTCCGCACGCACTGGGACATGCTGCTGGAACGCCGCAGCCTTCCCGAGCTCGAGCAGATCCTCGAAGACCGCCTGAACATCCTGCGCGAACGTCGTGGGGAACGCCGCTCGGCATAACGCCGCAGTTCCCAAGGGGCGCGGTTCCCGAGGGAACAGTTTCACGACAAAAGTCCGGGTCCGCACTCTTCAGAGTGCGGACCCGGACTTTTCCGTTGCATTTAGTGCATCTTCATGGCCTCCGGCGGTTGGGTGGTCCATTCAGTCTCGGTGGCCCGCAGCCAGGGATATGGCAGGAGTTCCCCTAGATTGACGGTTCCAACCTCTCCCCCGGCATCAACCAGGACCGTTGCCTCGGCTCCGTAGTTCCGCAGCAGCTCCCGGCAGACGCCACAAGGATTCGTGACCTGCGGTTCTCCGTGTTCGTCCATGCTGACTGCGACGGAGGACTCGATGGAGGCTTCCTGGGCAATCCGGGCATTGGCGAGGGCGCTGGATTCGGCACACACGTTGATTCGTTTGGAACCGATGTGAAGGCCGAGGTAGATCGCCCCCGACGCGCCCCGCATGGCAGCGGCGACACGATGGTTCTCTGTGTGGTGGGCCGTGAGGAGCAGTTCACGCGCCGCGGTGTAGAGCTCCACGTCGGACTGACTGAGGTCAAACGAGATCATGTCCCTAGCTTCCAATGAAGATGCCGCTCTTCCGCCGTGCCAGTACGTAGAACACAATGCTCAAAACGGACAGCACAGCGACGTAAACCGGGAAGATCCACGATGCATTCATGGACTGGAGCCAGACCAGGAGGTAGGACGCCGTGCCACCGAAGACCGCCACACCAATTCCGTAGCCAAGGGAAGTTCCGGCGCCGCGGCAGGATTTTGGCATCAGGGAACTGGTGACGACGTTGTACAGGGTCATGTTGAGGACCAGGACAACCGAGCCGCCCAGGAGGACCGCGGCGAATCCGCCGATGCCTGGACGGACGTACATGAGCATCAGGAAGACCGAAGGAATGGACAGCGCACGGGTGATCAGGAACCACTTGGAAATCGACTTGCCATCGGCGAGCTTGCCGACCACGAGGCTGCCGACAACCAGCACAGCTCCAAGAATGGTGGTGAGGGCGAAGACAGCAGTGGCGTCTTCTTTGAAGCCGCTGCGGGCCGCGGTGGGAAGTCCCGTATTCCAGGCGTAGTTGTAGGCCTGCGCAGCGCCAACGACGAAGGTAATGGCCAGCACGCTCAGCCAATGTTTGCGTACCCCGCCCCAAACAGCTTTCGAGGAATTCTCCGCAAGCTCCTCCGGCCGCATGGTTTCCGGAAGAGTGCGGCGAAGGTAGACAACGATGAAACCGAAGATCGCTCCCACGATGAACGGAACACGCCAACCCCAGTCGGCCATGACAGCCCCGCTCAGCATCAGGCTGCACAGGTAGCTGACCAGCGAGGCGAGGAGAATGCCCGAGTTGACGAAGAACGAAATGATGCCTGCGACGAACCCCTCGCGTCCCACGGGAACCAGTTCGACGGCGTGTGCGGTGGAAAGCGGAGCTTCAACGCCGGTGGAGATGCCTTGCACGATGCGGCAGACCAGGAGGATGACGCCGGCCGCGCCGCCGATCTGCTGGTACGTCGGACACAGGGCGATGATCAGCGTGGTGACTGCCATCATCATGATGGACCAGAGCATCACTTTTCGACGACCGATTCTGTCGGCGAAAGTACCGAGCAGGACACCGCCGAGCGGACGGAACGCGAAGCCGACGGCGAAGACCGCCAGGGCGTTAAGGGTTGCGGCGGTGGGATCCTGCGAGGGGAAGAACTTTGGCCCGATGAAGGCCGACAGGAGTCCGAAGACCATCCAGTCATACCACTCAAGGGTGTTCCCGAGTCCGAGGCCCAGCAGCCCACGGCGGATTTCCGGGGAGAGCCGCGATTTCCGGGCGCTCTCCGGGCCATTCTTGACGACAGTGTCAGTCATGATTCTTTCCTTCCTCCGCACCTTCGCGGTGCGTGAGGGTACGGATCACCGTTGACATCCAGGGGGTATGGACGGTGATCGAAACTATCATTTTGGCTTGGTCCGGCAGGTCTGCCGAACCAGCTCACCTCATGGGAAGCGAGTTAGCCCAGATAGCTACGCGTGCCTCTTCGTAGCGCTTTGAAGCAAACGGGGACATCCAGTCCGGTAATAGGGGGCGTGGATGGCTTGCTTGGGTGTCGCGGGATCAATAGGGGAACACGAGGGTGGACGTGGGGCTGGGCTGGGCCTTCCGCCAGAAGGCTTAAGCGCCCACGTCTCTGATCGTGCTGCAAAACGCCCCCACGTGATGCGACTCACTTAACTATATTGAAGATATTCACCAGGTCAATGCTTTTTGATAAATAGCCCCCACTGCCCCGCCGGCGCTGAAGAGTCTGCCGACGCAAGGGCGCCGCTGACCCGGCGAACGAGAAAATTTCACCAAACCATTGATTCGCTAAAATTTTTCACTATAGTTATGTGAGTCAGCTCACCGAGAGAAAGCTGGATCATGACCAACGAGATCATCACGGCATCCTCACCGGCCGGCACGAGCGCACTTCTTGCAACTGTCGGCAACAAGGTCCGCACGATGCGCAAGGACAAGGGGATGACCCTGTCCAAACTCTCGGAAATCACCGGTCTCAGCCCGGCGATCGTCAGCCAGATCGAACGTGGGCTGGCCAACCCATCATTCACCACCTTGGCGCAGTTGGCTCATGGCCTGGACATTCCCGTGGGGAAGTTCTTCCTCGGCCAGGAAGAAACCAGGTCGCCGGTTGTCCGTAAGTCCGAGCGGCGAAACCTCAAAGGCGTCACCAAAAAGTCCGTGGGAGAGGCAGTCTATGAGCTCCTGACCCCGGACCTCAATGGCGCGTTGGAGGCCCAATGGATCGTGAGTCCGCCAGGCCACGACACCAGCGCCACCCCTTTCCGCCATAGCGGCGAGGAATTCGGCATCATCTTGTCGGGAAAGAAGGACATCTTCCTCGACGGTGAGTGCTACACGCTAGAGGCGGGCGATTCGATCACCTTCTCCTCGGATACGCCTCACTGGTACAAAAACAGCTACGAAGAGGTATGCGTAGCGATCTGGGTCAACGCCCCGCACGTATGGTGACCAGCCGGCGCTAGCCGCCGCTCGCTCCCATACACGTACGGACCCTTGGACGTCCGTTCGCAAACATCTCAACTTTCCGTGTCCAGGTCCCCCGGGACCTCTACTCGTCATGCCCTCCGCCAGGCCTGGTCCGCTCCGTGCATCGCAGCGGGCTCCTCCTGAGCACTCCGTCTATACCCCGGCAACCGTTCCAACGGCATGCCCGCCGGGAAGTAAGGATCCTCCACCATGAACTCCTTTGCCACCACATCGTCACTGGAACTCAGTACGACGACGGCGGACCTCACCGCACCCGTCATCTCCCGCTCCGACGTCCTCGTGGTCGGCGGTGGGCCCGCCGGCGTGGCCGCCGCGGTCACCGCAGCACGGTCCGGCGCATCCGTCACGCTCCTGGAGCGCTACTCCGCGCTCGGTGGACTTGCCTCCGGAGGGATGGTCCTGGTGCTCGACGACATGATCAACGGCCAGGAAATCACGGTCACAGGCATCGTTTCGGAGTACGTGGAACGGCTGCAGAAGCTCGGCCTGGCGATTGTCCCGCCTGCCGATGACCGCAAGACCTCCGAGGAACTCTGGAACAAGTGGGGCCGCTACGGCACCTTCAACTTCCACTCCCACACCAACCCCAAGCCGATCTGTTATGCAGCGGCCTTCGATCCCGACGGCTGGAAGCGGGTGTCCAACGACCTGGTCCGCGAAGCCGGAGTCAACCTCCGCCTCCACTCGTGGTTCTCCCGCCCGATCGTGGACAACGGCGTCATCAAGGGCGTCATTTGCGAGACCAAGTCCGGCCCGCAGGCGTTCATGGCGGACATCGTCATCGACACGACGGGAGACATCGACGTCGCCTCCCGTGCCGGCGCCAGCCACATCAAGGACAGCTACCTCACTACCCTCGTCTTCCGCCTCGGCAACGTAGACACAGCCGCCGCGGAGGCTTTCGAGCAGGCCAACCCTAAGGAAGCCCGCGCCATCAACCGCACCATCAAGCGCCTCCTTGGGGGCGCCTGGGAACTGTGGTGGCTCAAGACGCCGATCGACGGCGTCGTCTGGTGCAACGCTCCCCACATGACCGGGTACGACGGCGTGGACCCCGCGGACATGACCGCCGCAGAGTTTGCCGCACGGGACCGGATCAGCGAGGCCGTGGAGTATGTCCGCGCCCACCTGCCGGGCTTTGAGAACTGCTTCATGCTCGACGTCGCCTCCCAGATGGGCGTGCGGCAGACCCGCCTGCTCGAGGGCGAATACGTCATGACGAAGGACGACGTCACCTCCCGCCGCCACTTCGCGGACACCGTGGCCCGCGGACGCGATTACTACTACCCGTACCGCTCGCTGCTTCCGAAGGAAGTGGACCAGCTGCTCGTCGCCGGCCGCCACTACTCGGCCACCCCGGAAGCGCAGAAGATGTCCCGCGAGATCCCGCCCTGCATGGCCATGGGCCAGGCAGTCGGCGTCGCCGCGGCGCTGGCGGTCGAAAACGGCACCCTCGTCCGCGACGTTTCCGCCCTGGACATCCAGCAGGGCATGCGCGGGCACGGTGCGGACCCGGGCGACGTCCCGTCGTCGAACGCTACCGTCGACAGCGAAGCGGTGGTGGGGGCATGAGTACCGACACCCTTCTCGATGAATTTGAGGAAACCACGACGGCGGCGCCCGCCGCCGCTGCCAAGCCCAACAGCATCCCGCTCCCGCTCGACGGCATCAAGATCGTGGACTTCACCCAGGTGTTCATGGGACCGTCCTGCACCCAGCTCCTGGGCGACTACGGCGCGGACATCATCAAGGTGGAACGTCCGGGTGCCGGCGATATCTCGCGCAACTCGTTCCCGGACAAGGACGGCCAGGACAATCCCATCTTCCTGTCCATCAACCGGAACAAGCGCAGCGTTTCCGTGGATACCCGCACCGACGAGGGCAAGGCCGTCCTCCGCCGGGTCATGGCCGACGCCGACGTCGTCGTCAGCAATTTCCGTTCCGGCGTGATGGAACGGATGGGCTTCGGCTACGAGGAACTCAAGGCCGGGAACCCGGGCATCATCTGGGCCTCCGGCACTGGCTTCGGCCCGGTTGGGCCGTACTCCCACAAGGGCGGCCAGGATGCGATCGCCCAGGCCTACTCAGGCGTGATGTGGCGGCGCGAGTCGGACGACGTGAAGCCGGCCATCTACCCCACCACGCTGTGCGACTACATCACGGGCATGCACCTCATGCAGGGCATCCTGCTGGCATTGCGCACCCGGGAGGCGTCCGGCGTCGGGCAAAAGGTCGAGGTCACGATGTACGACTCCATGCTTCACCTGCAGATGCAGGAGGCGTGCATGCAGCTCAACCGCGGCTACGAAGTCAATTGGGGCGCCATGCCGCTGAGCGGCGTCTTTGAAACCACCGACGGCGCCGTCTGCATGGTGGGCGGTTTCACGCCCGATCCTCTGGCTCGGATTTCCGAAGCGCTGGGCCTGGACGAAGACCTCACGCAGCGGCCGGAATTTGCCAACCTTGAGCAGCAGTTCAAGCACAAGCCGGCCCTGCAAGCGATCTTCCGGGAACGCATCGCCACGAACACCACCGAGTACTGGACCAACCAGCTGGAAAGCCAAGGCCTGCTCAACGCACCCGTCCACACCTTGGAACAGGCGCTCGCCGATGCCCAGACCGAGGCCAACGGCATGATCGTGGAAGCCGAGCACCCGGGCGTCGGCACCGTGAAGATGCTCAATGCCCCGATTCGCTTGTCTGCGACGCCGCCTTCAGTCCGCCGCGTGGCGCCGCGGCTCGGCGAGCACAACGTCGAGGTCCTGATGGAAAACGGATTCGACGCCGAAGCCATCGAGCGCCTGCAGAAGTTGGGAGTCCTCCGGTGACTGTTTCGATGGATGAGAAGAAGATCGTTGACCAGGTCACCCTGACCATCGAGAACCACGTGGCCACGGTGGTGATCGACCGTCAGCACGTGCTCAACGCCGTCGACGGGAGCGCCCAGGACCGGCTGAATGACATCTGGAACCGGATCGAAGCCGATCCTGACGTTCGCGCCGTCGTCATCACGGGCGCCGGAACGCGGGCCTTCTGCGTCGGGGCGGACATGTCCGCCTCTGCCGTCGACAAGACCGGCCTGCAGTACTGGGCGGAGCTTGACCCCAACGGTTTCGGCGGACTGAGCCTGCGCACGAGCCTGGACATTCCGGTCATTGCCCGCGTGAACGGTTACGCGCTGGGCGGCGGCATGGAGATCGTCCTCGGCGCCGACATCGTCGTCGCCGCGGACACGGCCCGCTTCGGCCTCACCGAACCGCGGGTCGGGCGCTTGGCGCTCGACGGCGGCATCCACCAGCTGGTGCGCCGCGTCCCCTACACCCAAGCGATGGGCATGCTCCTCACAGGCCGCAAGGCCGAGGCTGCGGAAATGCAATCGATGGGCCTGGTCAACGAAGTGGTTCCCGCGAAGGAGCTCGACGCCGCGGTGCAGCGCTGGGTGGACCAGATCCTCGCCTGTGCGCCCAGCTCCGTCCGGGCCGTCAAGCAAATGGTCAGCAGGACCAGCCACCTGGGCGCGGCGGAAGCCCGCGGCCTCAGGCTGCCGGCGCTCATGGCCGCACTGGACAGCGAAGACTCCGCCGAAGGCGTGCGCGCCTTCCAGGAAAAGCGCCCGCCTGTGTGGCCGGGCCGCTGAATGCAGCATGAACAGATGCAAGACACCGAACTTCAGCACGAACGGAAGGACAATCCAATGCGGGAATCACTGACACCCGGCGTGTGGGGCGTCGTCGCCACGCCCTTCCAGGGCAGCACCCTCGATCTGGACACCGACAGCCTGGCCCAGTTGGTCGAGCACTACGAATCCATTGGCGCCACAGGGCTGACTGTCCTGGGTGTTTTCGGCGAGGCCGCCGCCCTGACAGCATCGGAGCGCAGCCTGGCGCTGGAAGTGGTGGTCGAAGAAACCCGGTTGCCTCTCGTGGTTGGTGTGACCTCGTTCTTCACGGGCACGGCAGTCGAAGAAATCCGCGCTGCCCAGGCCGTGGCCGGAGACCGGCTCGCCGCCGTCATGGTGCAGGCAAATTCGGCCCGGCCGGAGGTTGTCATCGCCCACCTCAACGCCATCCACCAGTCCACCGGGGCCAAAGTCGTCCTGCAGGACTACCCGGTGGCCAGCGGAGTCAGCATCAGCACGGAA
This sequence comes from Arthrobacter sp. efr-133-R2A-120, assembly GCF_030209835.1. Classification (GTDB taxonomy): domain Bacteria; phylum Actinomycetota; class Actinomycetes; order Actinomycetales; family Micrococcaceae; genus Arthrobacter. The sequence goes on along the minus strand of NZ_JARVRF010000035.1, from coordinate 12,398 downwards.
GCACTCATATACGTGGTCCAGGCCTGCAAGTTCGTTATCGCGGTCAAGGCCGAGGCCCCGCCCACCAGTGTGGCCATCGCCCACCTGGCGGCCGCCGTCGACGTTTCAGTTTTCGGCGGGTTGGGAGGTCAAGGGCTGCTGGACGAATTAGTGGCCGGCGCAGCCGGCGCCATGACGGGGTTCTCCTACCCGGAAGCCCTCGTGGCTTGCGTCCGTGCCTGGCAATCGGGCGGTTACGACGCCGCCCGGGACGCACTGCTTCCGTACCTGCCGCTCATCAACTTCGAGCAGCAGGCCCGGATTGCCTTGGCGGTCCGGAAGGAATGCTTCCGTGAGCGAGGCTTCATCAAGGACTCCGGTGTCCGCCCGCCCGCGGCTCCTTTCCCGGAGGTCCTCAGGAACGGAATGCTGACGCACCTGGCTGAAGCGGCCCGGGCCTTGGATCTCTCCCTTACCCCAACCGCCCACACAGCAGGAAGGCTCTGATGGACCTCGGAATCAGCGGCAAGACCGCATTCGTCGCCGCCTCCACAGGAGGACTGGGACTGGCCGTCGCCCGCGGACTCGCGGCCGAAGGCGTCCGGGTGGCCATCACGGGCCGGCGTGGCGAACTGGCCGAGAAGATCGCGGCGGAGCTGCAGGCTGACGGCCACAGCGCCGTGGCTGTCGGGGCCGACCTGAGCACCGCGGACGGAGTGACGGCCGCCGTCGAACGCGCCGTGGATCTGCTCGGCCCCATCGACATCCTCGTGCTCAACGGCCCCGGCCCCAAGCCCGGGGCGGCCGCCAGCCTTGGCGCCGACGACATCGCGGCGGCGTTCGAGCTGCTGGTGAAGCCGCACCATGCGCTTGTCTCCAAGATCCTGCCGGGGATGCGGGAACGGCGCTGGGGACGGATCCTGGCCATCGGATCCAGCGGCGTTGTGGCACCCTTGCCCAACCTCGCCGTCTCCAACACAGGCCGTGCAGCGTTGGCCGGTTACCTCAAGACGCTTGCAGCGGAAGTGGCCCTCGACGCCGTCACAGTCAACATGCTCTTGCCAGGACGCATCGCAACCGACCGCGTCGCCGAACTGGACCGGGCGGCGGCTAAACGCCGCGGCACCACACCGGAGGAAATCCAACTCGAGTCGCGCAAGACCATCCCTGCCCGACGCTACGGCGAACCGGAGGAGTTCGGCGCTGCCGGCGCCTTCCTCTGCAGCGCCCCCGCTTCGTACATCACCGGCGTCGCGCTTCGCTGCGACGGTGGCCTGATCCGGAGCCTCTAGGCCCTGATCGCCTCCCGAACAGCCCCAATACCCAATCCGAACCGCTAAGCCAAAGGATTACCATGACTTCTACCGCCACCGAAGCCGCAACTTCCACCCGCCAGGATGTTGCCGCAGCGCAGCACTTGATCAACGGCGAATGGACCGGAGAGCCGGAAATCCAGCGAATCAACCCGGCCCGACCGGATGAACTCGCTGCACTCTCCCCGCGAGGCACCGCCGACGACGTCGGCGCGGCCATCACCGCCGCTGCCGCCGCCCAGCCGGCCTGGGCAGCCCTGCCCGCCCCGGCCCGCGGCGCCATCCTCATGAACGCAGGCAAGCTGCTGGAAGATCGCCAAAGCGCGATCGCCGAGGACCTCGTCCGTGAGGAAGGCAAAACCCTCGCCGAAGCCAAGGGAGAGGTCAAGCGCGCCTCGGACGTGCTGCGCTTCTTCGGCTCCCTCGGCTGGGCAGCCACCGGCGAAGTACTTCCCAGCGGCCTCCCGGACACCACCATCACCACCCGGCGCGAGCCGCTCGGCGTCGTCGGGCTCATCACCCCCTGGAACTTCCCCATCGCCATTCCGGCATGGAAGGCCGCCCCCGCACTCATCAGCGGCAACGCCGTGGTCATCAAGCCGGCCGAACTGACCCCGCTCTCGGCGACGCACCTCGCCCGCGCACTCCAGGACGCCGGACTTCCCGCCGGAGTATTCAACGTGGTCCACGGAAAGGGCCGCGTGGTGGGAGACGCTTTGGCACGCGATCCCCGCATCGCCGGGCTGTCCTTCACCGGATCCACCAAAGTGGGGCTCGGACTCCAGGAAATCCTGAACGCCCGCCGCGCCCGCGTCCAGCTCGAAATGGGCGGCAAGAACGGCGTCCTGGTCCTCGACGACGCCGATCCGCTCAAGGCCGCCGCGGTAGTCGCAGCCGGCGCGTTCGGCCTCACGGGCCAGGCGTGCACCGCAACGTCCCGGGTCTATGTCGCGCCGGGCATCCGCGATGCCTTCCTCGAAGCCCTCGTAGCCGAGGCGGCCAGCTACACTGCCGGTGACGGGCTCGACGGCGCCAAGATGGGCGCCGTGGTGAGCAGCCAGCAGTTCGAGCAGGACCAGGCCGCGGTGCGCACCGCCGTCGAACGCGGCGCCACCCTCCTTCACGGAGAGTACGACGGCGACCCCTCCGGAGCGCTGCTCTTCCCGGCCGCCGTGCTCACCGATATTCCGTTTGACGACGCCGCTGTGATGGAGGAAATCTTCGGTCCGGTTGTCGCGGTCCTGGAGGTCCCGGACTACGAGGCCGGGCTGGCCGCGATCAACGACTCGCGCTATGGACTCACCGCAGGCATCTGCACCGATTCCTTGGCCTTGGCCACGGACTTCGCTGCCCGGGCGCAAGCCGGAGTAATCAAGGTCAACCGCCCCACGGCCGGCCTGGACTTGAACGTGCCGTTCGGAGGCGTGAAGGACTCCTCCACCAACACCTTCCGCGAGCAGGGCAAGTCCGCACTGGACTTCTTCACGTGGGGCAAGACCGTGTACACGGGTGTGTAGCGCGTCATGACTTACGTGATCGCGCAGCCCTGCGTCGACGTCAAGGACAAAGCCTGCATCGACGAGTGCCCGGTGGACTGCATATACGAAGGGGAACGCTCGCTCTACATCCACCCGTCAGAATGCGTGGACTGCGGCGCCTGCGATCCCGTCTGCCCGGTGGAGGCGATCTACTACTCGGATGACGTGCCGGATGAGTGGGCCGACTATGTCCGGGCCAACGTCGAGTTCTTCGAGGAACTCGGATCCCCGCAAGGAGCCTCGGTGCTGGGTAATCTCGGACGGGACCACCCGGTGGTTTTAGCGGCACACGTCCCGGGCTGACGTTAGGCGGCCAGCCTGGCCTGGATCGCCCGTCGAAGCGACTCCAGGCTGGGCAGGCCCGAGAGGCCCCCGGCCGTAGGGTAGACGCGACACGTCATTGCTGGCTCTGCAGTGGACGGGAAGAGGTCGATTCCGTCCACCATGAAGGCCGGTGACCCGTGGAATCCGGAGGCTTCGGCCTCCGCGTCGGTCATGATCTCCCTGACCGCGATCAAGGCCGGATCGTTCCCTTCCAGTTCCACGGCCCGGGAGAACAGTTCCCGGGCCGCCGAGCTGTGGGGACAGTCCTGGATGGTGAGCAATTCGAAATCCATGGCCCCATTATCCGGCCGCGCGCTGTCAGGTTCACAGCAGGTCGGCGTGATGCTCCGCGACGACGTTCGGGTGGGCCCGAAGCCGGTAGCGGAGGGCGTTGTCGCCGTAGGTTTCCAGAATCGGACTGTTCGTCGGGTCAACCGACAAGCCGCGGGCTTTTGCCTGGAACTCCGGGCTCACGGCAAGCTGCGGCATGGTCGCGTCAAGTGCAGGATTGTAGAAGAAGGGAAGGGAAATCCGGTCTGTGCCTCGAAGCGGTGAGATGACCCGGTGCAGGGTCGCCTTGAGGTAGCCGTTGGTGGCCAGTTCCAGCATTTCGCCGATATTGACCACGAAAGTCCCCGGCACTTGTGGCGCGTCGATCCACTTCCCTTGGTACTCAACCTGGAGACCGCCCTTCCCGGGCTCAACGAGGAGAAGCGTGAGCACTCCCCCGTCACGGTGGGATCCCACGCCCTGCTTGGGTTCCGGGTTCGACTCCCCCGGATATCTCACAATCTTGAGGACAGGGAACGCCCGTGCGGCGAATGCCGCATCAAAAGTGTCCTCGGGCGCCCCAAGCGAAACTGCCAGGGCCCGCAGCAACGCCAGCGAGATAGTGCTCAGCCGTTCGGTCCATTCTGAGACAATGTCCCGCATTTCCGGCAACGCGGCCGGCCACAGGTTGGGCCCCTCGAGGCGCCAATATTCCGCTACACCCGGGCCAGGCTCAACAGCATCGCGCTCGACGCCGATATCGATCTGCTCGCGCCAGTCGATCCCACCGTCGGTGAGCTCGCCGCCGACGCGGGTATAGCCGCGGAACTGGGGGCTGTGGACGTTCTCGATCGCGAGTTTCTCTTCTTCCGGTAGCTCGAAAAAGCGGCGCGACACGTCGAGAATGGCGTCCGTCAACTCCTGGGGAATGCCGTGGCCGGCGAGATAGAGAAAGCCAACCTCATGCATGGCATCGCGCAGTTCGTCGCGGAATCGGGCGGCCGCTTCCGGGCCTGCATTCAGACGGGAGAAATCGATCACGGGCAATGTCTCGAGTGTCAATTCACTTCGTCCTTTTCATCGAGTGTCGCAATCGTGCGCGTTGTCCATCGCTTCAGCTTTGCTGTTTGGGACGCCACACACCGAAACGGTTGCCGTGCGGGTCCAGAAGGTGCGCGAACTCGATCGCGCCGTTGTCGACAAACGGGATGGCTACGCTCGCACCCAGGGATTCGGCCTTGGCGATTGCGGCTTTCACATCGTCGACTTGGACGTAGAAGATCGCCCACGATGTTCCCTCAAGAGAGGACGTGTCCCACAGCCCACCCTTGTCGCCATTCACCATCTGGTAGCGGGCAGGCGAGGACTCACCGAAAGTCCAGTCGAAGAGCGAGCTGTAGAAGGTCCGCGCGCTCTCGGGATCGGGCGAACCGATTTCGAAGTAGTTCACTATGGACGCCATGACTGTTTCCTTTCCCCTTCCGCCGCGGATAGACGGAGGCCGCCCTCGAGACCTGGGGGCGGCCTTCTGAATCGTTAGGGCATGACCTTGTAGAGATCGACGACGGTCTCTTCCGGGGGCGACTCGAATCCGCCCTCGATACCCGCCTGCATGCGGGGCATGAGAATGCCGTCCCGGAATTTCTCCCAACTTTCTTTCGACTCGTGGACGGCCATGATGGTCCAGCCACCGGCCGACGGGCCTGCGGCATGGAAAGTCTGCCCCTCGGGCAGGAGCCCCTCTCCTGGGTGGACAGCGGCAATTGACGCTTCGTATTGGTCCTTGGTGCCTCCTGGGAAGAAGTGCACGACTCCGTAGGACGCGGCTTCCATCTCTGCTCCTTGCTGGTGTGGACGGGTGTGGACATGCCAAGCAATAGACCCTGCTACCTGGGATGTCAATGAGTTTTCACAGGCAGGATCCAAATCCGATACTCAGGTCCAGAATTCGTCTGCCTTGGCCGTATCCTCGAAGAATTCCCGGCCCTCTACAACCTTTCCGTCGCGAAGTACGAAGGAGATGGCGGTTGCAATGTCCAGGGTTTTTCCGTCGCTTTCGGCGCGGCTTTGCTGGAGTCCGATTGTGTGGTTTTCTCCGCCGACGATGTCCTGCACCGACGCTTGGAATGTACCTTGGGAACGCGCTCCCAGCTCGCCAAAATAGGCCAGGATGGCGTCGCGCCCTTGTTTCGTCCCGGACAGTACGCCGTTTCCTGCTGCGTACCAGACTGCGTCCTCCGCGAACAGCTCGCTGAGTGTCGCCAGATCACCTGAATTAAAGGCCTCGTATCCCCGCCGGACCAATTCGGCGTTTTCTGTAGCTCCCATGTCGGTACCTCTCCGTCATCCTCGTCGGTCAATGGGACGGCTTAAGGCTATTCCTGGCCAGGATGCCTGTCGATGGGAAAGCTTCAAAGTTCGGGGACTGCACCAAGGGCAGTTACCGGCAATTCAGTGGCAAGCTAGACCACAAGTGGCCGCAACCAGATGGAGGGCAAGCCGTGATTGACACCGCTGAAGCCGTTCTTCACGACGGCACGACGATCCCCGTCACCATCCACGGAAACGGACGCGCCCTGGTGATCCCGGCCCGCTTCGCCGCCTATCCGCCGGAGGAAGCCGAAACGATGCGCCGCTGGGGAGCTGATCCGCATCTGGGGTCCAATCTGGTCAAAGGACTCGGGCGATCACACCGGGTGGTCATCGCCGATTACGAAGGTCACCGGATGGCCCACCCTGCACCGGACACCCTTACTCCCGGGAATGTCACGGCTGATCTTCTTGCCATCGCCGACACCGCTGATGCCGGCACGTTCGCTTACTACGGCTACTCCTGGCTGGCACTCTGCGGCTTGCAACTCGCAATCCGCACTGACCGGCTCTGGGCACTGGTAATGGGCGGATACCCACCCCTCGACGGGCCTTACGAGAGCATGTTGGCGGTCACCCGGGCAGCGCACTCGATGTCCGGACAATCCGGCGACGTCGTTCCTTCACCTACCGCTGACGTTGAGCCTGGAGACTGGGACTCGGTGCCCGTTCAAACGAACGAGGCACAAACCCGCCAATTCGTCACCCTCTACGAGGCCCTGCAAGACTTCGACGATTCCGCCGCCGAAGTCCCGCCGGGTTTGCCCCGCCTTGCCTTCGCAGGGGCGGACGACCGGATCGACTACGGCCCGGCATGGGGCAACGTTCACGTAAGGATCGGCGAGCCCCTGATGGCACGCAAGCAAGACCTCATTGACACCGGGTGGGATGTCGAAGTGCTTACGGGCCTCGACCACATCGGAGCGATGCATAGCTCCGTCGTCTTGCCTCTCCTGACGGACTGGCTCCGGAAGGTCGGCTAGGCCTGCCCGAAGTGCCCTCTTGAGACAGGTCCGGGCCGGTGGGACGATGAAGCGGTGAATCCCTTCCTCGAATTTGTCAGCCACTACTGGTGGCTGGTCTTTCCGCTGAGCGGATTGGCTGGCGGTTGGGCGCGGTCCTGGTCCCGGGCCAGCGAACGGCGGCACCGCCGCCGGGTGGAGCTTTATCAGCTCAAGAACCGCGCGGCGGAAGCGGAGCACGCCAGCCAGGCCGAGGTCGTCCGGCTGCAAGAGGCACACGACGCCGTGAACCGGCGTTGGCTCGAATACGAACTCGACGTCGCTAAGCTCATTGATTTTCCGGTCATGTCGGATGTCCGCGAGCCGCTCACCGTGGAATTTCTCCGGGCCAAACGGGAAGCTGACGGCTTGCGTCCGGCAACGCCGGGAGAAATCACGACGGGGGCCCGGCTTACGGAGTATCGCGCGGCCGTCCGCGGCTTCGAACTGGCGTTCGATGTAGCAGAGCGGGAAGCCAAACGCATCAAGGACAGCAATTTCACCGAGCCCGAGCGCCAGCGGCTGGCGACCGCCAGGAAGCTGCTTCGGATCGCTTCGGATAGTGCAGCGACGCCGGCAGAGCGGCAGACAGCCTACAAACGCGCCCGGCGCGAATTGGACGGTCTGATCGTCCTGCCCGAGGCGACCGTCGCAGCCCTGGAAGAGAAGATCGCCGGAATGCTCGACGCCCCGAAGGCTCCGGACTTCCATCAGAGCTGACTGGAGCCCTTCTCAGTGTTTGAAGCGATGAATGATCACATACTTGTGATGCTTCCGGTGTCGAGTCTTGGAACGACGCGGAGTCAGACCTAGAGGGGGTAACCCAAGGGCTTTCCGCCTGGCTGACAAACGAATATTCGCGTAAATCAGGAAGAAGAAGAAGCCCAGCGATGGGATGAGCAGCACGAATATCCACGGTAAATTGCCCACGGCGCGCCTCCTATGCTCAGTCTCCGACCCGGCACAGCCGACGTCAAGATTGCGTTGTTCGGTGGTGGACGCCACGTCGGCTCAGACTGAGGGGCTATCCACGGGACCTTGCCAGGCGTAGCTTTCTTCTCATCCCGGCTCTGTCTTGACCCGCAGCCGGTACCTACCAGGAGGTCATCATGGACAACCTATTCGGACGCGGCGGACTCGAAGTCCCGGAGCCGCTCCGACGCTTCCTTCAAGGCCAATCCGACCCCTCGCTCCGCATCGAGCAATACCAAGAGGGTGACACGCTCGTCGTCAGGGTGGATCTGCCGGGAATCGATCCCGAGACCGACGTCGACATCAGCGTCGCCGAGGACACCCTGCATATCCAGGCGCGGCGCGAGGAGGATGTCGAGCGCGTGGACAAGAAGGGGTACCGCACCGAGCTCCGCTACGGCGAACGGTCCCGCAGCATTCCGCTGCCCCGCGGAGTGAACCAAGACGGCATCGCAGCCACGTACGAGGATGGCGTCCTTGAGATCCGTATCCAGCTCCCCGAACAGTCAGAACCGCAGACCACGAAAATCCGCGTAGTCCGTACAGGTGGCCGCGAAGCGAATCAGCCTCCAGAGGAGCCGGGGAACTAGCCCTGCCGACGACGCAAGCTAAGGGCTCCCGTCCCGCCCGTTTGGCCGACGCACCTTTTGGAGCCGCGGGCCCGGCACCTTGCCCTGCGGAGCCGTAGCCTCCAGGGTCGTGGCGGGCATTGCGAGGACCGCGACGACGGTGAGCGCGGCGCTCACGAGGACCGCGAGAAACACTGCCGCCGACGCGAATACAATTGCCTGCGAATTCTTCCCGCCACCGGGGCTGGCGCCGTAGATTGCATTGGCCACGGCTCCGAAAACGGCCACGCCAAGCGAGCTGCCAATGGAACGCGCGAAGAGGTTGGTGCCCGTCACGACTCCGCGCTCGTGCCATTCGACACTGGACTGGGCTGCGATCAGGCTCGGGGTTGCAAGTAGCCCCAGGCCGAGCCCTGCCACGAAACAGCTCCCCGCGACGAGCACGATGTTAGGTGTGTAGGCCGTAATGGCGAGGGCCGCCGAACCGATCACGGTGACCGTGATCCCGATCAAGGCTGTTGCCCTGAAACCGATCCGAAGGTAGAAGCGGCCCGACTGCGAGGCGCTGATCGGCCAGCCGATTGTCAGGGCCGCCAGAGACAGGCCCGCCGTGACTGGCGACACCGAAAGCGCGCCTTGAAGGAACGTGGGAACGTAGGAAGTGAGGCCAAGCACGATTGCCCCGGCACCGAATGAGATCAGCGCGGTCGTGGCGAGGAGGCGCCTCGAAACGACCCATGGCGGAAGGACAGGTTCAGCCGCTCGTCGCTCGACCAGGATGAAGGCAACGAGCAACACTGAACCAATGGCGAACACGGCGATGCTGACCGGAGAGTCCCAGGCCCACGCCTGGCCACCCTCCAGAGCCCCGAGGATGGTCAAAGTCAGGGTGACCGTGAGAAGAGCGGCTCCAAGATAGTCGACGCGGTGCTTAACTCGTTCGATGTTCTCCTCGAACCTTTGAACCAGCATCCAAGCGGCCACGAGGCACAGCGGAATGTTGACCAGGAAGATTCCGCGCCACACTCCAAGCGAAGAGAACACCCCGCCCAGTGTGGGACCGACAACTGAAGAAGTTGCCCACACGCTGGCGAGGTAGCCTTGCACCTTCGCGCGCTCGGCGAGGGTGTAAATATCGCCCGCGATGGTTATGGCCACGGGGAGGACCGCGCCGGCGCCCAAGCCTTGCACCACACGGAAGGCGATGAGCGTGGGCATGCTCCACGCGAGCCCGCAAAGGATCGATCCCAGCAGGAAGAGTCCAATGCCAGTGAGAATGATCGGTTTGCGGCCTGCCATGTCGGAGAGCTTCGCGTAGACCGGAACCGAGACCGCCTGCGCGAGGAGGTACGCGGAGAAGAGCCATGGGAACGAGGCAAACCCGCCGATTTCACGCACAATCGAAGGCACCGCGGTCGCCACGATCGTGGCATCGATCGCGACGAGGCCGCTCGAGAGCATCAGGGCAATGAGTACCGGGCCCCGTTTGGAACGGAAGCCTACGCCGTCGCTTTGAATTGCCATGTCATGGCTCCGCCTGGAAACACTCTTCCCATCATTCTTGTCTGATCACGCTAGGCGCATCCGCGGTGGGACGCAATCACCAGCCTGCGGCATGGCCTACCATGCCGATCAAGGAACCCTGAAAGCGGGGCGGTTGGACACGAAAGACGTCCCCTGTCATTCCCCTATGCCCAGGCGTATCCTGAAGACGTTCCCGGCACCGGCCTCGGCCGGCATTTTTCTCTGCACCCACTCAGTTAGGCGTCATCCATGGAGATGAATATCAGGGACCACTGGGACATGCTCAGCCCCGAAACGCGCCATTGGCTAACCGACAACCCCGGATGTGTGGTCTTGCCGCGAACCATCACGGAAATAATCCACCAGGAAACCGGCATCACTCCGGATGCCGACCGGCACAGCCAGGTCAGCCTCTCCCCCGAAGATCTGAGTTTCATCCGGGCCAAGGCTGAAGGGGGCCCGGTCCGGCCCAAGTAATCGACCCCGAAGTAAATCGACTACGTCACTCCTCGCCGTCGTCATCCGCCGGCACCGGTGGTTTGGCCGCCTCGCGCAGCGGTCCTACCGCCCCGTCCGCGCCATAGTCCCCCTCCGCGTACTGGCCGATTTCCGACTCCGCCGTGCGTCCCGGAACCGTTCCTGCGTCACCGAGGTCGGCTTTTGCGTAGCGCCCGGATTCCTTGGCTTTCACACCCAAGGGTTCGGGAAGGCCGCCTTGGCTGCCGGCCGCTCCGTAGTCGCCTTCGCTGTATTGGCCTTCTTCGTCTTCGGAGTGCCGCCCGGGCTCCGTTCCCGTCTTGCCGTAGTCTCCCTCGACGTAACGGCCCCTGAGTTCCGGCTCCTCGGGAGCTCCGCTTGTCTCCTCGTCAGTGGGTTCTTCGACGCCGCTGCTGTCGGACATGATCTTGCCTTTCCCGCAACCAACCTTGCGTCTGTTCGGCGCCCCTTAAGTTTATCGAGGGGCTTTGCGGCACAACAGGGCGTCCGCGCTAGAGGCCCTACGGACTGTGAAATACCAGTTTCGGTTCGTAGCTTTCGAGCCCGACGCTTGCCCTCACGAGTGCCCGCAGTTCCGACAGGCCTCCCGACACGGCTCCTGCCGCCCGGGCCTGGACCAGCACGTTCCCGAGCGCTGTTGCTTCCACGGGGCCGGCAACAACCGTCTTGCCGGTGGCATCGGCGGTGAGCTGGCACAGCAGCCTGTTCTGCGAACCGCCGCCCACGATGTGGACCACCGACGTCTGCTTGCCGGACAACTCTTCGGCGCGTGCCAGGGTCCTCGCGTAGGCGGCCGCGAGGCTGTCCAGGATGCAGCGCACGATGGCGGCCGGCCGGTCCGGGAGGACGGCACCGCCGGCGCGCACCGCGGATCTGATGCGCTCGGGCATGCTGTCCGGGGCGATGAACGCCGGATCTTCAGCGTTGATTTGGGGACCGCCGGCGGGAAGGGCCGCCGCGGACTCCAGGAGCGCGGCGAGTTCCTGCCGGTGCCCTTCGGCGGCCCAGGTGCGTTGGCATTCGCTGAGCAACCACAGGCCGCCCACGTTGCGCAGGTACCGGACGGTTCCGTCGACGCCCCGCTCGTTGGTGAAGTTGGCCAAACGGCTTGACTCGTCCAGGACCGGGTTGTCCAACTCAACCCCCACGAGGGACCAAGTGCCGGAGGAAATGTAGGCGAAGTCTTCTTGCCGGGCCGGAACGGCCGCCACCGCCGAGGCGGTGTCGTGTGATCCCACGGCAACGACGGCAGTTTCCGCCGCGAGGCCCGTCCGGGCCGCGATCTCCGGCAGCAGCGTGCCTACGGTTTCGCCCGGCTGGATGATGGCCGGGAACAGGTTTTTGGGCAGGCCGAGTGCCTTGAAGGACTCGGTGGCCCACTCCCCCGCGACGGCGTCAAAAAGCCCGGTGGTGGAGGCGTTCGTGGCCTCGGTACGGCGTTGCCCGGTCAATGTGAAAGCGATCAAGTCCGGGATGAGCAACGCCTGGACGCCACGCAGTTCACGTTCGGTGGCTAGCTGGTAGAGCGTATTGAACTGCAGGAACTGCAGCCCTGTGGTGGCATAGAGCCGTGCCGGGTCCAGCACCTTGTGGACGTCCGCGACGGCGGTGCGGCCGCGCTCGTCGCGGTAGCTGAACGGTTGGGTCCGCAAGGCGCCGGAGGCATCCACGAGTCCGTAGTCGACGGCCCACGTGTCGATCCCGATACTGGCAATCCGCTTCCCGCTTGCGGCCGCCGTTTCGGCGGCCGCCGCAAGACCCGTGAGCACCTCATCGAACAGGGCCTCGAAGTCCCAGTGGAGTCCGCCGTCGAGCTCTACGACGCCGTTGGGGAAACGGTGCACCGTTTCGAGCGAGACCGTTTTTCCGGACGCAGGGCCGCCGGTCACTCGGCCGAGCATGACGCGGCCCGAGGACGCTCCGATGTCGATGGCGGCGAACACGCCGCCGCCAGTCTCCTTCCCGCTCATCGGAGGAAGGCTGCGGCGACGCCCGCGTCGACCGGGATGTGCAGGCCGGTGGTGTGTGAGAGTTCGTTGC
>NZ_JARVRF010000041.1 GCF_030209835.1 Arthrobacter sp. efr-133-R2A-120 | reverse complement strand
TGCCGTCCTTCGCGCCATCAGCATCTGGCTGACAGCATTAGGAGACACGCCCTAGCCGGAACGCCCTTCGAAACAGAAGGAATGCGTCACCGCACCGCTACCATTCCGTGACTGAGCTGAGGCCGAACCGTCATGGACGGAGCGGCCCACACCAGGACGGCCAGCCGTAACGTTGAGTTACAGGCACCAAAGGTGATCAGGGCAGGAGCGGGGGCTGTCATGCGGCTCGGGCGCGGCGTGGAATGCACGACGACGGCGATCGCCGCGCTGTGCCTATCCCTCGCGCTCTGCCTGGCCGGCTGCGCCTCCCCCGCCGGCGGTGATCCGGGCGGATCACCCTCCGCGCAACCAGCCTCATCTGGCTCCGTCCAAGTGACGAAGGAGCCGGTAGCCGGGCCAGTCCCCATGCCCCTCCCGGCTCCTCCCCCGTATATCAACCCGCCGCCCACGGCATCGCTGCCAACCACTGCGAGCCCGCACGCACCCGTAGCCGGGCCAGCTCCCGCACCCCACCCAACCGTCGCGAGCCCGCAGGCACCCCTTCCTCTCCCAACCGCCGGCGAATTGACTGGGACTGCCGTGTATTTCGTGGCAATCGGCGACGGCGGCAGCCGCGGTGTGCGGTTCGGTTGTGACGACAGCCTCGTGCCTGTCTACATCACCGCACCTCCGGGCAGCGACCCGCTGGCCGCGGCAATGGCGCAGCTGCTGGCGTCCGACGGGACCGCATCCCGGGCAGGCTTGTACAACGCACTCTCGGGCTCCGCGCTGCGTTACGTTTCGGGCTACCTCGACGGCACCATTGCTGTCGTGAACCTGAGCGGTTCACTTCGCCCTGGAGGCGTGTGCGACAACCCTCGGATCGAAACCCAGTTGGCGCAAACCGCGGTGGCGGCTACGGGAGCATCCCAGGCAGCGATCTACATCGACGGAAAAACCCTGGCGGACGTACTCAGTTTGCGCTCAGCTGGCCAGTCACTCGAATAGCGCGTCCATGTCTGCGTAGCTCCGGCTTCCGGCCAGGCCCGACCAGTTTCCATCGCCAAGAACTTCCATTGCCAGCCTTGAGACCTTCGCGTAGGCGGCCCTGGCAGTGCTGCCCCCGATGCTGATTCGCCGCACTCCGACTTCGTGTAATTCTCCGGGCGACGGCGAACCCAAGCCGGCCAGCGCATTGAGCGGTACGCTGATCCGCCGGGAAAGTTCGTGCAGGACATGGAGATCGGCCAACCCGGGTACGAATATTCCGTCCGCCCCGGCCCGCTGATAGGCGTCCGCGCGGCGCAGCGTTTCCTCATATGCCGTATCCGGAAACTTTCCAGACCAGTAAGTGTCGGTACGAGCATTGATGAACAGCCTGACGCCCGCGTCCTCGGCAGTCTGCCTGATCAGCGCTATGCGCTTGGATTGTTCGGCGATGTCGCTCAACGGCTGGTCCGCCGAGTCCTCAATATTGATCCCGACTGCGCCCGCGTCCAGCACCGCTCGAACCGTGGCCTGGAGTTCTTCGTCAGAACGCCCGTAGCCAGTCTCGATATCCGCGGTCACGGGCAAGCGGGTGGCCTTTGCTATCCGTGCCAGCGCTTCCATCGCGAGGTGCCGCGGAAGGTGGTCCCCGTCCTGGTACCCCAGGCTCCAGGAGACAGCCGAGCTGGAGGTGGCCACCGCCGTCGCGCCCGCTTCTTCGACCATGCGCGCAGATGCCGCATCCCACGCATTAACCAGCACCAACGGCGCATGCGGCAAGGCATGGAGCTCGTGGAAGCGGAGAGCTTTGGATTCGAGTTCGGGATGCGTCGTCATGGCTCTATTCCAGCCTTCCTGTGTCCGGACGTAAAGCGCTTCGCACCGTGAATCCAAAAAATGGGATGAAACATCCGTTGCTCAATTGGCAACTCTGGGGAGTATCCTTTCACTGTGACCCACGAAACATTGGATGCCGGGCCCGAGTTGCCCGCGGAAGCAATCGACGCAATAGAGCGAGCAGCAACTGCCGCCCACCGCCACGAGGAACTTTTCTCGGAGCGCGCCGCCAACATCAAGCAGTCCGCTGTGCGTGACGTCTTCGACATCTCAATGCGGCCGGGACTCGTGTCCCTCGCGGGCGGAAACCCCTACCTGCAGTCCCTGCCCCTAGAGAAGCTCGGCCAAACCGCTGCCCGCATCATCGCGGAAGAAGGCATGACGGCGCTGCAGTACGGCGGCGGACAGGGCACCGAGGAACTGCGTACCCAGATCTGCGAGATCATGGCCGCGGAAGGCATTTTGGACGCCCGCCCGGAGAATGTGGTGATCACCGCGGGTTCCCAGTCGGCCCAGGACGTGGCCACGAAGGTCTTCTGCAATCCGGGCGACGTCGTCCTCGTGGAAAACCCCACGTACGTGGGCGCACTGAACACCTTCGAGGCGTACCAGGTCCAGGTTGAGACCGTGGACATGGACGACGACGGACTGGTCCCGGAGCTCCTCGAAGCCAAGATCGCGGCGCTTCAGGCGCAGGGCAAGGCCATCAAGTTCCTCTACACGATCCCCAACTTCAACAACCCCTCCGGCATCACACTTGCTCCGGCGAGGCGGCAGCGCATCGTCGATATATGCCGCAATGCGAATATCCTGGTGCTGGAGGACAACCCTTACGGTCTCTTGCGCTTCGACGGCAAGCCGTTGGAACCAATGCGGGCCGCGAATGAGCACGACGTCATCTACATGGGTTCGTTCTCCAAGATCTTTGCCCCGGGACTGCGCATCGGGTGGGCCCTGGTACCCGAGCACTTGCAGCGGCGCTTCTACCTGGCTTCGGAAGCCGTGACCCTGTGCCCTCCCACCCTGAACCAGATGATCGTCTCGGCATATCTTCGGGACTACGACTGGCGCGGGCAGATTGACACCTACCGGGCCCTGTACGAGGAACGCTGCAATGCCCTGCTGGTGGCGTTGGAAGAGCACATGCCTCCCGGCCTCAGCTGGACCAGGCCCGAAGGCGGCTTCTTCGTCTGGGTCACCTTGCCCGACGGTGTCGACACATATCCACTGCTCAAGAGGGCGATCGCGGCGGGGGTCGTGTTCATCCCCGGCGCGGCGTTCACGCACTCCGCCGAACCATCCAACAAACTAAGGTTGGCTTTCAGCGCAGTGCCACCGGAGTCCATCGCCGAAGGCGTCCGCCGATTGGCGCCGGTTTTGCAAGAAGCCATTGATGTCATCAGCAAAGGAGCAGATATATGAGCGGAATAGTCCTCGTCGGAGTCGACGGCAGCGTAACGGCAAGGCGGGCCGCCGATTCGGCAAAGAATTTGGCGACCGCATTGGGCGCGGAACTGCGCGTCATCACCGCTTTTGAAGGCGCCCACGTGGAGGTTGTCGAAAGCGGAGGCGACAAGTGGATTCTCTCCGATGCCGACGCCGCCGAGAAGGTAGCCGGCAAAGTGGCCGCTGAACTCGCTTCCGATCAGTTGACCACCAGCTATGGAGCGGTCTTCGGCAAAGCCGGAGAGGCCCTGGTCAAGGAAGCCGAACGAGTGGGCGCCCAAGTGATCGTGGTCGGCAACCGCCGTATGCAGGGACTGGCCAGGGTTCTCGGCAGTGTTGCCAACACGGTGGCGCACAACGCGCCGTGCGACGTCTACATTGCCAAGACAGACGAGCCTTAGGGAACTCCCCGACCCCGGGACTTTGACGGGGATCACGTGTTGTGGTGGGCGGTCTCACCCCGATTTTGGCCGTGCGGCTAGGATGCCGCCGATAAAATTGAAGTGGCCCCCAAGGGCGCGAGCCGTCCATCACAACAACCCGTAGGGGATCCCTTTTGCTCACTCTCCAGCCGCGCCAACGCGTCGGCCACGACATTCTGCTCGCCCGCCACGGCAATCACATCAGCTCCATGCGCTTCGACCGGGCAAATGACCGCATCGTGGCACTTCTCGACGACGGCTCGGTAGACAGCGCTCCGAACATGATCTCCCCGTTGCTCCAGATGCCGGAGACGTTCCGCAGCATCCTTCGCTCCGACTGGAAATTGTTGCTTGTGGTTGCTTCCGCGATGCTCGCCGTCGGAGCCCTCGCCATGGTGCTGTCATTTGGAATGATCGGCAGCATGAGCGACCAGCAACTGCGCGACCTCGCGCTCAGCTATACGTCCTACTAGCCCAGCCAACCGCGCAGGAGCCACCAAAGTCCCGCGATGACCATCCCGCCGAACAGCGAGCCGGCAATGACCTGGCCGCGGGTATGGTCCCGCAGGACGACGCGGGACCAACCGACGGCCGGAACCAGAAGCAGCAACGGCAACCACGCCGGCCCGAACATGAGGGCCACAATGACTACGGCCGCGGAAATTGCCGAGGCATGACCGCTGATTTTCCACACAAGGCTGACTGCGGCCAACACCGTGATGCCGCCAATCAGTGCAAGGATCATCGCTGAGACGCTCATCGGGGCATGGATGAGGTTGAGGACAACCAGCCCCAGTACCACGGACACGAGCGCAAGCATCAGCAAAGGCGCACGCTCCTTGCGATCACTGACGTGGTGGTCGCTGAGTTTGCCGAGCCTCACCATGAGCAGGACATAGGCCAGCGGCAGCACACACACAAAGAGCGCCGCCAGGACCCCGAACCATATCGTCCCCGGGAAACCCGGTTCCACCGCAGGGCTGATGAGCAGCAAGACGGACACGACGGCGGGCGGCTGGAAGACTTCCGTCAGGATCCGGGCAACACGGTGCCGGGCCGAGGAGGCCCGTCCAGCTGCTGACTGGGCACTGCTCCCGCGGCCCCCGGTGCCGCGCTGCCCAGTCAAGCAACCTCAGTCAAGCAGCAGGGCCGGTTCTTCGAGAATGGATGCGACGTCGGCCATGAAGCGGGCCGAGAGGTCCCCGTCCACCACGCGGTGGTCGAACGAACCGCCAAGCGTCGTGATCCAGCGGGGGATGACCTCGCCGTCGAGCACCCAAGGCTTTTGCTTGATGGTGCCGAACGCGACGATTGCCACCTCGCCGGGGTTGATGATGGGCGTTCCGGTGTCGATGCCGAGGGCGCCGATGTTCGTAATGGTCAGCGAGCCGCCCTGCATCTGCGAAGGCTGGGTCTTGCCCGCACGTGCCGTACTCGCTAGCTCGTTGAGGGCAAGGGCAAGTTCCTTGAGCGAAAGGTCCTGGGCATCCTTGATGTTCGGGACCATGAGCCCTCGCGGCGTAGCTGCGGCAATACCGAGGTTCATGTAGTGCTTGACGTGGATCTCCGCGCCGCCCTTGCCATCGGCGTTCTCTACCCAGGTCGCGTTAACGCTCGGGTTGCGTGCGGCGGCCCAAATCACGGCCTTGGAGAGAATCAGTAGCGGCGATACCTTGATGCCCTCAAAGTCCCTGGAGGCCTTGAGCCGCTTGACGAATTCCATGGTGCGGCTGGCATCCACGTCAACGAAGATACTCACGTGGGGTGCCGTGAACGCCGATTCCACCATGGCCTTGGCAGTAGCCTTGCGGACGCCCTTGACGGGAATCCGTTCCACCCGCTGATCCTGCGGCTTCTTGGACGCACCCCAGAACGTGTCTGCTTGATCCACCTCGGCATCGCGCTGCGACTGGTAGCTGACCAAGTCCTCGCGGGTCACTTCGCCGCGGGCTCCCGTGGCAACGACGTCGGCCAGGTCAATCCCCAGTTCACGGGCAATCTTGCGCACGGGCGGCTTGGCCAGCACCCGGTTGACGAGGCCACTGACCGTTGCACCGATGCCGGTGAGACCCGGTGCCTGGTTTGCGGATGTCTGGCTTGCGGCTGCGGGCTGCTGTGCGGCAACGGGCGGGAGTGCCGGAGCAGCGGGTTCTGCCACTCGCTCAACGGCGGGCTCGACGGCGGCGGGTGCCGTGCTCGGCGCGGCGGCGGGCACCGAAGTAGCACCTTCCGGGCGCTTGCGCGGGCGGCGCTTGACGGCGTCGGCCTTCGGACCGGAGCCAACCAGCGGGCCGCCGGCGGGACCGCCGTCGGACGTTCCGGCGTCGACGGGCAACTTGCCGTACATCGAGGCTTCGAAGACCTGTTCGGCCGCAGGCGCGGCAGGTGGGGTGGGGGACGGTGCGGCAGCCGTCGGAGCCGCAGGCTGCGCGGCGAGCGGCGCAGCGGGTGCTGACGCGGGCGCGGTCTCACCCGGCGCATTGTCCGAAATGCCGATAATCGCGGTCCCTACTTCAACCGTGATGCCTTCGGCAACGAGCAATTCTGCCACGGTGCCGGCATACGGGGACGGCAATTCCACGAGGGACTTGGCGGTCTCGATCTCGCAGATGACATCGTTGATGGCCACGGTGTCGCCCGGCTTGACCTTCCAGGAGACGATTTCCGCCTCGGTCAGGCCTTCGCCGACATCCGGCAGGTTGAATTTCTTAACAGTCACTTAGGTCCTCGATCTCGGCTGGCCCGTCCGCGTGGCGGAGGGTGCAATCAGGGGCGGCTAGTAGGCCAGGGAACGGTCCAGGGCTTCGAGGATCTTGTCGATGTCCGGCAAGTAGTCCTCTTCGACCTTCGCCACGGGATATGGCATGTGGAAACCGCCCACGCGGATGACCGGAGCCTCCAAGTGCAGGAAAGCACGCTCACTGATCCGCGCGGCGATCTCTCCACCGATCCCCCCGAACGTCGGTGCTTCGTGCGCAACGATCAATCGGCCGGTCTTTTTGACGGAAGTAGTGACAGTGTCGAAGTCGATGGGGGAAATCGAGCGCAGGTCGATCACCTCGATGCTGTGCCCGTCCTCTTCCGCCGCCGCTGCGGCGGCCAGCGCGACTGGGACCAGCGGCCCGTAAGCCACGATGGTGGCGTCCGAGCCTTCGCGCAGGACGTGCGCTTGGAACGGATCCGACGCCGGTCCTGGGTTCTCGGTGTCCACCTCGCCTTTGAGCCAGTAGCGGCGCTTGGGTTCGAAGAAGATGACCGGGTCCGTGCAGTCGACAGCCTGCTGGATCATCCAGTAGGCGTCGTGGGCATTGGACGGAGTGATGATGCGCAAGCCGGCTGTGTGGGCGAACAGCGCTTCGGGCGATTCCGAGTGATGTTCGATCGAGCCGATGCCGCCACCGTAGGGAATGCGGATGACCACGGGGACAGTCAACTTGCCGCCGCTGCGCGAGTGCATCTTGGCCAGTTGCGTGGTGATCTGGTTGAAGCCGGGGAACACAAAGCCGTCGAACTGGATTTCGCAGATGGGACGGTAGCCGCGCAAGGCCAGGCCTATGGCCGTGCCGACGATGCCGGACTCAGCCAGTGGGGTATCCACTACGCGGTCTGCGCCGAACTCCCGGATGAGTCCGTCGGTCACGCGATAGACTCCGCCCAGCGGGCCGATGTCTTCGCCCATAAGCAAGGACTTCGGGTTGTTGGTGAGCGAGGCACGCAGGCCTTCGTTGATGGCCTTGGCAATGGTCATAGTGGTCATCAGTTGTCTGTCCCCTCTTCCTCGTCGCCTTCGAATCCGGCGGAGTATTCCTCGAACCAAGCAAGTTCCTCGGCCACCAGCGGGTGCGGCTCGGCATAGACACCGGCGAATGACTCGCGGAAGTTGGGGCCCTGCAGACCTTGCGCGGTGCTGCGGACGTGGGCGGCGAGCTTGTCACCGTCAACCCTGACTTGCTCGAAGAAAGCTTCATCGGCGAAGCCCTCGCTGCGGAGGTACTTCTCCAGGCGATCCAAGGGATCCTTGCCCCGCCAGGCGGTTTCCTCGGCAGATTCGCGGTACTTGGTGGGGTCGTCCGCCGTCGTGTGGGCACCAACGCGATACGTATATGCCTCAATGAGCACGGGACCACGGCCTTCACGCGCGTGCTCAAGCGCCCACTCGGTGACCGCATGGACTGCGATGACGTCGTTGCCGTCCACCCTGATGCCCGGGAAGCCGTATCCCTTGGCTCGGTTGAACAGCGGAACCTTGGTCTGGACCTCGGTGGGGACGGAGATGGCCCAGTGGTTGTTCTGGCAGAAGAACACCACGGGAGCGTTGTAGGACGCCGCGAAGACCATGGATTCGTGGACGTCGCCTTCGGAGCTGGCACCGTCGCCGAAGTAGGCCACAACAGCAGCCTTCGGATCGTTGGAACCATTGGCTTCCGCGAGCTTTTGGTCGCGCTGGATTCCCATGGCGTACCCAACGGAATGCAGCGTCTGGGCCGCAAGCACAAGGGTGTAGAGATGGAAGTTGTTCTCGGTGGGATCCCAGCCACCATTCGAAATTCCGCGGAACAGCTTCAGGAGTTCCGCCAGATCCACATCGCGGGTCAGCGCAACGCCGTGTTCCCGGTATGTGGGGAAGATGTAGTCCTGACGTTGGGTAGCGCGCCCGGAACCGATCTGGGCGGCCTCCTGGCCGGTCAGGGGAACCCACAGTGCCAGCTCTCCTTGGCGCTGAAGGGCCGTGGCCTCCTGGTCGAAGCGGCGGACCTTGGCCATGTCGGCATAGAAGCCGCGGAGCTGCTCAGGCTCAAGGCGCTTGGCGTAGTCCGAGAAGACGGGATCTGTCCCTAGCTTGCCGTCCGGCCCCAGCAGCTGGATCATGTCGGCCGCGGGATCGCTCGAAGCGCCTCCCGCAGGAGACTGCTGATCCAGTCCCGTTCCGTTGATCCCGGGGGTGGGCAATTGAGTTGCGCCCATTCCGTCTCCTTGCCTGCCGCAGCCCGATGCTGAGCAATATTCGCTGATATATGCCGATTCCGGAATGCATTCCGGAATCGGCATATCTTGGCTTTCGTCCCTTACTTTATCCGCAGTAAGGGACGCAGGGGCATTTGTTAACCGCTAGGAAGCCTGCGGCGCTTTTGTATAGGACGCACAGAGTTCGAGGAATCGAGTATTGGCCTCGACCTCTCCAATGCTGACCCGGACGCCTTCGTTGCCGAAGGCCCGCACGGACAACGCACGCTCGCCTGCAAGTCCGGCAAATTCGGCGCTATGCTCACCAAGATTCAGCCAGACGAAGTTGCCTTGGGCCTCGGGCAAGAACCATCCGAGCTCCCGGAGTCCTGCGGTAACCCGGTCCCGCTCATCGACCAGGCTTTGTACCCTTTCAACAACCTGGTCGAAATTCTCCAAGGAGGTAATGGCGGCACGTTCGGCAATCTGCGAGACGGCAAAAGGCGTGGCAGCGACGCGCAAATGCTGAGTGAGATCCGGACCGGAAACGCTGTATCCAACACGCAGCCCCGCTAGCCCGTGAGCCTTGGAGAAGGTACGGAGGACCACGACGTTAGGGTACTTGCGGTACAGCTTGATGCCGTCCACGGCGTTCTCGTCCCTGACGAACTCCTGGTAGGCCTCATCGATAACAACAACGACGCCCGCCGGCACTGACTGGATGAACCGTTCGGTTTCCTCGGCGGTGATGATGGGACCCGTGGGGTTGTTCGGCGTGCAGAGCAAAATCACCTTGGTGCGGACGGTGACAGCGGCCGCCATGGCCTCGAGATCGTGGCGTCCATCGGAAAGCAACGGGATCTGGACACTCTCGGCACCGGCCAGTCCTACGGAGATGGGGTAGGCCTCAAAGGAGCGCCAGGCGTAGATAACCTCATCAGCCTTGCCGTCGTGGTTCTGCCCTGCAAACGTGGAAAGGATCTGGTTCAGGGCTCCGAGGCTTCCGGCTCCAGTGACGACGTCGTCAGCAGGGATTCCAAGGAAGTCAGCGAGCGCCGTGCGCAGCTTGGTGGACAAGGGGTCGGGATACCGGTTGATGTCCGACTGATCAGCGATTGCCTCGAGCACAGCGGGAATCGGGGGCAGCGGGTTTTCATTGGACGACAGTTTGTAGCTGGTCAGGCCCTCTATTGCTGCGGGAGGCTTGCCTGCAGCATATTTGGGGAGCCTGTCCACAACCGGGCGGGGACGCACGCCCTCCGGTGCGTTGTCAGAAGAATTCATGGCACCAGCCTACTTGCAGGGCTTCGGCCCACGCTGGCAAGCCCTCCGGCCAGCGTGGGCGAAAACCGGCGCATGTGAAAACCGGCGCATGTGAAAGCATGGGCGTATGGGTTCATTCATCGTGCGTGTCCTGATCAACGGGCTGGCCCTCTGGGTTGCCAGCTGGATTCTGCCCGGAATGGATATTTCCACTTCGGCAACCACCAACGCAGTAAGCAACGCGGGGGTCACTCAAGGCAGTGACACCTTCGGCGTGGTTCTTGCCTATCTCTTCATAGGGCTCATTTTTGGCATCGTCAATGCCTTTGTGCGGCCTTTGGTCAAGCTGCTCTCCCTTCCGATCACGATCCTCACCCTCGGCCTGTTCACGATTGTCATCAACGCGGCCATGTTGTCCCTGACGGCCTGGCTTAGTAGCTACACACCTGTGCACCTCACCATCGACCGTTTCTTCTGGACGGCGGTTCTCGCTGCGATCATCATCAGCCTGATTTCCATGGTGGCCAGCTGGATTCCGGGCGGTGGCAGGCGGTAGCAGGCGATAAGAAGCCTTACGCCAGGCATGTTCCTCGGCTTTCTTCATCGTCCTGCCCGCGGGGCCGGGGGTGTTTCGCGGGTCAGTTTGAACCGCGTCACTTTGGCCGCTCCGCCAGCGCCCAGTATTCCGCCAAGAGCGGCTGTGGAAGCGGCCAGTGAAGGATCGGAACTGAGCTGCACGAGCTTTGCCCCTTCCTCATAGCGTGAGAGCCTGTGCGCCGGTCCGATGCCTGGCTCTTCGCCGGGTGCCAGGCTCACCGGATTGGTCATGGTCACCGTGACCCTGTCCTTGGTATCCTGATTCGCTTTGCCGTCCGCCCCGGGAACCCAATCCTGTTCGTGCTCCAAATGCAGGCTCCCGATGCCGGCTTGCGGGGTGATCCCGCCGACGGGCGATCCAGCTGTCACAACAAACTTGAGGTCATAATCGGCGAGGAACGCTTTGTCCTGGCTCAAGTTCATGGCATGGATTCCGCCCTGGCTATGGCCGACTGCCACCACCGTTTCGCCGGCTGCGGCGCCTGCCTCAAGCAATGCCTGACGGATGGCCTTGCTGGTCTCCGTCGAGTTGTAGCCCAGCGCTTCGGCAATCCCGGCTTCGTCCAATGGATTGCTGCCTCCGGGCGGATTGCCAGGCTGGGTACCCGGAATCAACACCACCCAAGCCTTCTCTCCGTCCCTGTCCACCTGCACAACTTCTATCTCGCCCTCTGAAGTGGCACCGAGGTGATCCAGCTCCCTGAGCATTCCTGCCGCCGACAGGTCCATGCTCTTCGTGGCGGTCTCGCCCCGGCCGACCGCAATGGGACGCGGCCTGAGGAAAGACAATGCAGGGGCCGCCACGATGGCTCTCAGGACAACGCCGACATCAGTGGGCCCGACGATCGCCCCCGCAAGGTTTGCCGCTGCAGGGGGTAGCCCCATCATCAGTTCCAATATCCGGGTCAGATCCCGGACGGCTCCTTCTGTGACTCCCCTCAGGCCAAGGTCCAGGGGATTCGGGCCAGTCGCGAGGACTGGCATTCCCATGCCCACCCGCAACCTGATCGCCGCATGTGATTCCGCAAACTCGTATTCACGGTGGCTTGCCCTGACATCGTTGCCGATCCGCTGAAGCTGTTCGCGGACCCGTCCAACGTCCCGTCCGCTCTCACCGACAGCAATGATGGCGTTGCTTCCACTCGTGTAGGACGAGCCCTGGTACGGGAAGAGAGCCACCCTCACCGCTTCGGCTTCCACTTCAATGGCCTGCAGTTGGAGCACCAGTCCGTCCAGCGCGGCAGCGCCAGCAAGCAGCTCTTCGAATTGGAAACGGATTCCGCCGACTCCGCCGCGTATCCGCAATGTGCCATCCGGCTCGGGTGTTCGAGGGTGGGGACTTCCGCCCGCGCCGACAGGAGCGACCTCGGCCATCAGAAGCCAGGCTGGAGTTTCGATGCCACATTTTGGGCATGGCGGAGAGTCACTGCAGCGGCCTCGCGCAAGGCATCACGCGCCCTTCGAAGGGCGGCGGCCTGCAAAGCCAGCGTGGTCCGGTAGGCACGGCCGGCCGGGGACTCCCATTCCTCGAGTTGCAACTGCGCCAGCTTGGCAAGGACGGCATCGGCTTGGTCGGCGCAGACGCTCATCCGCCATCCGAGCTTCTGGATCTCCGCATCTCGTGTAATACATTGCGGCGAATCCAGATCCGTTCCTCCGGCCGCCATAAGAATGCCGCTCAAGACGTTGCCCTCCTCTGTGTCCATTGATGTTGTGGCACCGACGCTACGTTGTGCTCCGGGGGCGCGGAACCGCCGTGATCGGCTATGTGGATAACTGCCCGAAACACAGCCGGGGCGGGGAAACTGCGATGTTATGCACATAGAGAAGTCCGGCTTAATGGCGCGAGCCGAGTTCATGAAAGAATTGCCTCATGCCTGAAACCGTCGCCGCCGCTGTTACCCGTACGCCCTCTGGACGCCTGGCTCTCGCCGCGTCGCCGGAGCCGATCGCCTTGGGCCCGCTGGACGGCCGGTACCAGTCCGCCGTCGCTCCCTTGGTCGACTATTTGTCCGAGGCCGCTCTCAACCGCGACCGCGTGGCCGTCGAGGTCGAGTGGCTCATCCACCTGACCAGCAACAACGTGCTTCCGGGCGCCGGCCCCCTGACCGCGGAACAACAGGAGAAGCTGCGCGCCATCGTCACTGAGTTTGACGCCGCTTCGGTCACGGAACTCGCTGAAATCGAAGCCGTCACGGTCCACGACGTCAAGGCCGTTGAGTACTACATCGGCCGCCGCCTCCCCGCGATCGGTATCGAGAACCTGACCGCAATGGTGCACTTCGGCTGCACGTCGGAAGACATCAACAACCTCTCCTACGCCTTGGGCGTCAAGGGTGCCGTGGAAGATGTCTGGCTTCCTGCTGCCACCGCCTTGGTGAAGCAGATCGAAGAGATGGCCGAGGAGAACCGTGCCGTCCCGATGCTCTCCCGCACGCACGGCCAGCCGGCTACGCCCACCACTCTTGGCAAGGAACTGGCAGTCATCACGCACCGCCTGAGCCGCCAGCTGGACCGCGTTTCCAAGACCCAGTACCTCGGCAAGATCAACGGCGCTACCGGCACCTATGCAGCGCATGTCGCTTCCGTTCCCGGCGCCGATTGGCAGGCCGTAGCCCAGTCCTTCGTTGAGGGCCTGGGACTGACGTGGAACCCGCTGACCACCCAGATCGAAAGCCACGACTGGCAGGCCGAACTGTATGCCGACGTAGCCCGCTTCAACCGCATCCTGCACAACGTCTGCACGGACATCTGGAGCTACATCTCGATTGGCTACTTCCGCCAGATCCCGGTTGCCGGCGCCACCGGCTCCTCCACCATGCCGCACAAGGTCAACCCGATCCGCTTCGAAAACGCCGAGGCAAACCTCGAGATCTCCAACGGACTGTTGGACACCCTGGGGGCCACGCTGGTTACCTCCCGTTGGCAGCGAGACCTCACCGACTCTTCCTCGCAACGCAACATCGGCGTCGCGTTCGGGCACTCGCTCCTTGCGATCTCGAATGTTGCCAAGGGACTCAAGGCCCTGGACGTCGCCGAGGATGTGCTGGCAGCCGACCTCGACACCAACTGGGAAGTCCTGGGCGAGGCGATCCAGATGGTCATGCGCGCCGAGGCCATCGCCGGCGTTGAGGGCATGGAGAACCCGTACGAGCGACTCAAGGATCTCACCCGCGGCCAGCGCGTCGATGCCGTCCGCATGCAGGAGTTCGTCTCGAGCCTTGGCTTGTCTCCCGAAGCCGAGGCACGCCTCCTGGCACTTACTCCGGGCAAGTACACGGGTATCGCGGACCAGTTGGTGGACCACCTGAAGTAAAGGCCACATGGACCCGGCGTTTCCGAATCGATGTAAGGAATTGTGTCAGCATGAGGCTCTTGCTTATCCGCCACGGGCAAACCCCGGGAAACGTCTTGGGGCAATTGGACACGGCGTTTCCCGGTCCGGGACTAACTGAACTCGGCGAACGTCAGGCCGCTGCGCTCCCGGAGTCTCTTGCCAACGAGGACATCACGGCCATCTATGCATCCACGCTGATCCGCACCCAGCTGACGGCGGCCCCGCTTGCAAAAGCCCTCGGGCTTGAGGCCACTGTATTGGACGGCCTGCAGGAGATTGAGGCCGGGGCCTTGGAGAAGCTCACCGACCACGAATCGCACCATCGGTACATGAGCACCGTTTTCGCTTGGACCGACGGTGAACTCGACGTCCGCATGCCGGGAGCGGGCAACGGCCACGAGTTCTTCGCCCGCTACGACGCTGCCATTGCCAAAGTGGCAGCGGCAGGCGACGAAACCGCCGTCGTGGTCAGCCATGGTGCCGCGATCCGCTGCTGGGCCGGTCGCCGTGCCGTGGATGTCGGCCGCGAGTTCGCCGCCACCCACCAGTTGCAGAACACCGGAATCGTGGTCCTCGAAGGCGACCCGGAGATCGGCTGGCGGCTGCTGCACTGGGACCAAAGCCCCGTAGGCGGACTTGCCTTGGCCGACCGGACAGTCGAGGATCCCACCGGCGACGCCGTCGAATAACGGTTGCGGCCAACTCCGACGCCCCGGTAATTCTCCGGACGCTTACGCAGAGGAAACACCGCGGTAACCCCCGCTTCCTAGGCTTGATAGGCATAACCCCCTCCGGCGAAAGAGGTTCCGATGCAGACCAATCCGCGGCTCAACATCAGGCAGGTCACCTGGGCAAATCCGGTGGGTGCAGACCTCCGCGCGGCGCAGCAAGCCGAACTGGACGCACGCTTCGGTAACTCAGACCACGAGCCCGGACCCGCGCCATCGGAATCTGATACTGCCGTTTTCGTCGTTGCCTACGAAAAGTGCTCCGGCCAGCCTCTGGGTTGCGGAGGGCTAAGGATTCTGGATGCTCAAACCGCCGAAATCAAACGGCTGTACGTCGTCCCGTACGCGAGGGGCTCAGGAGTTGCGAGTTCGATCCTTGCCGCGCTGGAGGCGCAGGCACATGCCCACGGTTTCAGCGTGATCACGGCCGAAGCGGGATCTGCCCAATCGGACGGCCGCAGCTTCTACGAAAGCGCCGGCTTCGCCCCAGTGCCCAACTTCGGTCCGTACATCGGCGTCAGCCACTCACAGTGCTACGCGAAGCCGATCGATTCGCACAGCGCCTCACACACGGCGATGGCCTAGGGACCGGCCAGCGCCAGCCCGGGCAACGCCCGCCCCCGCACCGTCAGCCCGGCCGGCTCGCACCATCAATCCAGGCTGCGTCCGCCCTGCCCCAGATGTGCCCGATTCAAGGCTTCGATTTCTTCATCACTCAAGTCGTCGAAGCTCTTGGCCTCGTGCTTGTCGCTCCGGGAGAACCGGACGAACATCAGGATGATGAGGGGAAGATCCACGATCTCCGCGAGGAACCACATCAAGTCTCCCGCGAGTTGCTGGTCACGCAACGGTGAGGGAAACCAACCTGGCTGATTGCCCAAAATTGACGTGGCGCCGTCAAGAATTCCCGGACTGAGCCGCATCAGGACCCCAGGCACCGCGTCGGCGAGCAGCTCAATAAATACAAAGATGAACTCGACCACAATGAGCGATGAGGTGCGTCCTGCGCCGTCTTCCATGATCGGTACGGTCATGAGGAGTCCCATGACGGGCACCAGCAAAGTCAGGATCATGTCGGCGGCGGGGTTGGTCCGAAGCACGTAGAAGAACGGCGTCAGGAACACTGTGAACATGGCGAGCCCCAGAAGTGCCGCCACGAGCGTGTTGCTGAGCATGCGAACGAGCCGGTGCCCGAGGACCGCTTCGACCCTCGCCGCGCCGACGGGGCCAAGGGTCTGCCTTGCGAGTGTCAGCGGCTTGCCGAGGCCAATCAAGAGCGGGACCACAAACAGGTAGGACGTCACTTTGAGGGTGAATGCCCACCGCAGATCGTGGCTGTAGGTTCCCGGGAATCCGAAGCTCAGTGCCGCGAAACTACCCAGGCCAAGGGCGAAGAAGGCAAACGAGTTCCACAAGGGCCAGCGGATGTCCCGGCGCTTGGCAGCAATCAGCCCCTTTGAATACAGGGCGACTGCGGCGATAAGAATGACCAGGGCAGGCCAGTTCATGGACCAGGCGCCCAGCACGGCGTCCAACGGTGGCATGGTCAGAAGTCCAAGCCGGAAGGCCGGGCGCCCAGCCCAGCGCTACGGTGGGTTTTGTCGATCTTCATGGTGTTCCTCCAGCGCGTTCCCGGTGTGCCGCGTGGTGCGCGAATCGGCGTGTCGTGTTGTGCCCTGAACCGGGTGCACCGTATCCATGTTACGGAGTCGCGCCAAGCATGGCACGCCGCAGGAGACGCGGGCGTCCAGGCTCGGCTAATCTCGCATTATGGAAAAGGCTGACATCACGTTCCGGACCCGCAAGTGGATACGTCCGGAGGACCTCAACGCCAACGGCACGCTGTTCGGTGGAAGCCTGCTGAAATGGATCGACGAGGAAGCGGCAATCTACGCAATCCTCCAACTTGGAAACGGCCGCGCCGTCACCAAGTACATCTCCGAAATCAACTTCGTCAGCTCGGCCGTCCAGGGCGACCTGGTGGAGATGGGCCTGACGGCGGTCCGTTTCGGCCGGACGTCACTGACCATGCGTGCGGAGGTGCGCAACATGATCACCCGCGACAGCATCCTGACCATCGAGGAAATCGTGTTCGTCAACCTCGGGCACGACGGCCGGCCGGAACCGCACGGCTACACGGAAATCACGTATGACCGCGACCGCATCCCCACGCACCACCTGACGCAAGCCCTTCACGAGGACTGAGCGCCCGACGTCGGGCCCTTCCTAAGCGTCGGGCCCTTCCTAAGCGGCGGGCCCGCCCAAAGAGGCAGGCCCGACTAAAAGGCTTTTTCCCCGGAAACGGGTGCTGGCGGCCGCGAAATTCGCGGCCGCCAGCTTGTATTTCCAGCAACGGGAGTGATGTCACTGGAACTTTGGGGCGCCCAGGACGGGCGCGGCGCCTCAAGGGAGGCGGGGGTCAGCGCCTGTCGAAGGTGAGACCGCCGGGGACCTGGAACGTCGGCATGAGTTCCAGCATGCCCACATTGACGTGGCGCGGGGTTTCGATGGCGTAGTCGAGGGCGTTGACGATGTCGTCAGTGGTCAGCGACTCGTAGCCTTCGTAGTACGTCTTCCACGCTTCTTCCATGGCTTCAGGCGTGCCGCCCATGTTCCGGCCGAAGATCTCGGTTTCCACACGCCCCGGGCAGATCTCGGTCACGCGGATGCGCTTGCCGACCGTGTCGTTCCTGAGCTGGCGGGAGATCTGGTGCACGGCTGCCTTCGTGGCGTGGTACACCGTGTGCCCATAGAAGTTGTAGACCCCGGCGATCGAGCTGATGTTGATGATGTGGCCAAGGTCGCGCTCCACCATGCCCGGCAGGACCAGCCGCGTGAGCTGAAGCAGGCCGCGAAGGTTGACGTCGATGAGCTCGTCGATGTCCTGCTCGGACGAGTCCAAGAGGTTCCCGGGCCGGGAAACTCCAGCGCAGTTGACCAGGACGTCGACCTTCAGCTCGCTCACGACGGCGGTCAGGGCCGCCGTGTCGGTCAGGTCGACTACGTGCGGGATAGCACCCGTACGATCGGCCAGTTCGCTGAGGCGTTCCTCGTTGCGGGCCACGGCATGAACGGTCAGGCCCCTTTTGGCCAGGCGCTCCGTGATCGCGGCACCCATACCGGTTGACGCTCCGGTGACGAGGGCGGTGTTGTAGTCGGAAAAAGACATCGGTTCTCCAAAGAGTGGAAATGGAAGGCACGAACTGTGCCTGGAGGTCAGCGGCGCCTAAGCGTCGCGCAGGGGTTCGTGTGCCCGGTCCTTGACCGTGCTCACGGCTGCGAGCGTGCCGAGCGCCGTGACGACTGCGTAGAAGGCCGGCATGTAGATGTTGCCGGTGCTGCTGATGAGCCAGGTCATCAGCAACGGAGCAGTTCCGCCGAAGAGCGCGGAGGAGATGTTGTAGCCGAGGCCGTACGCGGAATACCGAACACGGGTGGGGAACAACTCAACGATCAGGATGTGGATGACGGCCGTGTGGCCGGCGAAGACGATGGCCATGATGGAGGCACCGAAGATAGCCAGGCCCATGTTTCCTGTTGCGATGAGGGCGTAGGACGGGATGCCCAGGATGGTCATGGCGATGGCGGAGCCGGCGATGACCTTCTTGCGGCCGATGCGGTCGGACAGGGCGCCCATGAAAGGAATGGCGATGCAGATGACAACCAGGCTGCAGGCGGTGATGAACAAAGCCTCGCCGATGGTGAAGTTGAGCTGCTTGCCCTTGAGGAACGTGGGCATGTAGGAGAACAGGACGTAGTAGCCGGAGCCGTTCATGAGCGGGATGAAGAGGGCCAGAACCATGGCCCGGCGGTGCTCAGCGGACTGGAAGGCTTCCTTGAGCGGGTTCTTGGAGAGGCCGCCCTCTTCCTTGAGCTTCGTGAAGTTGGGCGTGTCCGCGATGGCCTTGCGGATGTACCAGCCGATGACGCCCATGGGAATGGCGACCAGGAAAGGAATGCGCCATGCGAAGGCGCCGAAGCCACCGCCGTCGATCGCGGCCTGGGTGAGCCACGGAGACATGGAGAACGCTACAAGGGTGCCGGTGAGCAGTGCTGCGAACGAAGCGATCTGCGCGTAGGAGGTGATGATGCCGCGCTTGCCCTCGGGGGCGTGTTCAGCGAGGAAGGTCATGGCGCCGGCGGCTTCGCCACCAACAGAGAAGCCCTGCAGGAGCCGCAGGAGAACGAGCAGGATGGGAGCCGCGATGCCGATAGCCGCGTACGTGGGCAGGATTCCGATACCGGCGGTGGCCACGCTGATCAGCAGAATGACGAAGACCAGTAGCTTTTGCCTGCCGATCCGGTCGCCCAAATAGCCACAAACAACTGCGCCGAGGGGCCGGACGAAGAACGAGACTGCGTAGCCGGCGAAGACGAACAACAAGGCGTTGTCCGGGTTGCCGGGGGCGAGGAACACCAAGGCAAGTGTTCCGGCCATAAACGCGAAGATGCCGTTGTCATAAAGTTCCACGAAGATGCCAACGCAGCCTGCGGTGACAACCTTGCGCGTTTGACGGCCTGTGAGCCGTTCATGCTGCACTTGCGCAGCGTTGGTGTTAGCGGTCATGACATTTCCTTCTTGATGTTGAGCGTAGCAACGCCTATTGGTTTTGACGACAGGTTTTTAGCTGCATGCCGCAACCGGGAGGTCCTGCCACTGGGGTCGGCATCCAATGCCAAGTAGTCCGAAGACTGTGTTGACGGATTCGCGGAGGGTCTCAAGCTGCGCCCGCGAGCGCCGGTGGGCGGAAGTTGCCTCCGCCACTGTTGTTTTCCTGAAGTGGACCTTGTCGCCCGGGCGGGCTTGGGCAAGGACGTCCAGGCCATTACTGGTGACCACTGCGAGGACGGGATAGCCGGCGGTGACGCCGCGTCCCCGATGCAGTACCAGCAACTCTTCCCGGGAAGGAACCTCGACGGCGCCCACTGGGACCCCGCGTGATAGCACTTCACCATTTGAGGTTCTTTCCGGAAGTTCGCCGCCAAGCCTCAGGCCGATGTGGTTGCTCCGGCCACTCACGGCGTATTCCGATGTGAAGAGCAGCTCGGCGGAATCACCAAACTCAGCGACATCCGGACCATCGGTCACATCGACCATCAGCTCCTGCCCCATGTTCGGCCGTTCAAGACCAAGCCGGAAGAGCGGAAGGTCGAAGTACGGTTGGCGAACCGGGCCCACGCTGCGGCGGGTCAGGAGCGTGGTTCCTTCCTTGAGCTGCAGGCCGAAGCCCACAACGGTGTCCGGAGCACAACTACCCAGCAGCGTTGGTGCCTCCACGGAGCCGTGGACGGCCAGGTAGGCACGGAGGCCCCGGTTGATTCCCCGGATGGCCACCGTCTCGCCCGCTCGGACCGAAACCGGTTCCCATTGGCTGCACGGACGCCCGCCGACGGTGAGCGTCAGCGGAGCCCCCGTGACTGCGATCAGGATGTCGGAGTGCGCCTTCATCCTGAAGTCCAGGGCCGTGATCTCCACCAGGGGATCGTTGTCCAGGTTGCCGGCCAGGATGTTGGCGGCCCGGGCCGAATACTGGTCCAAGGCGCCATTGACAGGCAGTCCAAAGCGAGGTCCACGGAACCGGCCAAGGTCTGTGACCACGGCGTTGCCGGGTTGCTGGATGAGAATGTGCCCACTCATGGCCTTGGTTCCAGTTCCTTGCCGACGTATGAATCGAACTCTCCGGCCTCGATACGACGGAAACGGAGAATGTCTCCTGGCTTGTAGGGAACCAGTGGTTCACGGCGGATGTTCAGGACGGTCAACGGGGTTTGACCGATGACGCACCAACCACCCGGCGCGGACGCGGGAGCGATGACGGCTTGGCGTCCGGCAACTGCCACTGCCCCCGCCGGGACGCTGAGCCGTGGATCCTTGAGGCGCGGCACGGGCTTGGGGAACGCGGGACCGTCCATCATGGGCGAGCCGGCAGGAGCACCCAGGCAGCGGACGGTGTAGGTCTTTTCGGTGTGGAGGCGGATGACTTCCTCGGTGGAGATGCCTTGGTACTCGGCTACCTTCTCCAGGTCGGGACCATAGTCGCCTCCGTACACCACCGGAACGTCAAATTCACGAGGTGTTGCTTCGCTGCCGGCGGACCGACCCATTTCAAGGAGCCCCAGCTTTACGAACGCGCGCACCTGGCGGGCCGACACCAGGACGGGGTCGAATTCCACCAGCACGGAATCGTAGGTAGGTACTGCGCCGTGAAGGCCCTCGGCGCCACAGCTCTCCAGCCAGTCAGCAAGACGGTGGACCGTGAGCCAGTTGTCCTCGCTTGCTTCAGCAAGGGCGACGACGCGCAATGCGGAGTCTCCGGATTCGTAGATCTCGGTGGGAGCCGCGGTCAGAGAGGACATGTCAGGCCGCCTTCCTCTTGGCATTCATGACTTCGGTCAACGGGGCGATACGGACGCCGGCCGAGATGAGCTCCGAACGAATGAGCCGGGCGAGTTCGACGGCTCCGGGGTTGTCTCCGTGAAGAAGGACGGTGTCCGTGGAGATGTCGATGTCAGTGCCATTGGCGCAACGGATCTTGCCTTCGCACACCATACGGACGGTTCGCTCGACAATGGCCGAGGAATCGTGCAGTACGGCGCCGGGCTGGCTGCGCGGAACCAGCGTGCCGTCTTCCTGGTAGGCGCGATCGACGATGCCCACAATGGCCACGTCCAGGCCGGCGGAACGTGCCGCCTTGGCCAACTCGCCCTCCTGGGCGACCACGATGAGTTCGTTGTCCACGCGGGCGGCCGCTTCAGCTACGGCCGCAGCGTAGTCCGGACGGACAGCTACGAGATTTCCGAGCCGGCCATGCGGCGCAACGTGGGTCACTTTGGTTCCGTGGAAGGCGGCGAAGCCGTTAAGGGCCCCCAGCTGGTACAGGACATCCGCGCGCACCTCGTTGGCAGTCAGGCCCATGTCCCTGCGGCCGAAACCACGCAAGTCAGGGAAGCTCGGATGGGCTCCAATACCCACACCGCGGCGAACGCATTCAGCAACGGTGGCGTCCATGATGTCGGGATCGCCCGCGTGGAACCCGCAAGCGATATTGGCGCTTGAGACGATCTCCAGAAGATCGGTGTCGCTGCCTATGGTGTAGGCACCGAATCCCTCTCCAAGATCCGCTACAAGATCAATTGTCGGGTTCACGTGGTTCTCTTTCCGTGGTTCTGCATTGGGGTCCGGTAATTCCATTCGAATGGCTGGAATATCCGGTGAACTCAGTTGCCTTTTCGATTGAAAGTGTTTAGCTAAACTTCTTCAATCAGAGGCGCTGCCGGTAATTCTTTGGTGATAGAAGTCTCGCACCCACGAACTTCGGGCACAAAGACCTATTCGCTATCACGGGATAGCTCCCGGTTATGACCTACGGCACACGTACTGCCGGCAGGACCGCACGCGGCCGATCGCCGTCGTCGTCATTGTTGAAGGTCGACGACGCCGAGCGGCAGCGGGCGCGGTGGCCCTGCAGCAGCGACAGGAGGGCAGTGTGCCCGAAAGTCTCATGGGGTGCTCTTTACGTGACGATCGATTTGCGAGGCAGCGTGCCAAGTGCGTCTATATTTGGGTAACAGGACAATTGGTTGATGGGGAGTCAACGAACTGCCGGTAATGGTTGGGAAACGCCACCATGGGGATGTGGATCTCAAATTAGTCGCT
Organism: Arthrobacter sp. efr-133-R2A-120; assembly: GCF_030209835.1. Lineage (GTDB taxonomy): Bacteria > Actinomycetota > Actinomycetes > Actinomycetales > Micrococcaceae > Arthrobacter. Next base: position 12,077 of record NZ_JARVRF010000041.1, on the reverse strand, counting down.
GAGAGACAGGTCACACAAAGACGGATTGTGTGTCCCTACATAGAATTTCCTTATGGCATCCAGGCCCCAATGAGGGCTTGGAGGAAGGCAGACCCATGGACACGCGGAAGCTCTCATATTTTGTAAAGATCGTCGATTCGGGGAGCATCACGAAGGCCGCCGCAGCGCTCCACGTCGCCCAACCCGCACTTAGCCAGCAGGTGTCCGCGCTGGAAAGTGATCTTAAGCAACGCTTGCTGATCCGCAGCAAGCAAGGAGTCGAGCCGACTGCCGCGGGACACACCCTCTATCGCCACGCCCAGACCATCCTGCGGCTCGTGGAACAAGCACGGCAGGACGTAGCAACATCCGGGGCCGCGCCGTCGGGCAGGGTGTCCATCGCCATCGCACCGTACAGCATGGCCTCCAGCCTGACGCCGCAGATCATCCGCGAGGTTGGCCGGCGATACCCGGACATTGTGGTGCACCTGACGGAGATCTTCGGCGGCGTGCTGAGCGAGGCAATCAAGAACGGCCGCCTCGACATGGCCCTGATCTACGAGCCGGGAAAGATCCGCGGAGTGCAGTTCACCACCATGATTGTGGAAGACCTGCACTTGGTGACCCACGAAGACGTCGATGTGGCCCAGGGGCGGACAACGGTCACCCTCGAAGAGGCCAGCGGCCTGGGACTATTCCTCCCCGAAAAGAACCACACCCTGCGCCAGATCATCGAGAAGGGCCTGGCCGAGCAAGGGTTGCCCCTGCGGCTCGTTGGGGAAGTGGAATCGGTTCCCTCGCTTGTCAGGCTCATTCGCGCAAACCTCGGGGCCACCGTCCTTCCCAAATCCGCAGCCGATGCGCTCTTCCCTGAGGAGAACTTCAAGGTCCTGCGGATCGTCGAACCGGCCCTGCAGAGCAAGATTGCCCTGTGCACCCCTGACCACGAGCCACTGTCAGAGGCCGCCTCTGCCGTGCTCATCCTGGTCAAGGAGATGCTGCAGCAACAGTTGATCAGCAAGTACGCGGCCGATCCATCCGAGGCTTGATCCATCCATAACATTGCCTTATCCGGACAGACATCTTTGGTCTTATTCACGGGCGTTTTTATTTCCTATTATCGAATTACCAAGTAATTCGAAAGCGGCTCGCGGATTCCGTGATCCCAATCAAAGGAACAGCGGTGAAAAAGATCAGCCAGACCCGGTGGGTTTCGAATCCAACCGTCGGAACGATCAGTGCACGGACCGGATTCCACTGCCCAAGGAATGGTTTCTGGCGTCCTTTGGGCGGCCTGGGCGAACCTCTCTTCGTCTTCGAAGGAAGCCTCATGCCCGCCCACGCCGGACACAGCATCGAGTGGTACCTGGTCGACGCCCGGCCTGGACGCCTCGGACTGGACTGACTCTGCCCTCAAACCCACTGCACCACGAAGGCGCCTTGCCCCCGGCAAGGCGCCTTATTCGTGCCCGGAAACGCGCGCGCAAAAGCTCTCAGGGCGCGCAAAAGGCCGGCCACCGTATTCGGTGACCGGCCCCGGCGAGACAATCAGTCTTCGACCAGGAGTCCCTTGGCCTTCAGCTTTTCCGTCAGTCCGCACAACTCGATGGTGGTGCCTCCGGCGTGGTAGGCCTTGATGAGCTCGCGTTCGGCGTCGTCCCGGGCCTGGGAGAGCGCGATGACCTCCTCAGCTTCCTCGCGGCGGACGACCACGACGCCGTCAGAGTCACCGCGGAGGATGTCTCCCGGGTAGATGATTTCATCGCCGAAGACGAGTGGGTGGTTGATCGGCCCAAGGGTTTCCTTGACCGTGCCCTTGATGCAGACGCTGCCCGAGAACACCGGGAGGCCCAGTTCGATGAGGTCCTGGGTGTCCCGCACGCCGGAATCCGTCACCATGGCCGCAATGCCTTTGGCCTTCATCGCATTGCCCAAGACGTCGCCGAAGGTGCCGGCGTCGGAAAATTCCTGGGCACCGACCAAGACCACATCGCCGGCCTGGGCGTAGTGGATGGCGACCTGAAGCATGAGGTTGTCCTGCGGGGCGCAGGCCACTGTCACGGCGGGGCCACAGAACGACATGGAGCGGTCGATCGGCTTGATTTTGGAGCTCAGGGCGCCCCTGCGGCCCTGGGCCTCGTGGATGGTCGCGGAGGAAAACGCCGCGAGGCGACTGACGACGTCGGCGTCCGGCCTCTGGAATTTGGTCTTTACGTGGATCATTTCCTGAATCTTTCTCTTGGCTGGCTTCTGGAGTGCCCGTAGGGCTTAGTTGAGGGCGCTAACTGCCTTGCGGATCGAGTCCACGCCGGCGTTGATGGTCTCCAGCGATGTGGCGAAGGAGATCCGGAAGTAGGGGCCAAGGCCGTAGGCGGAACCCTGGATGACAGCGACCGCGGCCGCGTTGAGGAGGTACAGCGTGAAATCCTGGTCGTTCTCGATGACTGTGCCGTCGGGAGCGGTCTTGCCGATGACCCCGCTGCAGTTCACGTAGGCGTAGAAGGCACCCTCGGCCGGCGCAACGGACAGTCCGTCAATGGCGTTGAGGCCCTCGACGGCGACATCCCGGCGTTTGCGGTACACCTCCACGCTGTCCCGGACGAACGACTGGTCGCCGTTCAGCGCAGCTGCCGCGGCTGCCTGGCTGACCGACGACGGGCATGAGGACGTCTGCGACTGCAGCTTGTTCATCGCCGCGATCAAAGGCGCCGGACCCACGCCGTAGCCAAGCCGCCAACCGGTCATTGCATAGGCTTTGGAGACGCCGTTCACCAGCAGGATGCGGCCACGCAGGGACGGAACGGCAGTGACGAGGCTGGTCACCCGGCCGTCCCCGAAGTGGATTTCGTCGTAGATCTCGTCAGTGAGGATGTAGACGTGAGGGAATTCCTCAAGCACGGCACCCAGCGCCTGCAGTTCTTCGCGTGAGTACACGGCGCCTGTTGGGTTGGACGGTGCGTTGAGGATGAGCCACTTGGTCTTGGCGGTGATGGCTTCGCGGAGAGCGGCCGGCGTGAGCTTGAAGCCAGTGTCTTCTCCGCAAGCGACGATCACGGGTGTGCCGTCGTTGGCGAGGACCATGTCCGGGTAGGACACCCAGTACGGTGCCGGGACGATGACTTCGTCGCCCTCGTTGAGCGATGCCATGAGCGCCACGTATAGGACTTGCTTGGCACCGCCGCCGATGGTCAGTTGGTTCGCTTCGTAGTGCACGCCGGTGTGGCCTTCGATCCGGCGGAGGATAGCGGTCTGCAGCTCGGGCGTTCCAGTCACGGAGGTGTATTTGGTCTCGCCTGCGTTGATCGCTTCGATAGCTGCCACCTTGATGTGGTCAGGTGTGTCGAAGTCCGGCTCGCCGACGGTCAGGTCGATGATCGGGATGCCTTCAGCTCGTAGTTCACGGACGCGGGCGGCGGCCGCAACGCTCGCTGAGGACTTGATGCGTGTGACCCTCGACGCCGGCAGGTACTCGGACATTGTCTTCTCCAGAATCGTGAAACTCAGGATTCGGGTGTCGAATCCCCAATTTCGAGACTAGGCACTGCCGGGCGCCGTGGATAAGACCTATTGTGCGTGGATCAATAAGAGACCCTTATGACCGCCTGTTCCATATGGGGGCTCCGTGGTCAATTAGGGAAATTTCATCCCTATATGGGAATCTTCTATGCACTTTCCTTATGGGTTCACTCGGTATTGGTATTTCCGCAGCTCTGCGAACGCCGCCTAGATTTCATAGATCAGAAGTTCGCGAAGAGTCCGAAAGGGATCCAATGCCAGCCCAATCCGGGTCCCTTCGGGGTCCGTCAACCACAGGCAGGTACACCTACCGGGCCAAGGCGCCAGCGCGGCCCCAAACCGTGACCAAAGGGGAGCGCAGCAAGCTCACGCACGCCCTCGCGGCGCACAGGCAACTCCTGACCCATGCGACGAGTGCCATCCGCACATTGACCGCTGCCCGCAACGAGATGATCGCCCAGGCCCTTGAAGACGGGCTCACCCTGGCCACAATTTCCGCGGTGACCGGGGAGAACATTCGGGCTGTCCGAACCATTGCTTTGGCTTATGACGACCTCCACCCGAGTGGGCTTCCGCGAGGCGCACACGTGGATGCCTTGAGGGCGAAAAGCGAGCAACTCAAGGCAGCCGAAAGGCACCGCGACCAGATCGTTAATCAGCGGGAGGCGTTGATTGTCACGGCGCTCCGCACCCAAGCCTGCGATGACCTTGAACTTGCCTCGCTGACCGGCCTCACGCCCGACCATATCCGCAGGTCAACACGGGGCATCGCGCGCTCCGCCTAGCTTACTTCGTGGCCTCTTTCTTTGCCGGAGGCGTCCTGCAGCTGAACAGTTCCTGTGTTCCTGTTTTCCTGGCGATGAGCACCGTCAATGCGCGGGCTGACGTTGAAATCGGTTCAAAATGTTGGATCGACCGCGCACCGACGTTCCAGATGCGCTTCACGCCCAGGACACGGTCGTGCTCGTCAGTGGCAACCAGGGGCGGACTTCCCTGCCCTGCCATGGGCCTGCGTTTCCAGCACAGACTGACCACCGTCGCGTGCTCCCAGAATTCCACGGCAGTTACGAAGAATTCGCGCCCCTCATCATCCAGAAACAGCCCGGACTGCGGGACGTAAACCGCCCGAAGATCGTACTCCACCGGGCCTGAACGCCTTGTAGCTGGCGGTTCGGTAGTGGCTGCAGTTTGTTGAGGATTGAGATCTGGTTGCGGGACCACGGCATGCTCCATTGAAATTGCGGTCGACCCCCTCCTCGACCGCCCCCGAGCGGCCTCGGGATATCCAATGTAGCTCCCAGCAAGAACCTCCGGAAGAGTGGCGACTACTTACCCGCATCATCGCGCGCGGCACGGGAGTTAATGAGGCCTGCGGCGCAGCATCTGACCCGCGAGCCGCGTGAGAAATGTTCAGTAGCTCGGCGGCCCTCCGCCTGACCCGTCGAGGGGCGCTCCGCCGTCGGGGGTTGCCGAGATGAACTTGTCCGCGAGGGCTTCGGTGCCGCGCGCAAGGAGCGCGACGTCGGCACCGACCAGCAGGAACGAGGCCCCGGCGTCCATATAGGCCCGGGCCGTGGCTTCGTTGAAGGCGTTGACACCGGCCGGTTTGCCCGCGGTTTTCGCGGCGGCGAGGCAGTGCTCGACGGCGGCACGCACCTTGGGGTGTTCCTGCTCGCCGAGCAGGCCCATGGACGCGGCAAGGTCGGAGGGCCCGAGGAAGATGGCATCGACGCCGTCGACCGCCAGGATCTCCTCCACGGCGGCGACGGCAGCCTCGGTTTCGATCTGGACCGTGACGCTGACGGTCTCGGCGGCCCGGGCGAGGTAATCCGGGATCCGGTTCCAACGCGAAGCGCGGGCCAGGGCCGAGCCGACGCCCCGGACTCCGTGCGGCGGGTAGCGCACGGCCGCGACGGCAGCCTTGGCCTCCGCGGCGGAGTTGACCATGGGGATGAGCAGGTCCTGCGCACCCAGGTCCAGGTATTGCTTGAGGAGCACGGTGTCGTTGACCGGAGGGCGGACCACGGCCTGGGCGGGGTAGCCGCGGACTGCCTGCAGCTGGGCGAGGATCGATTCGAGGCCGTTGGGGCTGTGTTCGGCGTCGATCAGGAGCCAGTCCAGCCCGGCCCCGGCGCACAGTTCGGCGATGAGCGGGCTGCCGGAACATACCCACATCCCGGCGAGGGGCCGGTCCGCGGCGGCCAGGGCTTGGCGGAACGTACGGTCTGGTTCTACTCGAACCGGCATGTGATGACTCCCAACGGTCCGTAGTCGGCGTGGACGGTGTCGCCTTTGTACACCCACAGCGGGCGGGTGAAGGAGCCGGCGAGGATGATCTCCCCGGCTTTCAGCCCGTCGCCGTGCGGGGCGATCTTGTTGGCGAGCCAGTGCACGCCGTTGGCGGGGTGGTCCAGGACGCCGGCGGCGACGCCGGTTTCCTCGACGGTCTGGTTCTTATACAGGATCGCCGATACCCAGCGCAGGTCCACGGCGTCCGGCCGGACCGGGCGTCCGCCCACCACCATGGCTCCCATGGCCGCGTTGTCCGAGATGGTGTCCACGATGGTCCGGCCCTCCATCTCGATCCTGGAGTCCAGGATCTCGAGGGCCGGAACCACGTAGTCCGTGGCGTTCAGGACGTCGAAGATGGTGCAGCCGGGCCCGGAGAGGTCCTTCTTGAGCACGAAGGCCAGCTCCACCTCGACCCGGGGGTGGGTGTACTGGTCCCATTCCACGGAGCACCCGGTGTCCAGGACCATGTCGTCGAAGATCGCGCCGTAGTCCGGTTCCGTGATACCGGTGGCGGCCTGCATGGCCTTGGACGTCAGCCCGATCTTGCGGCCCACCAGTGTCCGGCCCGCTTCCTCGTTGCGGCTGCGCCACAACTGCTGCACGGCGTAGGAATCCTCCACCGTCATCTCCGGGTAGCGGGCGGTCAGGCGCGGCACCGGGGTCCGGCTCCGGCCTGCTTCTAGTAGTTCGTCGGCAATGGTTTCTATCGTCTTCGGGTCAAGCATCTCCACACTCCGTTCGGCCATCCTGCGGTCAGCATACGTTGAGGGCTGCGGGCCTAGAGCTGCGAGCCGACCTTGAAGCCCTTCTTTTCCCCCGCGGGGCCGTCCTCGGGCTGGCGCGTGTACGAGAAGCCGTCGGCACCCACGGTGACCGCCATTTCGCTCTTTTCCTCGCGGATGATGACCGGCTGGGGGTTGCCGTCCAGGTCCAGGACGAGGGAGGCCTCGGTGTACCAGGAGGGGACGACGGGGTTGCCCCACCAGTCGCGGCGCTGGTTGTCGTGGACGTCCCAGGTGACGGTGGGGTTGTCCGGGTCTCCGGTGTAGTAGTCCTGGGTGTAGATCTCGATGCGGTGCCCGTCCGGGTCCAGGATGTACAGGTAGAAGGCGTTGGAGACGCCGTGCCTGCCGGGGCCGCGTTCGATCCGGTCGCTGATGCGCAGGGCGCCCATCTTGTCGCAGATCTGGATGATGTTGTGTTTCTCGTGCGTGGAGAACGCGATGTGGTGCAGGCGGGGGCCGTTGCCGCCGGTCAGGGCGGTGTCGTGCACGGTCTGCTTGCGGTGCATCCACGCGGCGTACGTGACGCCGTCGGAATCCTTGATGTCCTCGGAGACACGAAAGCCAAGGTCCTCGAGGTACTTCCGGCCCCGGGGGACATCGGGGGTGACCTGGTTGAAGTGGTCCAGGCGGACCAGTTCCCCGGCGGAGTAGAGGTCGTAGCGCTGGGTGAGGCGTTCGACGTGCTCCACGTCGTAGAAGAACTCGTAAGGGAAGCCCAGCGGGTCCTCGACCCGGACGGAGTCGCCGACGCCCTTGGTGAAGCCGTCCTTGCGGCGTTCCACCCGGCAGCCGAGCTCGCGGTAGTAGGCCTCGGCGGCGTCCACCTCGGCCGGGGACTTTACCCGGTACGCGAATGCGGCTGCTGCGGCGACCGGTCCCTTGCGCAGGACCAGGTTGTGGTGGATGAACTCCTCGAAGGAGCGCAGGTAGATGGTGTTCTCGTCTTCCTCGGTGACGTGCAGGCCGAGGAGGTCCACGTAGAACTCGCGGGACTTGGCGAGGTCCGTGACCACGAGTTCGAGGTAGGCGCAGCGGACGATATCCGGCGCCGGGGCCGTAGGAGTGGGGACGAAGTTGGTCATGGGGTTCTCTCTTCTTTGAAAGGGGTGGAAGCGCTCTTAGGCGCCGAATTTGGGGGTGTGTACGGTGCCGAGGGTGATGTGCACGGCCTGTTGGTCGGTGTAGAAATCGATCGAGCGGTAGCCGCCTTCGTGGCCCAGGCCCGAGGCCTTCACACCACCGAACGGGGTGCGCAGGTCCCGGACGTTGTGGCTGTTGAGCCACACCATGCCGGCCTCGACGTTTTGCGCGAAGTTGTGGGCGCGGGTCAGGTTCTGGGTCCAGATGTAGGCCGCCAGGCCGTATTTGGTGTTGTTCGCGAGGGCGAGCGCTTCGTCGTCGTTCTCGAACGGGGTGATCGCGACGACCGGACCGAAGATCTCTTCTTGGAAGATCCGAGCGTCGGACGCGACGTCGGCGAACACCGTGGGGGCGATGTAGTTGCTGTTGTTGAGCCCTGCAGGCAAGTTTTCCGGGCGTCCCCCGCCGGCCAGGAGCCGGCCTTCGGACTTGCCGATCTCCACGTACGAGGCCACCTTGGCGTAGTGCTCGGGGTGGACGAGGGCGCCGACTTGGGTCTTGGGGTCGTGCGGGTCGCCGACGACGATGTTCTTCGCGCGGGCTGCGTACTTTTCGCAGAACTCGTCATAGATGGCGCGTTCGACGAGGATCCGGGAGCCGGCGGTGCAGCGTTCCCCGTTGAGGGAGAAGACCCCGAACAGTGCCGAATCGATCGCGGCGTCGAGGTCGGCGTCGGCGAACACGACGCACGGGGACTTGCCGCCCAGCTCCATGGACAGGCCCTTGAGGTTTGCCGCGGCGTTGCGGAAGATCGTCTGGCCCGTAGTCGTCTCCCCGGTGAAGGAGATCAGCGGTACATCCGGGTGCTTGACCAACGCGTCGCCGGCTTCTTCGCCGAGGCCGTTGACCAGGTTGAACACGCCGTCGGGCAGTCCGGCGTCCTTGAAGATCTGCGCCCACAGCGAGGCCGAGAGCGGGGTGAACTCGGCCGGCTTGAGGACTACGGTGTTGCCGGTGGCCAGGGCGGGGGCGAGCTTCCAGGACTCGAGCATGAACGGGGTGTTCCACGGCGTGATCAGGCCCGCGACGCCGATCGGCTTGCGGTTGACGTAGTTGATCTGGGAACCCGGGACCTTCATGGCGTCGTCGAACTGGGCCACGATCAGGTCCGCGAAGAAGCGGAAGTTCTCCGCCGCACGCAGGGCCTGGCCCTTGGCCTGGGTGATCGGCAGGCCGGTGTCAAAGGTTTCGAGTTCGGCGAGGCGTTCTTCCTGGGCTTCGACGGCGTCGGCGATCCTGTTCAGGACGCGGGCGCGTTCGCGCGGCTTCATCTTCGGCCACGGACCGTTCACGAAGGCTTCGCGGGCCGCGGCGACGGCGAGGTCGATGTCTTCCTTCTGCCCGGCCGCGGCGGTGGCGTAGTTGGTGTTGGATACCGGGTCCAGGACGTCGAAGGTCTTCCCGCCGACCGAGTCAACGAACTCTCCATTGATGAAGTGCTGGATGTGGGTGGGAAGGTCCTTCGGGACGTAATGGGTGGTGGTTTCTGGTGCAGTGAACGTCATTGTTTCTTCCTTTACTAGTGCAACGCGGGGTCACTTACGGCCCATGTTGGGCCCTCTAATGGGCGCTAAGTGACCCCGCGTTGGTCTGTGCGAGGTACGCGTCCAGGGTGGCGCTGCGGTGGCGGCGGGCGGCTTGTTCGATGGTGTCGGCGTCGGCGTTGCTTTCGATGAGCTGCAGCAGCGCCTCGTGTTCTTTGACGGATTCCTGCGCGCGGCCGGGGACGAAGCGGAACGTCGATGCCCTGATCGAGGCCAGCCGGTTCCAACCCCGGTGCACGAGGTCAAGGATGTGCGGATTGGGGCAGTGTTCAAAGAGCACGCTATGGAAATCCTGGTTCAACGCCGTGAAGCGGACCGGATCGAAATGCTCCAGGCAGTCGCGCATCTCGGCATTGACCGCACGGGCCCGGGCGATGGCCACGGAGTCGATCAAGGGTGCCGACAATGCCGTCGCCGCTCCCTCGATGATGCTCAGGGTCTGCATCGTGTACAGGTACTCCGTGGGGTCGATCCCGGAGACCGTGGCGCCGACGTTGCGCTCGAACTTCACGAGCCCCTCGGCCTCCAGGCGGCGGATCGCCTCCCGGACCGGAACCACGCTCACGCCGAGGTCCTCGGCGATCTTGGCCAGCACCAGCCGGTATCCCGGCGTGTAGGTGCCCTCCACGATGCGCGCCTTCACGGCGGCATAGGCCTGCTCGGACTTGCTCCCGACGGCGGTTTCAGTCACCTTGGGCTCCTTCCCACTCCTGGTAACGGGCACGCCACTGGGCGTTCATCGGGTACAAACCGTCCACGCTGTTGCCCTGCTTGACCATCTCGAAGATGAAGGCCTCTTCCTTCTCCTGCTCGATGCACTCATCCACCAGTTCCCCGGCGATGGCCGGCGGGATCACCAGGATCCCGTCAGAGTCGGCCACGATGATGTCCCCGGGCTGGACCGTGGCCCCGCCGCAGGCGATGGTGATGTCCGTGTCCCACGGGATGTGGCGCCGGCCCAGCACGGCGGGGTGCGGGTTGGCGAAGTAGGTGGGCATGTCCAGTCCTGCCACCGCGGAATAGTCGCGCACGCCGCCGTCGGTGATGATCGCCGCGGCACCGCGCATCTGGGCACGCAGCGCTAGGATGTCACCCACGGTCCCTGTGCCCTTTTCTCCCCGGGCCTCCATGACCAGGATCTCGCCTTCGTTCACGGAGTCGATCGCCCGTTTTTGGGCGTTGAACCCTCCGCCGTGGGTCTTGAAGAGGTCCTCACGGTTGGGGACATAGCGCAGCGTCCGGGCGAGCCCGACGACGCGGCGGTCCGGGCGGGTGGCTTGCAGGCCGTCGATGCTCACGTTGTTCAGCCCGCGCTTGCGCAACTGGCTGGACAACGTCGCGGTCGCCACGCTTTCGAGCTTCTTCTTCAGCTCGGGGGTCAGGACAGGCACGACGGCGGGAAGCCCGGCCGCTTCACGGGATCCGTACGCTTCCTCCCGCTGCGTGTCATCGGACTTGGGCCGGGCGCCGAAGTCCGCGAACGCCGTCGTACCCTCCGTCACCGTGGTGGCCAAGCGACCGCTACTGAGCCCGCCGGCGGTGACCTCGACCTCGACGACGTCGCCGGGTTGGGCGACGGAAGCGCCGGCCGGGGTGCCGGTCAGGATGATGTCGCCGGTTTCGAGGGTGAGGAGCTGGGACAGATCGGCGACGAGGCGCGCGAAGGGGAACAGCAGGTCTTCGGTGGTGTCGTCCTGGACGAGTTCGCCGTTGTGCCAGGTGCGGACCCGCAATTGGGAGGGGTCGACGTCGGCCGCCGGGATGAGCGCGGGGCCCACCGGGGTGAAGCCGTCGCCGCCCTTGGACCGGAGGTTGGAGCCCTTGTCGGCGTAGCGGAGGTCATAGACGCCGAGGTCGTTGCTGGCGGTGACCCACTGGACGTGGCTCCAGGCGTCCTCCAGGCTGACGCGGCGGGCTGGCTTGCCGATGACTAGCGCAATCTCGCCCTCGTACCCGAGGAGTTCACAACCAGCAGGACGCTCCACCATAGAGCCGCCAAGAGCAAGCGAGGACGACGGCTTCAGGAAGTACGAAGGCTGCTCCGGCGTGCGCCCGCGCTGCGCCGCCCGGCTGGGGTAGTTGATATGCACCGCGATGACCTTGCGGGCCGCGGCCAGGATGTGGTCGGTGACCTGTTCCAAGATTTACTCCTCATCGAGTACGAAATCGTATACGATAACTATGACCCGGGAGTTTCGGAACGTCAACCCCTGACTTTCGGGCAGATCGTGAGGGCTTGTCGCCCACGTCACGCCTGCCGTACAGTTGGAATCCAATTCATGGTTCAAATATAGAATTCACAGTTCTATAATTGAACAACCACACGACGAAGTGAGGAAAGCCCATGCAGTTCCACCATCATGGTTATGTGTCCGGTGACCCGCGGGTCCAGCCGGCCGCCGGTGTCGGCGTCAACAGGCCCGTGGACCTTCCGGAGGAGGTCGACGTGCTCATCGTGGGCAGCGGGCCCGCCGGGATGCTTGCCGCCGCGCAGTTGTCGCAGTTTCCGGGTGTCACAACCCGGATTGTGGAGCGCCGCGCCGGGAGGCTCGCGATCGGCCAGGCCGACGGGATCCAGGCCCGGAGCGTGGAGACGTTCCAGGCTTTCGGTTTCGCCGAGCGGATCATTGCCGAGGCGTACCGGATCACCGAGATGGCGTTCTGGAAGCCGGACCCCGCGGATCCCTCGCGCATCATCCGGACCGCGCGGGCCCTTGACGATCCGACCGGGGACATCAGCGAATTCCCGCACCTGATCGTCAACCAGGCGCGCGTGCTGGACTACTTCGCCGAGTTCATGGTGAACTCCCCTGCCCGCATG
>NZ_JARVRF010000075.1 GCF_030209835.1 Arthrobacter sp. efr-133-R2A-120 | reverse complement strand
GGCCCTCTTGTCTTCAACGACACGAACTCAATTCCCCACCAACCACGAAGAGCCAGCATCCGGCTGCACGGACATCTGAAAGCAGCCGACGAACTCGAAGTCGCCTTCACGGACGATCGCCGTACGCCTGGGGACATTCGAGGCCGCGTCCAACCAGCGCATTGGCCAGGCCAGGCCAGGCCAGGCCCTCGACGTCTACATCGACGCCGCGGGGATCGATGCGCCTGCCCCCAGCCCGAGCCGCCGGACGACCGCCTGCCTGTTGCCTCACCGCCGGGAAAATCACCCCAGTATGCGTTCGAGTTCGCGCGAAGCACGGATGTGACGCCGAAACACGGAAGGGCCGCCCCTATGACCACGGAGATGGGGATGACCGGGTTGAATCGGTACCAGACTGAACTCCTCGTGATAATCGAGAAACCAGTTGAATGACCCATACCGGGGTTTAGAAACTGACATGCGCCTGCGCTCCGAAGCCCAGGCACAGGCATAGGTGCAAGCGACTCTCAATCCCCTTTTCAAAGCCCGCAATCCAATCGCCCACGAGATGGACATAACGCAAGCGGCTTCCCGTGGCCGGGGCAACCGAACTCGTCACGAACGAACGCTCGGGGCATATGTAAGGATGTGCCATGACGGGCTTAACTACACACATCGCATCCTCAATCGTCTTGGCGTGAACTCAGTTGACGTTGGCTGTTTGCCGGCAACGCCGATCGGTCTGATCCCGTGCCTCCACTAGTACGACCCCGAAACACAGGACCGTTCCCGTTACGAGCCAGAGAACATTACATGCGGATTGAAGCTCCTCCTATTGCGCCACAGCAGCCGCCGTCGCATACACGTCGGCCGGCATCGGCCTGTGCAGCTTCCAAGTGATCGCAATGGGCTTCTCCCCCTCGTGCTGCACGTAGTCGACCTGACCGAGGCATGTGTAGGGAACGGTCAGTCCCGTCTCGTCCTCGGCGGTATCACGGGTAAAAATCAAGATGTTCGAGCCGTGCGCGGACCGGTCCAGGTACCGCTTGCCCGCGAGGCTTCCGGACGACGTCGCGTTCTGCGATTCCCAGTGGAACAGCTCTGGGCTGATGGCGTAGTCCTTGTACATCGTCGTTGCAGAGTGCTTCTTGTCGTCCTTGTTGAGGGTGACAAAAAAGGCATCGGTGGACGTCGCCAGGCACCAGGCGACGCCCTCCCGGTGCTGCACGTTCCTGCCAAGTTCCAATGATCCGTACTGCAGCGCCGCCAGGATTTCCTCGCGCCGATATGTTGCGTGCGACAACAGCGGAACGTGTTGTAGTCCTGCTCCGAGGCCTTTAGCGGCATGTTTGGACGCCGCAACCCCGAACTTCACGAGCTGGCGGATCTCGCTGCAGACAAACTGGTAACCTCGCAAATGGTCCAGTCCGGCGTCGTACGACTGGAATCTGCCGCCGTCATCCCAGAGGGTGTAGAACAGCATGCGGGCGAATGTCTGTTCGCGGATCCCAAGGTCCGCGTAGCTGGGCGCGCCGGGGCTGACCAACATCGAGTACGCCTCGGCGCGTTCCGGATCGTCGACGTGGATCAGCGCGGCCATCCGGCTAAGGAGCTTCTTCTCATCGGCATCCGAAAGCTCCTGGATCCGCCCGGCGAGGACAGCCTCCAACGGCGAGAACCCCTCGATCAGCCCGGCCTGACGGAGGTAGCCGGTCCAGGAGTCCTTCGTTGAACGGTAGATCGACTTCAGGTCGTTCCCGGACTGCTCCAGGTACGCCTCCAGCTCAATCTCTGCGTATGAGGCGATGTCGCGGACAAGCTGCGCCCTGTTGAACCGCAGCTGTGCCTTGATATTGTCCAGAACGACCTTCTGCGCGACGCGGTCCAACACAATTTGTGAGCCCGATGGCAGGTAGGGGAACTCGTCCTCGACGGCTTTCTCCAGTTCTTTCCGCCCGTAGCCGGTGAGCGCCCGGTAACGCAGATCGAAGCGGAACTCACGGCGTTGCTGACCAATGAAGTCCATGACCGTCAGCACCGCTTTGCCCTCGGCACGGCGTAGCCCCCGCCCGAGCTGCTGGAGGAAGATAGTGGCACTCTGTGTGGGCCGGAGCATCAGGATAGTGTCCACCTGAGGCAGGTCCAGGCCTTCGTTGAAAAGGTCGACGGCGAAGATGCAGTTTATCTCCCTGTTCCGGAGCCGTTTGAGCGCAAGTTCGCGTTCGGCGTCGTCGCTGCTGCCGTCAACTGCAACAGACGAGATACCGGCACCATTGAAGACTTTGGCCATGTAGTGCGCATGCTGCACCGAAACGCAGAAGCCGATGGCGCGCATGTACTCGGTGCTCGTGACTTTGTCGCGCAGCTCGCGGATGACCTTTGCCGCTCGGGCATTATTTCCTGTGTATAGGCGGTCGAGCTGAGCAGTGTCGTAGTTGCCTCGTTTCCATTCAACCTGAGTCAGGTCGACGTCGTCCGAGACGCCAAAGTAGTGGAACGGCACCAACAGATCGGCATCGAGAGCGTCCCAGAGTCGGAGTTCGCTAGCAGTGCGGCCGTTGAAGAATTCCTTGGCGACGTCGCCGCCGTCCCCACGTTCCGGCGTAGCTGTAAGCCCGAGGAGCTGCTGCGGCTGGAGGTACTCGAGCAATAGCCGGTAGGTCGGAGCCATAGCGTGATGGAACTCGTCAATGACGACGACGTCGAACTGAGCGGGTTTGAGGGTCTGGACACCGAGGGAAGCAAGCGATTGAACAGAGGCAAAGAGGTGCTTCCACTGTTGAGGTTTATGATCGCCGACGTAGAGTTCGCCGAAGGCGCCGTCCTGCATGACGTCGCGATATGTGCGCATTGACTGTTTCAGGATCTCCTGCCGGTGAGCCACGAAAAGGAGTGTCAGGTTTCGGCCGGCCGCTTCGCAGAGCCGCTTGTAGTCCAGGGCAGCGATGACGGTCTTGCCGGTCCCTGTGGCAGCAACCAGGAGATTCCGGTTGTATCCCTTTGAACGCTCAGCTTCGAGGTCTTCGAGCATCTCGTCCTGGTGGAGGAAGGGCTGAATTTCAAGGCCAGTGGCAGTGTCCGGGGCTGCCGTTCGCCTGCCTCCGTTGCGCTCGAGGGCGGCGTCGAGTTTATCGCCATCGGCGTCTGGATCGTAGCTCTGGAACGCCCGCTGTTCCCAGTAGCTGTCGAAGGTGACCTCAAACTTCTTGAGTAGCGCGGGTGTGGCGACTGAACTCAGACGGACGTTCCACTCCAGCCCGTCTAGGAGTGCTGCCTGGCTTAGGTTGGAGCTCCCGACATAGGCGGTATCGAAGCCAGAAGCCCTGCGGAAGAGCCAAGCCTTGGCGTGCAGTCGCGTGGCCTGGGTTTCGTAATTGATCTTGACCTCGGCATCGTAACGACGGACGAGTTCATCCATGGCGCGGCGCTCCGTAGCGCCCATGTAGGTAGTTGTGAGGACCCTAAATTTGACCCCACGCTCCCTGAGTTGTTCGAGGGCGGGCTGGAGCAATCTAAGGCCCGTCCACCGAACGAAGGCGCAGAGGAGATCAACTGTGTTGGCTGACTCAATCTCAGTTCGCAACTCAGCGGCAAGGTTGGGGTCTTCCTTGCTGTTGGTGAGGAGGGCCGAGTCGCTCAGTTTTGTGGTGGGGCGCCGCAGTTGCCGGCGTTTCATCGCGTCAGGGCGGTGCAACGAGAGGAGTTGCCTGGGGCCGTCGACGATATGGTCGGCGTCCTGGATTTCGCGGAGGAGCCGGTTGGCGAGGCTCACTCGTTCTCCAGGCTTCGCCGCCGATAAAGCCTGATGGACGACTTGTGCGACGTGACGCGAAAGGATGTCTGGCGTGTCGTCATCGTCGACGCCGGCCACCACCGCCTGAAGTTCCGGTACTAGTACCAGCCTGGCTGCCAGGGCTTCGGTGTTAAGGAGCTCGTAAAGCCCCTCCGACAGACGCGAGTCCGTCGGTCCCCCGTTGAATATGTTCATTGCGCCAGGGTATTGGCTTGGAGACGTTTGTCCAAAGACCCCTACCGGCCCGCCCGCAACACTTTTATTGTCACGGGTCAGTCTTAGTCTCAGACTGAAAAGTGTCGTTTCCAATTTAATCTGCATGCTGGGGGCAAATCGTGCAACAGGAACACTTGGAGAATGTAGTTCCGGGATCCAAACAAGACGCCGTTCTGTGGTCAGAGCCCACTGGCAGAATCCTAAATGTGCATCGAAACACCGACTGGCTTTTCATCCGCAGCGCGAAGCCTCTACTAAAGTGCCCTGTAGTTGGATGCGAAGTGACACTTGTCGCGGTTGACAGGCAAGGCACCCGGCATTTTCGAAATGCACCAGGATCCGTTGATTGCCACCACTTCACTTCCCGTCGAGCGGACCATTCCACAAGGGGCGGTGGACCAATGTCCGCTGAGCATCTCTGGTATCAGTCGGAAATAGCCAAACAGGTACGGCGACGTGCTCAGCTTCAGGTCACCGTGGAGGACTATGAGTCCAACGCGGACCTGCTGATTCTGAATGTGAAGACCAATCGATCCGTTGCCATAGAGATTCAGCGATGGGACACGGACATACGTGCTCGCACTCAGCATCGAATGTCGCTGGGTCACGAAGTCATTTGGCTCATCACAGACTCAGCCAAGTTGTCCCCCGAAACGCAACATCAAGTTTTTACGAATCGCGGCGCTTTCGTTCGTGTTCGATCATTCTCTAAGCCGTACACGGCACTCTCGCCATGGGAGCCCGACCAGCCTCGTACGACTCCGGTCATTGAGGCTTCGGGAACGATAGGCCGTCTTGACGCTTCCTCCGGCTGCATCCGCGCCACCAGGATGCCCCTGTTGAGAGTTCTTGAAGAGATTCTTGACGGAAAGCGTGAATGGATTTTTCCTGGGCAAAGCATCTACAAAACAGTTTCGGGAAGTGGCCGAAAAGGCGGTTCGTGGGTCCGTCGTATTGACTACGTGAACGCCAACATTCTCGCGTCAGGCTTGAGTATTCCCCTCGTTCCCGAGTCATCGCGCTATGGACGACTTTCCGGACCAATCGAAGCTTCGCCTCAGATCCTCGAAGATGGGATCGGCCCCACAATTCGAGGATAAGTTTGAGGACCCTCCACGGTTCGCAGTGACGGAATTGCAGCTCGTTGTTCATGCCCCTTTCGTTACCGCGCTGCGCAGGACAGAAACCACCGTGCGCACACCCGGCGTCAACGGCGCCTAGGGCGCTTCAACGCCAACGCACTGTACGGTCACCGTAGCGGGGGACAGCGACATCGCGGCGGTGGAAACTCCAGCAGTCCGACCACGCCGGCTGAGTTCTACGGCGAGGGGGACGAACGAGAGTCCTTGCCACCCTCAATGCGTTCCACGATGCCGGCAGCGGCCTACTGGACGAGCTCACGCCCGCCGGTTCGACGGACGGTACCCGCTACCCCAAACCTCTCCACCAACGACATCTATCCGGATAAATAGACGCGGCCACCACGCTATGGGTGCTGGTCGCCTTTGCCCGTCTCAACCTATTGATACTTCGATGGATCCAAAACCTACTTGAATAGCCGCAAGCTCTGGCTGGTTACCGACCTGTGGAGTTCACGGCCGCGACCACTCTTTATCAGATGTCTGGAAGTCTTCGACTTCACACGGGCGTATCATCTCGATCGAGATGCTAGGGCCCAAGACCTCAGCTTTCACGTTCCCTCTCTGTCCGAAACGCGCGTACCCACTCGAAACCCGGATTTAAGCGGGAACTTTAATTGCCCCCTCTGACCGTGCATTTAGTCGAATCTCTCCAGTTATCCATTGACCGCACCGATATTTTCGAATTATTGTAGTAGGTCCATATACGCAATTGTTGGGGGAATAATGAGCACTACTCTCGAAATGGTCCGTTCGGTCAACACCCAGCTAGATGGCCTGCTTGGCGATCGAATCGAAGGAATGGTTCGCCCGTCTGGCGGCGGCCCCATCATGGCAACTCCTATGGCAGTAGCAGTAAGCATGGCCGCAATGGCAAATAATCTGGCCCTGGCAGGTGCCTTCACTGCCGGGGCCTCGGCTGTCGTGGGCGCTTACACGATTGGTCAGGCAGCGGGACGATGAATTACCGCCGCCTTGTTGATTCTGTAAACGCTGATGGATTTCTTGCTCACGTTGACGCGCGCGGATCAGGTATTGATCTGGCCGGTTCCAACGATCATGGAATCATCATGGGAACTCCCGCTGCTTTCATGGCTGGAGTTGCTTTCAGTGCCGCCATTGTCAATGCATTTGATGCCGGAAGAAATGCTGGCTGACCAGCAGAAACATAGGTTGGGGGTTTCCTTGAGGCGGCACTTGGAACTGTTTCGCGGCCCGATTCGATTTTCCCGATCGAGAAGTATTGGGGTATCGCAGAAGATCGGAGCCGTGACATCGCTGATTTCCAGTCTGGAGTACGTCGTCCGGCTTCGCCGCGACAAGACCCGCCGGTATGACGAATGGTACGAGGCGCGCGCCTCCTACCATGGACAGCCTCGTCCCGTTCGGTGGATTGCAGAGGTTTTCTCCGACCGGCGCTTGTCGATGGGTTTACAGGTAAGCCGGGCGGTCCTGAGCGTTGGGGCACTGGCCATGCCCTCACGTCACTTGAGGTTGCAGAGCTCTATGGTACTTGCTTCCGGAATCCTGGGTGTCCTGACATACCCCAGAAACCGGTATGGAAGCGACGGTTCTGACCAAGCAACGACGATCACGCAAATTCTAGTGGGCGCTGCAGGCGTGGATACAGTGCCAGCCCGTCAGGATGCCCTGCTCTGGGGCGTGTCTTTGCAGTCATCGCTCTCGTATGCTGTTGCCGGGTGGGCAAAGCTGGTCGGCGAGCAGTGGCGCTCCGGAACAGCCCTGGTCAACATTCTCCGGACGCGCACCTATGGCCATGAAGCATCGTGGAATCTGGTTAGACGGTTTCCGAAGACATCCAAAGCGCTTTCCCATTTCGTCCTAGCTTTTGAGTGCCTGTTTCCTCTTGTCTATGTCGCTCCCCCGTCGTCGTAAGAGGGTTCATAGCGACAGCAGGGGGATTCCACCTCGCGACTGCTCAGATCATGGGGCTGGGGCGCTTCGTTACGAGCTTCGTATCCATGCATCCGGCTGTGGCCTACACCAGCCGGGCCAACGCGTTCCGAACAGATCGTGACGATCGGGCCTTGCACCTCGCGGCATTTGCCACCGTAATTGGCGGAGCGATCCTTGCTGCTCTCGCCATGGCCCGGAGGAAGCGCGTTCGTGGGGATCTTGGGGAGTTCATACTCCTCGAGACGCCCACGAGGAACGGTTCGATTCTTGCATTCCGCCGACGAAGTGCCAGTCCTACCGGACCAACAGTTGTGATTGAGACTGGTCTATTGAGCACTCAGGCCCACTTCGAGTGGATCGCGAGCCGGCTGCACAACGCAGGCGTTAGCGTCGTGCAGTATTACCGAGCCGGGTATGGGCCTAGCCGGAAGCAACAGAATGACGCGTCCGAGTACTCAATCGATTCAAGCGTCCGGGATTTGGAGGACCTCGTCGCGTCAGGTTGTCCCGACCCTGGGAAATTGTTCCTCGTGGGGCACTCCTTTGGCAGCGAGATTATCCGCCGCTATGCAGCCCCTGACCGGGCTGACCCGCGCTTGGCCGGCCTTATCTACATTGATCCGTCCCATCCCGCCGAGCTCAACCACTCCGACACCCAGCGGAGCGGAATTTCGAAATTGACCAGTGGTATCCAATCGTTCAAAGTCGGAACGTCGTTCGGTCTGGGAAGTCTGCTCTCTCGTCCGGCATGGATTCTGGCGCTTCCTGAACCAGTTCAGGCTAGAGCGTATGACGAATATGCGGACGCCCGGCTTTGGCAGACTGGGTTCCGTGAGTGGAGCGGAATCCGTCAGGAGTTCCAGGCTTTCGAAGGCGCGGTTTCTTCGGTTCCCTTTCCGTGCTTGCTTGCCTCCGCAGAACAAACGGTGGCAGCCGACCAAGTGCAGCGGGATCTCCACCAGGATCTGGTCGATGCACATCAGTATCCGAGCCGGCTGACGACGATCCCCAAGTCCAATCATGACTCGATCCTGACAAGCCGGAGCCACGCACATGCAGTGGCCGAGGAGATCCTGAGATTCATGTCGGAGATCACCAGATGAACCGCGGCATCGCGGGAAAGGTCCTAGACTTCGTTGCGTGCGGTGTCGTGGCGTCCTACGTCGCAGTAACATTCTGGAATCAGTATCCGCATCATTCATTCAACCGCATGCGCGGCGCTGACCCGTTTTCCCTGATCCCAAACTGGCGATTTTTCGCACCGGATCCCGCCGGTCACGACTATCACCTCTTCTACCGGCTCGTCGATCAGGAAGGCACAGCCACATCCTGGCATCTCCTGGAGATCGTTGCGGCACGAAATCCTTTTCAGACTTTGTGGTTTCCGGGCCGACGGGACGAGAAAGCAGCATTCGACCTCGCTTCAGACCTGCTGCCGATCATCACAGGGCCGATGCCGGACGTCGCGACGACTGCCCCTGCGTTCCGATTAATGGCCGCAAGCATGCGATCCAGGCTTTCGGCCGACCACCCTCCGAGGTATCCCGGATTCCAGTTTTCATTGGTTAGAGACTCCGGCTTTGATCAGGAATCCGAACCTGAGGTACTTTTCGCATCTCCGTTCATTACCTTCGGACAGTGAGCGCCCGTAAAACAACACTCCCGGACGGCGCCAACGGTCCGGGAATGTTGCGTTTTGGCTCAGACCACTGGCGCAAAGCCCTTCTTTGTGACGAGCCAACCGCCGAGCAGCGACACGCCCAGCAGAATAAGAGAAACCAAAGTCCATACAGCGGACCGGGGCCCGAAATCTGAAACAACGAGCCCTGTGATCGAGATGAGCATCGACAGGATCGCGCCGGGAACCAAGACCACCTGCGCCCGTTTGTACAGCGAACGAGCCTTCTCTGGGTTTGCGCATCTCAAAGCGCTGTACCCAAACCTGGACCTCGGCTCTTGGGCAAGCTTGAGGGAAAAATAGGCCGCAATCGTCGATGCGCCCACGCTGACCAATGCAAGGAATGTCCAGACGTTCATGTATTAAACATATCATTTACTGGAATTTGGTCCACCGATCTTCTTGGATGGAATGCGGAATAATCTGGATACTCAAATACCGGTCAGCGGTCGGTTTTCATAAATCACAGATGGCTGACTCTGACTTAAGCTCGGTTACTCACGGAGCAATATGCTGGCATAGAATGAAAGACCCTGCACGTATCCTTGGTGGTACGCTGCCGGCCTGTGTCACGCATTCCCGCAGCGGGCACCCATGTAGCTTTAGCCGATGTATATATCCTGCGGGGCGCGCCTCGGGGGTCGTCGAAGACACATCCTGGTGATTGCGCCGGGCCTAGAGGTGCTGCTGCGCGCTGAGCTCCTGATCGCGACGCTGACTGTCCTATCCGGTACCTTACAAGGCGCATTAGTCCGTGGTTCCCTTGATCAAGGTATCGACGCCGGGGAATATTCGACAACCCAATAAATTCCCGTCCAACACAACATGCGCGAGGCTTTTGTGCTCGACGCGTATCCAATCGAACACGGACAACGGACACGGACGTTGTCCGTCGAACTATGCGACTTTCCAGTTTCAGCTCCAATCGGTAGCATAACCAGCAAACTTCGATTGGCGCCGAACGAGCCTGAGTATGCCAAGTCCGCGTGGGGGAGAATCCCGCCTCGAGGGCCACCGAACATGACCGATTCAGAACCTTCCCTGCACTTTGCGAGTCCAGCACCAGGCGCGGACTAATCTACGCATGCGGTTGCGCGAACAGCTCCTCGTGTCGCCCCACCCACAATGCACTACTTCCCACCGCACCCTGAAAGCCAAGGAGGAGGCCACTCTTGTACGAATCGAAACCAAATCTTCGGACCTACACCGACTACGGCCAGCAATTCGCCGACTTCTACGATGACATCTTTCCGCGCCACCAGCTGTCCGATATTGAGGTCGCCTGGCTCGCGGACCGCATTCCACCGGCAGCGCAATCCGTCGTTGAACTCGGGGTTGGAACAGGCAGGGTAGCCCTCCCTCTACAGGAAATGCTGGCGCGTACCGGTCGTAAGGTGCGGTTCACGGGCATCGACATCTCCCAGGAAATGCTCGAGATGCTGCGTTTGGTCGACCCTGCCGGAACCGTCGAACGCAGGCAAGGTGACATCTCTTCATTCGAGTACAACATCGAACCAGACGTAATTCTCTGTGTATGCGCAACCATTTCAATGATCTGCGATCCGGTGATGCAGCGCACGACCATCGAAAAGGCGGCAGAGGCGCTGAAACCGGGGGGAACGCTCATAGTTGAAACCCACAACGCCACCGCAATCTCAGCAATGCATGTTGCCGACACGGTCACCTTTTGCGTTCCGTATCCAGGCAACCAACGGGCTCTGGTCTCGTTTTCAACTCTTGAGGGAAAAAGTTGGCACGTCGATCACGCCTGGATCGACGCCGGAACTGCGCGGTTCGCAAGCGAAGACAGCCGGCTGACGACGCTGGAGGAACTGGACGACTACGCCACGGGCAGTGGGCTTATCAAGGCATCCCATACCCGCGGGTTCTCGGACAACCCCGTCACGGACAACTGTCCTACCGTAACGGCCGTATATTCCAAGCCCGAGACATTGCGCCCTCAGAGCTGAGCCGCGGGGCTGGCATGCGACCGCCTGCTGTGCCATGTCTCACGGCTCTGCACTCACCCCGTCGGGCTGAGAACGAGATGACAATTGCGGCCGCTTCGCCTAGCCCCAACCGCCTCTTCTCGCTCAACCCACTTCGCCCACTGACTCCTTACTCAGCACCACGTTCACCGGCTCGTCGCCAGCCAGCAGCAACGAAATCTGCTTCTGGATCAGGCGGACCATCCGGGGGAACATCGCCGAGCTCGTCCCGCCAACATGCGGCGTGATCAGCACACCAGGGACCGTCCACAAAGGATGATCGGCCGGCAGCGGCTCCGGGTCGGTCACGTCCAAGGCAGCGCGCAACCGTCCGGATGACGTCCCCCGCAGCAAGGCGTTCGTGTCCGCCACCGGGCCCCGGGCCACGTTCACCAACAACGCGCCGTCTGGCATGGCCGCGAGGAACCGAGCGTCCACCAGTCCACGAGTTTGCTCGGACAGAGGAACGCTGACCACCACGATCTCGTGCAGCGGCAACTGCTCATACAGGGTGTCGATGCCAAGGATCCGGCCGCGGTCATCGACCCGTTCTCGACTTGCCATTCGCGTCACGTGCGTTTCGAACGGCAACAGCCTGGCTTCAATGGCCTTCCCCACTCCCCCGTAGCCAAGCAGGAGAACCTTACGGTCCGCCAAGCTTGGGCGCTGCCCGTAGCCCCACGTTCCGGACTCCTGGTTACGCACAAACTCCGGAATCCCGCGCTGGCTGGCGATCATCATCCCCAAGGCGAGTTCCGCCGTCGACGTCTCATGGACTCCTGCCGCGTTCGCGAAAACGCAACCCGACGGCAAGACGTCTGCGACGCCGTCGTACCCTATCGACTGGCTCTGCACTAGCCGGACCGGCACGCCATCCAGTGCCGTGAGCGCGTCTGGCCGGCCCATGTAGGGCGGCACCAGCAGGTCGAAGCCGTCTGCCGGGGCGGGGCCAGCCAGGTCCCACACCACGAACTCGACATCGTCGGAAGGCTCAATCGCGTCCAGGAGTTTCTGATCGGGCAGGCACACCCGCAACCGGGCCGTCACCGCGCCACCATCAGATTGACCTTCGCAGCACGCAGCGCAGTTTCGCTCATTTCCCTCTTCCTATTCGCTTTGGCGGGTCGATTTGGCCGGACGGTATGTGTTTCAGCACCAATTTACTTTCCGCCGCGGTCCGCGGCCCGTTTCGGACACCGGCACCGGTGGGGGCCAAGTCCGGGACAACGTGTGGGACCCGGGCCTATAGTGTGGCATGACCGGGAAGCAAGCGAGGATGAAACGTCTGCTGACGATCCTCCTCGGCTATGCCGTTAGCGCGGCCTTTGCTTCGATCGTCCTGCTGTCGCTCGGTTGGGGAAAACCCAACTCACTTCCCATTTTCTTCATCACTTTGGCGGCCGCTTGGCTTGTTTCACCAGTGGCAACCCGCGTGATCGACCGGCTCAGGTTCAAGCTATGGCGACGGCGCGGGTGGACGGAATTCTGGGTTCGTTCGCCCGAACCAGTGCCCGGCGGCCTGGCCAACGGCTGGGTGCGGGACCTGCTTTCCGTCCGCGCACCGCTTGTTGACTTCGTGACAAATGAGTCCCGCGACGGTTCATGGGTCAATCCAGCTACTTTCCTCGTCAATGGGCGCATCCCCCCGGACCGCAGACACTTGGAGCTGTCGGAGTTCGCGGAAGTCAATTTCGGACCGGGTTTCCGAGTGGTTTCATTCCAGACGACACGGGGACCCATCGATGTGGCCGGGTATCCCGAGGCCATCGACCAACTCGATGCGGAACTGTTCGGACAATCCGAAGTTGCCAACCAGTAGCTTGGCCGCTCTCCCTGCCCCAACGTTGTAGCCTCCTTGCGCACCTGCCTATAGTGGCCCTACCTGCACCCCTCTCTGAGCATCGTCCTGCCGTCCAGCACGTTCTGCCACCTACAGGAGAGAACCCCATGGAAAACCGCACGCTTGGTTCATTGACCGTTTCTGCCCTTGGCCTCGGCTGCATGGGCATGAGTGAGTTCTACGGCGAGGGGGACGACCGCGAATCCCTTGCCACTATCAACGCCTTCCTCGACGCCGGCGGCAGTCTCTTGGACACCGCCGACATGTACGGGCCCTTCACCAACGAAAAGCTCGTGGGCAAGGCTATCGCCGGCCGCCGTGACGACGTCGTTGTAGCCACGAAGTTCGGAAACGAACGCCGCGAGGACGGATCCTTCCTGCGCGTCAACGGCAGGCCCGAATACGTCCGCTCCGCATGCGACGCCAGCCTGCAGCGCCTCGGCGTCGACTACATCGACCTGTACTACCAGCACCGGGTGGACAAAACCGTCCCCATTGAAGACACCGTGGGCGCCATGGCCGAACTGGTCCAGGCCGGAAAGGTCCGGCACTTGGGACTGTCCGAGGCTGCGCCGGACACCATCCGCCGCGCCCACGCGGTGCATCCCATCACCGCTTTGCAGACCGAGTACTCCCTCTGGGAACGGGAACCCGAAACGAAGGTCTTGCCTGTCCTGGCCGAGCTGGGCATTGGGTTCGTTCCCTACAGCCCTCTCGGCCGCGGCTTCCTGACGGGTCAACTTCGCAGCGAGGCGGACTTCGCCGCGAACGACTTCCGCCGGCACTCCCCTAGGTTCCAAGGCGAGAACTTCAAGCGCAACCTCGAACTCGTGGACCGGGTGAAGGAACTCGCCGACCAGAAGGAATGCACTCCGGGACAACTGGCCCTCGCCTGGCTGCTGGCACAGGGCGAGCACATCGTCCCGATCCCCGGCACCAAGAAGCGCGAACGCCTGGCAGAGAACCTGGGGGCCACCGCCGTCGTACTCTCCGAAGAGGACCTGAAGCGACTGGACGAGCTGGCCCCGGCTGGATCAACTGCCGGAGCCCGCTACCCCAACATGGCGAGCATCGACACCTAAGTCCGAGTCCCCGCCAAAGGGTTGACCCTCGAAAGCGTTGTGGCCTAACTTAAACAGACCGCTCGTCCTGTTTTGGAATGCCCGCCTTCCCGCTGGAGATGAACATGCGCCTCGTAAGGAAATCGTTTCTGTTCCTAGCAGTGATCCCATGACAAGCCATGCAAGTAGAGCCGGGGACAGCAGCACTATCGGGCCTCTTCAACTAAAGAGCATCTGGCACGCGCATGAGCTAAGAAACTTCGACCTCATGGTCATACTGCAAATTTCCGGGTGCGAGCACATTGCGGAGCGCATGATCAAGGACGAATCCGTGTCCGCAGAAGAAAAGTCGGTCTTGGTGATAGCGAACGAATTAGCGGAACAAAAAGGCTACCTTCCCCTGTTTGACGTGACCGATGACGACGTACGTATCTCGGAGAATGCAGGATCGGAGCTAAAGAAGTTCTTCAGATCCGAGGAATGGCAAATGAGGGATCGAAGCAGTACGCGGCAGCTCTAACTCCACGCCTCCACAAGTACCGGAAACAAAACAGTCGGCCGTGCATGGAAGCATCGAGGGCCGTCAGGGAGGTCTGCAAGATGACTGCTCGTGCTGTTGTATTTGCCGCGGTAGCAACGGGGTTACTCGCGTTCGTCGTTCCATACGTTGTCTCGGTCCTGTTCGGGGTTGCTCCCAACGGGACCGAGACGTTGATCTTGGTCATTCTGCTCTGGATCACTGTCTGGACGGTCAACAGAACAAGATTCAAGCGCGATACCCAAGCGAGATGATGTTCGCCTGAACCCAAAACAATCGGCCTGCGTGGATTACCACGCAGGCCGATTGTTTGGGGTCTAGCTATAGAGGGAAGAGATTAGCCGTCGTTACCGGCAGGGGTGGTGGTGGCGGTGTAGCCCTCGAGCTTGAGAGCGGCCTGGGCGTACTTCTGGTTGAACGTGTCGGCGATGTTGACCTTGGAGGTGTCAACGCCGATCGTCTTCTCCTCATCGAAGATCGTCTTGGGGCCACCTGCAGGCATGATGCCGTCCGGGAGGAACTGGCCCTTGTCCTGGTTCAGCGCGGAGACGTACTGGTCCTTGGAGATGGTGCTGTTCTGGACGTAGGACTGGGGCAACTTGTCGGCGATGTCCCGGGCGGAGTGGGTGCTGATCCAGTGCATCGTGTCGACGAGGGCGTTGACAACCTTCTGGGCCGCGTCTTCGTGGGTCTTGACCCAATCCGACTGGGCCAGAAGGCCGGCCGACGGCAGGGTGCCGCCAAGTGCTGCCTTGGCGCCGTCAGCGGTGGCGAGGTCGATCGCCGGAACGGCGAGGTTCTTGTTCTCGAGGGCGCCCACGGTCGGCTGGGTGGTCATGACACAGTCAGCGGACCCGCGCTGGATGGCCGCGATCGCGGTTGCTCCGGCGCCGACGGCGATCGTGTGGTAGTCACTCTTCGCGAGGCCGGCCTTCGCGGCGACGAACTGCGTGAGCTCATCTGTTCCCGATCCGAGGTCGGTGACGCCGACGGTCTTGCCCTTGAGGTCAGCGCCCGTCTTCACGTTTGCCTTGGGGCTGCACATGATGCGTTCACCGGGGGCACCCGAGAGCTGCACGAGGTTGATGACGTTCTTGCCCTTGGACTGGAAGTCGACCGTGTGGACGTACCACGCACCGGCCATGTCCACCTGCCCGGATGCCATTGCGTCTTCGGCGCCGACGCCGCCCTGGGACTCGGTGGAAAGCTCCACCTTGACGCCGTACTTCTGGTAGTAGCCGAGCTGCTCTGCGAGCTGGTACGGCAAGTAGATCTGCTTGTCGATGCCGCCGACCATGAGCTTCACGGTGGGCATCGAAGCGGTGTCCGCTGCAGCGCTGCCGCTTGAGGAGCTGGTGCTACTGGCGGTGCTGGTGCCGCAAGCTGCGAGGCTCAGGGCGATCACTCCGGCAGCGCCGACGGCGTAGATCTTGTTCTTCATCATGGTTGTGCTTTTCCTTCTATTTAGAGGATTCGAGCGTTGGGTAAGTTGAATGGAAGACGGCGAGCGTCAGATCGTCTGTGCTTCGGAACGGTTCGGCGGCCGCCACTTGAGCAGCGTGCGCTCCAGCAGGGCGATGAGGTATTCCGCGCCGAGCGTGATGACGGCGATGATCACCATGCAGGCGAAGACCGTATTGGGATCGAAGGTCCCTTGTGCCTGGCTGATGATGAGGCCGATTCCCTGCTGGGCGCCGAGCACTTCAGCAACAAGTGCGCCGATGATCGCGAAGCCGAACGCCGTGTGCAAGCTGGCGATGATCCAGGTCATTGCCGAGGGAATTGTCACGTGGATCGCGACCTGAAGCGGCGATGCACCCAAGACCCGCACGTTTCCGACCAGGTTCTGGTCCACTTCGCGGACACCCTGGAAGGCGTTGAAGAAGACGACGAAGAAGACCAGTACCGCTGCGAGCAGCACCTTCGGGAAGACGCCGAGGCCGAACGCCACGATGAAGATCGAGCCGAGCACGATTCTGGGGATCGAGTTCACGATCCGGATGTACGGGCCGACCACTTCGGACAGGTACTTGTTCGAGCCGAGCAGGATTCCGAGCACGACGCCGACGAGCGTTCCGAGCGCGAAGCCGTAGATGGCTTCCTGCATGGTGACCCAGAGGTTCTCCCAGATGGTACCGAATGCCGTGCCCTTGGTGAAGAGATCCACCAGGCTGTTCCAGATTTCGGACGGCTGGCCGAAGAAGAACTTGTCCACCCAGCCAGCCGTGGTGAACCACTGCCAGCCACCGATCACGATGACCGCGAGGATGGCACGGCCGGCCCAAACCCACGTGGTGCGGCGGTTCATGGCACGCCGGGCGGAAACTTTAAGCTCACTCGCTTGCACTTGTGCTTGCTCTTGCACGGGAGCACCTCTGTTGATTGTGGTTGTCATGCTGCTGCACCCGCCGATTGCTTGTAGGCACGGGTGACTTCGTCCTTCAAGGACTCCCAGATCTGGCCCTGCAGCTCCAGGAACCGCTCCTCGTGCCGGATCTTCTGGACATCTCCGCGCGGCCTGGGCAGGTCGATGTGGAAGACATCCTTGATGGTGCCCGGGCTGCTGGTCATGATGACCACCTTGTCGGCGAGCGCCACTGCCTCGTCGAGGTCGTGCGTGATGAACAGGACCGAGGGGCGCAGTTCCTCCCAGAGCTGCAGCAGCTCGTTCTGCATGATGGCCTTGGTCTGCACGTCGAGGGCGCCGAACGGCTCATCCATCAACAGGATCCGCGGGTTGTTGATCAGCGCCGCCGCCATGGCGACGCGCTTGCGCATGCCACCGGACAACTGGTGCGGATAGCGGTCCTCGAAGCCGGCCAGGCCCACGCGGCGCAGCCAGTCCCTCGCGAGCAAGGTGGCTTCCTTCTTGGGCGTTCCGAGCAGGACCGGGCCGATCAAGACGTTTCCGAGAACGGTCTTCCAGGGGAAAAGAGCGTCCGCTTGGAACATGTAGCTGACACCCTCGGTGATGCCGTCGACGATCTGGTCGTGGACGCTGACCGAGCCGGCGCTTGGCCGCTCGAGCCCGGAAACCTGGGCCAGCGTGGTGGACTTGCCGCAGCCCGTCGGTCCTACGATCGCGCAGAACTCACCCGGTTCGACCCTAAGAGTCACATCGCGGATGGCAGTGAATGTCTCGTGCTTGGGCGTGAGGTAACGCTTGGTCAACCCGACAATGTCGATGCCCGCGGCGATCTCGGCCCTTTCGAAGGCCCCGGGTGGCCGGTTGGCGTGGATAGCATTCATAACGCTAAGACCTCTCTGTCTTTGAGTTCGTTTATCCAGCGGCAGCTTGCGCTGCCACCCGGATCCCTTCGTTGGGAGTCCGACGAATTCGTGATGTGGATCACTGAAACTATGTAAAGCTTAGGAAGTGATCATCGGGCCCAGAAGTCTTCAGTAAGTTGTGCGCCTTAGCCGCAAAAGTGCACGTTTTGTGCGTTTTCTGCTGTCGCTTCAACTACTAAGGAAATGCCCGGGGAAGGAGCCCAAACCTTGATTAGGACATTGGTGGTTGACGACGATTTCCGGGTCGCCGGAATCCACGCTGCCCGCGTGGCCAGGGTTGACGGTTTCGAGTGCGTCGGTCAGGTGTACACCGCTGCGGCCGCGCGGGAGGCGATCGAGCGCCTCAACCCGGACCTGCTCTTGCTGGATGTACACCTACCGGACGAGGACGGGATCTCGATGCTGCGATCCCTGCAGGCGGCCGGAACCGACGTCGACTGCATCGTCATTACCGCGGCCCAAGACCTGGCCACCGTGAAATCAGCGATGACCAGCGGCGCGGTCTACTACATGGTCAAGCCCTTCAGCTTTGACCGGCTCCGCACGCAGTTGGAGGCGTATCGGAACTGGCGGCAGGAGCTGGATTCCGCTTCAACTGCCGACCAGGCAACCATTGATAGCCTCTACAACGCGCGCTCGGCCGGGGTCAGGCCCGCGGCCCCGGCGCCTCGCCTGCAGCCCACCATGCAAAAAGCGCTCGACGCCGTCCGCGCCGCCGGGGGTCCCGTCAGCGCCGCTGAGATCGCCGAGCAACTCGGCGTCAGCCGCCCGACGGCTCAGCGTTATCTCAGCGCACTGGAAGGCAAGGGCCTTCTCGTATTGGACCTCACGTACGGCAGCACCGGCCGCCCGCTCAACTCCTACACCGCGAGTTGAGCGGACGGCCGGCTTCCTCTTGACTACTCGGCTGCGGCCTACTCGGCTGCTGGCTCGCCCTGCTTCACGAGGGCAGCCTCGAGGTTGATCTTCACTTTGTCGCTCACCAGGAAACCACCGGTCTCCAAAGCCGCGTTCCACGTCAGTCCGAAGTCCTTTCGGCTGATCTCGGTTTCGGCCGAGAACCCGGCCCGGGTCGCGCCGAAAGGATCAACCGCGACGCCGGTGAACTCGACTTCGAGCTCCACCGGCTTGGTGATCCCCCGGATGGTGAGATCGCCCGTGAGGGTGTAGTCCTCGCCGTCGCCCTCTACGCTCGTGGCGCGGAAGGTCATCTCGGGGAACTTCTCGACGTCGAAGAAGTCGGCGCCGCGGACGTGGCCATCGCGGTTGGCATCGCCGGAATCGAAGCTCGCGGTCTTGACGGTTGCATGGAGGGATGCGTCGGCCAGGGACTCGCGCACGCGGGCCTCTGCGCTCGCTTCCGTGAAGCGGCCGCGGACCTTGCTGATGCCGGCGTGCCGGACGCTGAAGCCGATTTCGCTGTGGGACATGTCCAGCAACCAGGTACCGGAAGTCAAACCTTGGGGAAGAGTCATTTTGGATCTCCTGATTCGAAAGAATTTCGCTTGGATCGATCCCTTCCACCCTTGTTGAGCCCGAACCTGAAGTCAAGGATTTGAGGGCGGAAGGTCGGCCCTGGCCTAAGCCGCGGGGGTAGCCAATCCAGCCACGAAGTCTTCGGTGAACCGCCTCACCCCGTCCCACTCGGTGTAGACGTAATCGCGCGAGGTATCCGTGTCCAGGCTGCCCTTGTCGCGGGCGATCTTCTTCATCATTGCGCGTTTGAGGAAACCGTAATGGGTGTAAAGGAGGGCGCCGCTGAAGAGCCCCACGTGGGCTGGACGCCACCCCGTCTCAGCCTCGAACTTCTCCACATAACCCTCGGCGTTCACCTCATCGCCCTGAGCAGCAAGGCTGACTGAGAAGAACGCGGAGGGGAGGCGCTCAAGCGCCGCCGTGTTTTTCCGTACAAAGTCCCGGACATAGCCCTCGTGCTTGCCCACATGGACGGATGCACCCACAACGACGGCGTCGTAACCGTCCGGCAAGGCATCCCCGGACTTCTTGATGTCCGCCGTCTGAGCCTCGTGGCCGTGACCCCGAGCGACGTCGGCAATATACTCGGCGATCTGGGCCGTCTGTCCTTCAACGGTCCCGTAAGCAATGTAGATGTTGGCCATATGCCAGTGTGTCCCCGCTCCGTGCGGCCGCTATAGGGTCCAAGGTCCTCCGGATATTCAACAAGCCTCCCCTTGACTGGCGGGCACCGTCAGTCGAGAGTGTCACATGTGAGGCGTGATGCCGTTCGGGAGTATCTGGCGAGTGCCCTGTGGGCGATGCCGACCTGCGCCGTCGTCCTCGCAATCATCGCGGGTGCGGGCCTTTCCGCGGTGCAGCTCGACGCCACGTCGCCCCTCGCCGTCCTCCTCTTCCAAGGGACGTCCGACGACGCGCGGAACCTGCTCATCGGGATCGCGAGCACCATGGTGACTGTCATCGCCGTCGTACTAGGACTCACCGTGGTGGCGCTGCAGTTGGCATCGACCCAGTTCAGCCCACGGCTGCTGCGGAACTTCCTGCGCGACATCCCCAACCAGGTAACCCTCAGCGCGTTTGTGGCCACTTTCGCATACAGCACCGCGGGCCTCTACACGGTCGGCATCGCCGCCGGACAGCGCACCCAGGACTACCCGCGCCTCGCGGTGAGCGGCGCACTGCTCCTGCTGTTCGTGAGCATGGTCATGCTCGTCTTCTTCGCCCACCATCTGTCGCATTCGATCCAGGTGGACCAAGTCATGAAGGGCGTCGAGAAGGCCACGCTCAAGGTGATCGAGCGGTCCTTCGTACCGGGTGATCCCGGAATCCGCATGCCAAACCCGCCGCCCGGCGCTACCGCCTTGCCTGTACCGCTGTCGGGATACGTTCAAGCCTTCCATCCCGAGTCGTTCGTCGAAGAGCTCGCGAACCGGGGCCTCACTGCCCGGATGGTGCCCATGATCGGCCGGCACGTCGTCGCAGGTTCCCCGCTCGCCTGGGTGTGGGAGGCCGCCGGCGGCGGCGCGGGTCCTCTTGCCCCCGACGGCGGCACTGAACTGCGCCGGGCGCTCGCCCAGAGCGTGCGGATCGGCTACGAACGGACCCTCGAGCAGGACGTCGCCTTCGGGATCCGGCAACTCGCCGACGTCGCGTCCAAGGCGCTCTCGCCCGCCATCAACGACCCCTACACCGCGAACCAGGCGGTGGACCATCTCGGCTCGATCCTCGCCGCCCTCTCACTCCGGCAGCACGGGCCGCAGGCCGTGGCGGACGCGCAAGGCACCGTCAGGCTGCATGTCCCGGCCCGCGATTTCGCCTATCTCGTGGATCTGGCCCTCGGACAGGTGCGACGGTACGGAGCGAACGAACCTCGCGTGGTCAGGGCCCTGTTGCGCGTGTGCGGTGAGCTCGTGTGGTTCGGCGACGCGGCCCACCACGCCGTCGTGCGGCAATACGTCGAGACCCTCATGAGCGACGTGACCCGGCTCGTGGCCCAGCCAGCCGATCGCGAACCCCTCCTCGCTGAGGGCGCGGCGCTGCTCGAAGCCTTCGACGGCGCGGACGGCGCGAGCGACGCCGCCAACTAGGGCTTGTGTGCGTCATTCGATTTCTGCTTCCGCGGCTACGTTGCGGATGCCACGGGGGCGTCCTGCTTTGGTCCAGGCCCGGTACAGGAGGCCTGCGACGGCGAAGGCGGCGGCGAGGCTGACGATGGGGAAGCCGCGGGAGAGATTGGCAACGAGGGTGAAGGCCACGACGAGGGCTCCGACAGTGTTGAGGATGAAGACTCCCGGTTGACGGTCCTTGCGGGCCAAGAGTGCCATGGAAACCAGGCCGCCCAGGAAGCTGAGGAAGACCGCGACGGCGTAGAACAGCACAAGCTCCTGGTCGTCGCCGCCGGCGACGGCTGTCACGGCGCCGGCCAGGACGATGAACACCGCAACGCCCCAATAGGGCGTGTGGTGGTGGTTGGTACGGCCCAGGGAGAGAGGAAGGACACCGACGGTCTCACCGTTGGGGTTGATGTGACGCGCCAGGGCCTTGAGCAGGCCCGGTCCAGCTTGGAAGCCCGAGGAAGCCGCCGAGAGCAGCAGCAGGGCAGTGACGAGCTGGAAGGCGGCGAACACCGGCGCAGGCGCGGCGAGGCGAGCGAGTTCAGCGATCTGCGTGCTGTCTTTCGGCGGAATGCCGACGTGCAACTGCGCGGCTTCGAGGGCGAGGCCAAGCGTGATGGTGCCGACGATGGCGAGGGTCAGCCAGAGAGTGAGCTGCCCGAAACGGCGCTTTCCGTCATTGTCGAGCTGACCGAGCTGGGCAACCGCCGAGGTCGCCGCTTCCACACCGGTGGCCATTGCCATGGCCACCGGGAACGCAAGCAGCACGGCAAGGACCGGTGGATGCCCGGGAGCGCCGACGATCGTGCCGGCCGCTTGAGGTGCTGCGCCCAGACCGTAGAGAAGGACGACGACGGAAACGACAATGAAGGCCACAGTCATTGCCGCGAAGACCAGCCTGCCCAGGTGTCCGAACCAGGTCGCGGCCCCGACAAGGACCACCAGGCACAGCGCGAGCAGCAAACGCCACGGAGCAAGGGCGGGGAAATAGGCGATCACCGCCGAGGATCCCGCCGAGACGCTGATCGCTATAGTGAGCAGGAAATCCACCACCAGCGCGCCGATCGGGATGAAAGACCAGCCATCTCCGAAGGCCTCACCCACCGCGGCGGGCGCCCCGCCGCCTCTCGGGTAGCGCGCCACGAGTTGCCGGTAGTTCACGATGACCAGGGCGACGATGGCCACCACCAGGACCATCGTGGGGACCAGCAACGCCAAATCGCCGTTCAGGGCGCGCAGAGCCGCCTCGATGGCGTAAGCGACCGAGGAGACGGGATCGGCCATGACCGCGAAGGCAAACGCCAACAGCAGTGCGGGGCGAGAGCGTAATCCTCTTCCCAGACCACCTCCGGTGGACGTTCCGCTCCGAATTTTCACGGGAATCTCCGGTTCCATGACAGACTTTTCGACCTGCCGACCAGACTTCCCGGCTCACCTCCGAATGCCTCCCGCCCGCTGCTAGGAGCGCGGGCGGGAGACGCTATTGGGGAATCGCTACTGGGGTACGACGCCGATCTGCTGCATGAGGCTCAGATTGTTCGTGGTTCCCCAATGCTCAGCAACCTTGCCGTCCTCGACGCGGATGATGTCGGTGCTGTCGAACTCGACGCTATTGCCCGTCGCCGGAACGCCTGCCATTTCCCCACTGTGCGTGCCCGTGAGAACGACGTAGCACGCCTCCAGGTTTCCGTCAGCCAGCGCCGGCTCGATCGTCTTGACCTTGATATCCGGGAACGCCGCTCGGATGGCGTTGACGAAGAATCGGGCGCCCTCCTTGCCGGGCGGTTGCCCCGGAAGAGCCTGCTCGTGATCGATCAAGTTATCCGTAGCCAGTTCATCAATGAGATCGAGATTTCCACCCTCGAGGATCTCTTTGTAAAAACGCTCGATCAGTTTACTGCCAGCCATTTTCCGACTCCTTCATGAATGAGACCGTCCCATTTTTTTCCCCGCATTTACATCCCGACTCAGGGCCCCATCCCCGGCGCAACGGCGATAGCCACCGCGATCAGGGCCAGCGCGACGGCGACCATTCGGTTGGCGATCCGTCTCCACGGAAGCATCTTCTCCAAGGCGATGAACGCCCCCACCACAGCCATCCAACCGACGCTCATCACGCCAAGCGCGAAGAGTGCCACCATCAGCGCCCAGCAGCAGGCAACGCACCATGCGCCGTGCTCAAGCCCGAGACGCAGCGCACCAAAACGTCCGTAGCGGATTCGCCGCAGGATGAAGTCCATCGGCGTCCGGCATTTCATCAGGGAGACGTTCTTGGCCGGCGTGAGCTGGTACACGGCCGCCAAGAAAATCACACCAGCTGCCAAGTAGCGACCGCCCGGATCGGAGGAAAACAAACCGGGGATGAGGGACCCGACTATTGCGTAGAGCGCGTACGCGGCGAGGCCGAAAATCGTCCACGAGATCAGGTAGCCAGCCACGAATACAGCCGTGGAACCCGACGGGGCATAGCGACCGGTCTCCCGCCGGTGGTGCGTGATCCGGGCGTAGGCAACCACCATGGGCGCCACCGAGGGAAACATCATCGCCGCGAGCATCACCACCCAGGTGGTGAGGAAGAAGCCGAGCGGTCCAGGATCCGTCCAGCGCCCCATGTCCATCCCGGACGTTTGCACGGCAGAAACGATCCAGCTCACGGCCGCGAGGACGAGCAGAACCGCGACCAAACCGGCCTCGCGTGGATCCATCCTGAAAGCTGTGGCTCGCGTGGCTCTCATGACAATTCCCAAGACATTGAGGACTCTCCTCGCTAGCACAACCGACTAGCGGAGCTCCCCCAAAGGCAGCGCCGAAATCACTTGGAACGAGACCACCAACCTCGATACGGCCGACGATATTCCGGCCTCATGAGGGTGTCAATGGTTCCCCGTGGCCGGGACCACGTCCCCCGTTTCGAGGCGGACCGGGCAGCCGAGCCGCGCTTCATAGGCGGCAACCAGGGCACTATTGTCTGCGCCCTCTGAAACCGTGACCACCACATGGGATCCGTCATTGGCCATCCCGACGACCCTGACTCTTGCATCTTCTGTTAAGAGGGTTCCCGCCCGGTCCATGACAGTTCCCGGAACGCACGCTGCTGAACGGATCGAGATGTCAACGCCGGGGAGTTGGTCGCGCAAAAGTGCGATGCGGTCGTTCTCCGGGCCGTGCCACGTGATGACGAGCTTCCCCTGTTCAAGGGCGACTGACCCGAAGTTGGGGTCGCCGCTTAGCTCTTTGGTGATGAGGCTTGCCGCTGACGCCAGCGCCCCGTCTTGCGGTGCCGCTTCGGTAATCTGGACCGGATCCGTAACTCGCATTGAGCCGGCATGACGTTGGACACCCCCGTCGCAGGCAGTCAACGCGGCCCCGGAGATCAGCATCGCTGTAACTATGCCTGCATTGCTTCTCCAACGCACAACAACCCCCAGCTACAAGGCCCTCACGAATGATTGAACTAGGAGGTCGTCGGCGCTGAAGTTGCCTGCCCACGATGCGAAGCTCTGGTTGATCGCAAGCATGTACAACGTGGCGCGGAAGGTGCCTTCGTAGGTGCCGTTAAGTCCCAATGAAATAAGAGGATAGAAGTCCTTGTGCTCATCAAAGCTGGCAAAGATTCCTTCCAGAAGCTTCTGGCGGTCCGGACTAAGGAACCACTCCGACGGCGCATCAGCCTCCGCCTCTTCGTATCTCGGGTCCGTTTCCTCCCACGAGTCGAGCCATTGTGCAGGGGTATCGAGCACAGCAGTTACTTCGATCCTCATCCCGCTTAGAACGCCTCGGATGGTATGCCAGGAACCCTCCAGGTTGCCAAGCCCCGACTCACCAGTTTCAAGGCCCGTGACCCTGATTCTGATTGTTGTTGTGCCCATTTGAGCTTGCTCGCGCAAGCTGATCTTCGGTTCATCAGGGTGCAATCTCGGCCGCACATAAGCATGCCCGTCGGCCCCCGTGAACAGGCGTCCGCGGACCTCGACCAAGCTTCCGTCTCGGACAGGAAGTAACAGCTGGCCTCTGCTTGGTGCACTATTTCTATCCATAAGATGTACTGACCTCTCGTCGGAATTGCCCGGCACCGCTATTGAGGGAGGGCGGAATTTCTAGATCTTGGCTGGGCGTCCTTCCAAGCGGCGTTGGGAGAGTATTGCTGCCGCGAGAGGCGAGGTGCGGCTCCTTAGCGCGAAGAACGTCCCTATCGTTGCGTTCGCAGTCATTCCGACAGTCAGAACTGCCGCCAGCGTATGTCCCACACGGAAGATCTCCGCAGCAGCCAACAAGCCGAGAACGGCCACAACGATAACAATGACCTTGGAGGGCGAGACCTCCCAATGCCCGATCGCTCCGGCCGCCCCCTGTATGGAGTTGTTGCCCGCGCTGGCGAACTGGGTGCCCAGATCAACCTTTGAGTTGAGCTGCCACACGCTCGAGAACCAGTAGTTGACTGACATTGCCGGAAACAGGATCACGCCGACAGCGACCGTCCCGGCAAAGCCCGCCATGGCAGAGCCGGCCATACGCCATTGTCTTGTCATCAAGAGATATGGAATGAAGATGGCCGGGGTCAGCTTGATACCGGCGGCAATCCCGATCAGCACCCCTCTCGGAAGAAACCGGGACCACCTTCCACTGTGACGAACGAAATCCGCGAGACAGAGTCCGGCGAGCAACAAGTTGATCTGCCCCCACACCAAATGCTGGGCGACGATCGTGGTGCAACAGCCCAGAATAAGGAGCGTGAGCCATATCGTCCGTCGCCTGGGAAAAGACTGCGGCAGGCAAACACCAATGATGAACGCCAAGGTTGCTACGCAGCCCGTGGTCCACAGCACGAAGGACACCTGGGCAGGAAACAAGCTCGTGACCGACAGGAGCGCGGCTGCGAACGGCGTGTAGACGAAAGGCAGGCCCTCGGACGGCAGAAGTTCCCCAAAAATGTTGCGGACATAAACGTCTTCCGAGCCAAGACGCTACCGAAGCGTACCGATAAACCAAGAAATCCACCGGAGGGTAGACGCCGAGATTGAGCAGATACAGGCTGGCAAAGACGATCCCAAGCACCGGGACAATTGTCATTATTGGCCACATCCGAACAACGCTGCTCAAGGTTTCGGTTAATTCGAAGTAGCGCCGTTGTGGAAGCGCCCGTACCGGTGAAGGAACAGGTACATGCCTACGAACGTCACCAGGCCAAGAACGGGCCCTGCCCAAAGGGCAATGGGTGTCCCGTGGATGAGAACCGCGGCGCCGCCGAAAACGGCAGCGACAACTCCAGCTCCAGGATTGGCCGTAGCCAGCTTCCCCTGGATTTCGCGGCCCAGCTGGCGGTAGTGAATGGCTTGCAGGACAGCAAAGAGGATGAAGGCCGCGACCATGATCAATGACCATGGCGGGTCTGTCATTGACACTACGCTGACAGTTACCCCGAACAACGCTGACAGTGCGAGCCAATAATTGCGTACGGTCGAATCAGTCCCGGCGTTCATCGACATCCCCTGTTGAAGTCAATAACGGACCCGGCGATCGCCACGGCTGCCGAGCATCCCAATGCGGCCATGGGGCCGAAGAAGCCCATCGCGCCGCAGAAAGCCGAGTTTGTGCCCCACCAGGCCCATAGGGCAGCCCACGCGGACGGGCACTGAGGAAACATCGGCTTCATCCCCATTGACCCCTTACCGCCACCGATCATGCTCGGCTCAGCCTTAATTAGCTTGGCAACCTTAGTTTTGTTTGGACCATCCGCCAATTCAAGGGTCAGGTATCCGGAATCCGTGAGTGAAACCAGAGATTCCAGGACGTCCGTAGGCATGGATGCCGCAAGGAACTGCTGCTGCAATCCACTATCGAAACGGCTGTCTGAAGACAAATACTCCCTGAGCTCCTTCGATCCCTGAATCAGTTCCAGCCGGTTCGCGAAACCGGCAGGGTCCAGCTGGCGGGCTTGCTCCAGCCGTTTTATCGCCTCGGCCTTCTGCGCCTTCGTCGGCTCCAGCAAAACGGCACCTTCACCGCTACCCACCACTGTCCGATTCTCGGCAGCATTAGCAGCAGCCGGGGCTACCGAACCGAAAACAATAGCAACAACCGCAACGAGTGCGGTCAACAGACGCAAAACCCTCGTCCAACGTGATACGTGAACCATCAAAATCCCCCAAGCCAAAAACTGGCCGACCCTGGGGTCCGAATCAGACTGACATGCTCAGTGGCGGCGCCAACCCCACCGACCCTCTTCAAGGTTCTTGACTTCGAATTCACACGGTCCTCCTGCGAGTGATGGTGGGTGGGGCGCCCGGCGAAGCAGATGCTTCACAACGAAAGTATGCAGGCCAGATAAAGTAGTCAAGACATTTTAAAAACAGGTTGAAAGACTTTAATTTGAAGATCAAACACCAGAATTGACTGATGCATCCGTGCAGGTCTCAAGACTACTCAATTCCAACTATCGCACCACTCAATTTGATGTCTTTGAATACTCAATTTCGAGCATGCACCACTCAATAGGTGCAAAACACTTGACACTGGTAGATAGGTAGTGCGTCAAGCTCCGACTCAGGGAAGGGCCCGGACTCACCGTGGCGCGCGCAGCCGAAGAGCAGTCATACTCCCAGCTGAATTGCAGCCGAGGATCTGCGGCCGGGCGTCCAGTTATCCACCGCTTGTTTGGGAGTTTCGAGCGTGCTCATAAAGGGACTGGCGCGTGGTGGTTCCGGTCTTGGCAAGGGCTCTGGATATGTGGTTTTCCACGGTCCGGGGGCTGATCCCCAGGAGGGCAGCGATTTCGGGGGTGCGTTGGCTGCCTGCCAGGATGGCGATTTCCCTCTCCCGAGGAGTCAGACCCTGAGGATGCCCTCCCGTGTCGAGGGTCAGTAGTACCCCTTCTGGCGGGAAGCGGTTTTCGAAAGTTGAGATGATTTGATGAAAGGTTTTGGCCAAACCTCGGTGGCGTTTGAGGAGGTGACCCTTCACCACGCCTTTCAGGAGCCTGGTGATCGCGGGAAGGTCAAAGTCCACTTCGTATTGGTCCAGGAGAATCTTCAGCAGTTGGTGGTCGCGGTCACGAATGGCACCGGCGATGGCAAGGAACTGGGCATGGGTGTTCACGCCGTTTTCCTGCAGTAGCCGTTGCGTGGTCTCCAGGATCTTGTGTCCGGGGTAGAGGGACAGCATGAACAATGAGGCATACACGGCTTCGGTGATGTAACCCCGGTCTAGTTGTTGTTCCAGAAGGTCGGCAGCCTTTTCATCAAACTCGGCTGGATCGGCGTATTTCCGGGTAACGAGCTCATAGACTGCTTTTCCGGTTCCAGGCAGGGGGCCGATGTCGGCGGCGTCTTTGCGTGCCTGAATCCCCAGCGAGGGGACATTCTTACCGGAGCTGGCCAATACGCGAAGGCCGGCGATTCTGAGCAAAGCGTCATGGAGGAAGTTCACCAGGAAGCCGGGGCGTCCGAGCGCGAAGACACTGTCCATCACCCGCTCAGCTTCCTTGCTGAGTCCCTGTTCCGTCATTGCCAGAACCGTGACGTAACTGTTCGCGACGAAGCCGAATTGATCAAGGCGGCGCCGCGCCGCGGCGCGTTGGCTGAGGGAGAAGATCAGCGCTTCCTCGGGGTGGCCGGCAATATGGAGAGCGAGTCCACGGACGAAGGGTTCCATGCCAGCGGCAAGGTCGAAGCCATCTGCTGAATCAAGGGCCCGGAGGGCAGCCTGGGCATCGAAGCGGTAGAGCTCCAGAATGCCCCTGATGACTGGCAGAACGCCACTCTCGGGATGGCTGCTGCGTAGCCCGTCCAAGGTTTCGTCGAGGTTCAAAGGCATTCGGTCAAAGGACGCCTGCAGGTAGAGTGCGAACGCCTGAGCTTCTGCTTTCCAATCGGGGTGAGCTTGGCCGATCGCCCGGAGTATGTCCGTCGCCACAGCTAATTGGCCGCCATTGACTATGGCCCACAGCGCCCGGGTCATGGCGAAGAAGAAGTGATCGCCTGAATCAGCTTCTACCGCCTCAGTTTCGCTGAAGACTTGTTCGATGCGTGAGGGATCGATCGGCCCGCCCCAGTAGAACTTGAGGAACGCTGCTGCGTTGGACATGGTCTTTTCGGACTCCCAGACGCTGAATTGTGATTCCTCCAGTTCCCGTAGCTGTTCTTGGAAATGCTGCGTCGCAGCCGTGCCGTCGCCGGCTTCACTCCGCAGGTCTCGGGTCAACTCGGCCAGAAGCTCAGGAGAGGAACTCTTTACCGGCCGGGCGGGGGAATCGATCTCCCGGTTACTCCGATCCGCCAGCACCCTGCGGGAGGATCGAACGTAAGGGTCACGGAAATAGTCGACAACAATGTGCGGACTGACACTTACCCATACGGCTCCGCTGCTGTCTCCGGTGAGCGCAACCAGCCCCCGCATTTCGAGCCTGTCCAGGATATCTGCCTCAACTACTGGCTTCAGGGACCCCAGCGGCCGGGCTCCCACCACGGACAGGGTATGCAAAGCCGTCCGTTCATCGGCGCTTAGTCCGTGAAGGAGTTCCTGGACGGTGCTCTGTAGATATTCGTTCCAGAGTGTGTGCCCACCCATTCTCCACTGTCCACCATGGAGGATAAGTTGCTTGCTCAGCTCTGCGCTTTGGGCGATCCTGACCACGAGTCCCGGGCTGCCTCCAGATTTCATGAGCACGGCGGTGGTCAAATCCACATCCGGCGGCGACCCGAGTGTCTGGGCCAGCAGTTTGTTGACTTGATCGTAGTGAAGAGGACTGAGTCGAATCGTTGCCTCCGGCCATCGGGCAGGCATGAACACTGAGGCCCCTGAGTACAGTGGGGCATCGTCCATCGTTACCACAAGCGGCCGTTGGGTCCGCCCTTGAACAATGTCAATGACTGCCGCTGATTCCTTGTCGAGCTCATCGATATCGTCAACAACGAGTGCCCGGCGGCCTCGCCGAGCCAACCGTTCGGCAAGCACGTTCGCGACTCCTAGCGGCCCATTCTCTTGCCCGCGCCCTTCCAGTCCGAGTGCGCCAATCCCTGCGAACGGGGTCTCATTCAGGAGCCGCGAACCCGAGAGGCTGTAGACCGTGACACCGGCCTTTTCGAGGCCAGCGGCGATCGACTGCAGGACCGTCGATTTTCCACTTCCGGGGCCGCCGACGATCCGTACGCTCACGCCGCGAGACACGTAGTCAAGTGCCCGTCGGGTTTCCTCTTCGAACAATTCCCAACTCCTAACGCAGCTTTGAAATGTGAGAGCCTAGTGGCCTTCCAAATCTGCGGAGAGCGCCCCAGAGCCTTAGCCTGACAATCTATCCAACGCTACGGGCGAAAATGATCACTCAGTGTGCATTGCACTGAAATTGAGTGGGCATTGCACTGAAAATGAGTGGTCAAGGTGGGTCGGAGTAGGTATAGGGGGTCTGTCGAGCCGCAGCGGGTTTCGGAGCGGCGCGATGGGACTTAACCCACTGCCCCCGGCTTCCGCCAAGCCAGGGCCAACACAAACACCACCGCACTCAGCCCCAGCATCACCAACACCATGAGCCCCCAGTTTGCCTGGTTGACCCCGGGCCCATACAGCACACCAATGAGCACCGTCGCCGTGATGGCCCCGAGGTATCGGCACGTCTGGAAAATCCCGGCTGCCACTCCCCTGTCCTCGGGCCGTGCGGACACATACAAGCCCTGGTTCGATGCCGTGCTGACCACCCCATA
The DNA here is from genome assembly GCF_030209835.1 of Arthrobacter sp. efr-133-R2A-120. Lineage (GTDB taxonomy): Bacteria > Actinomycetota > Actinomycetes > Actinomycetales > Micrococcaceae > Arthrobacter. The sequence goes on along the minus strand of NZ_JARVRF010000075.1, from coordinate 6,023 downwards.
CGGCACACCCATCAGCGCGGTGAGCACGAGCACCAGCGGGGGCCAGAAGGACAGCGTCAGCACCCCGAGCGCACCGGAAGCCAGCGCCAAAAGCACGACGCCGGCGATCATCACGGACCGCACGCCGAACCGCTCAATGAACCGCACCGTCACCGGCGTCATGAAAACCGACATGGCAGCAAGGGGAAGCATCAGCAGGCCGACCACCCCGGCGTCGTACTTTCCCGCCTGCTGCAGCAACTGCGGAAGCCCGAAGAAAGCAAAATAGTAGACCGCGCTGAACACCGCGAAACCCAAGTACAACAGCAGCAGCGGCCGGTTCCGGCCGAGCAGCCGCAAGTCCAGGAACGGCGGACTGAAACGCAACTCGCGCCAGGCAAACAGCGCGGCCAATACAACAGCGACGGCGATGAACCACCAGCGGTAGGCCGGCATGACGTTGAGCAGCGCCATCATCGCCAGCGTCAACGAAGCGATGAACGCCAGGATGCCCGGAATGTCCGAATCGCGAAGGAGGGCGGAGAGCTTGCCGCTTTCGCGTCCGACGTCGGGCGGCGCCACACGCTGCACCACGATCAGGGCCAGAAGCGAGATCGGCACGTTGATCGCGAACAGCGCCTGCCAGCCGACCAGGCTCACCAGGAGGCCGCCGACGACGGGTCCCACCGCAGCGGCCGAGGTGTTCGCCATCTGGATCCGCCCCAGAGGCCGGGTGGAGCTGATGTTCGCCTGCCGGCTGAGCGTCGAGACCATGACGACGGCGCACGGGTACGCCGTCGCGGTCCCCACCGCCATGAGCGCGCGGGCCACGCAGACCAGCGCAAAGTTCGGCGAGAACGGCGCCAGAACGCATGAAATTGCGACCACTGCCATGCCGAAGGTAAACAACCTCCGCGGACCAAAGCGGTCCGCCAGGCGGCCCATGAGCGGCTGGCCAGCCGCCGAGGCGAGATAGAAGGACGTGATCACCCAGGTGACCGTGGCGACGTCGAGCGCGAAGTCCTGGCGAAGAACCACGAGCGCGACGGCGATCATCGACGAGTTCAGCGGGTTCAGCGCCGTCCCGAGACTCAGTGCAGCGATCGCTAGGCCGGGGCGGGGTTTGTTGGTCACGTCCCTAAGTCTGGTCCATCGTTGCCTGAGGTCACGAAACGACGCGTCACGAACCTTGGCGGGGAGCCGTCAGCCCTGCGGTATGGACAGTACCGGCTTGCGCTTTCCGTTGGCATATTCAGTCAGCGTCGGAACCGGGGGCTTTGGCGGGGCCACTACCGGAGCTGGCGGCGGGGGTGGCGGCGGCGCAGGCGGAATGCAGGAGTAGTTGTAGTCGAAGTCGGTGGTGAATTGGGTGAGCGCAACCACGCCGCCGGCTGTCAGTGGCGGGGCGGAGCAGAGTTCCACAGCGGACTCCGGAGACGTTGCTCCGGCAAGCCAGCTCTTAAGTCCGTTCAGGTTGCTGTCGGGGTGAAGCCGACCGGCGATTAGTCCGAACTGGTACGAGGTCGAGTAGATGCCCACCGCCGCGCCAATGCTCTGCAAGAAGGCGGCCATGCCTTCAATAACCGCGGCGTTGGCCACAGTGTCCCAGGACCAGGCGTTCCCGGTCTCCACGTCCAGCCACCACATGCGCTTGGCGGGGTCGCTGATCCCGTAACGATTGACGTCGTCGAAGGCCATTCCATAACCGTAGAGGTAGGCGCACGCCGCCGAAGCTGTCCCGTCGCAGCTCCCATATGGGTTGCGACCGCTCACGCCCACCTCCGCATCGGATGCCGGCCACCAGCCGCCATACCCCGCGGGATTGGCGGTATTCACATACACGGCGGACGCCGGCTGGCTCGTCCCGCCCGCCGAACCGTTGGCCCAGCCCAACTGTTCGGCGAGACAGGGATTCGCGGTGGCCGGCCGGCCGTCGTTCACGCCGACGATCCCGAACGCCTGGCCGGAAGGTAGCCCGCCACCACATTGGGGCCAGGAAATGTCGCTACCCAAGACGATCCCAGAAACCTCCATGGGTGCGGCATTCGCGGGGGTGAATGGTGTGGCTATCCAAGCAAGCGAAAGGCAAGCGACGGCCATGAGTTTTGCAGTTTTCATGATGTGCGTCCTTGGCATGGTTCAGGGCCCTGCCGGGGGTTGGTGCTGCCGCACATTGCATCCCAAAAGCAATGGCAGTGAGCCATCTTCGGCTCACTTCGGATCCTACGGACGGGCTTCTGGGCAGCCTTGAGTGATCCCTACTCGAATTAGTTAACGAATTTGCGAGTGTTGCCCGTGTTGCACCCGGAGGGCGCACGACGGCGGTCGGCGGCAAGGCACTTAGGGCATACACAGGCCAGGGAAAGTTCAGCGAGGATGGCGCCACGGCGCAAGTAGCCCGCCAGTGCTAAACGCTCCTGCGCACCCGTGCGCCGTCGTCATAGTGAGCGAGCGAACGCGAAAAACGCGCCATAAGTGAGCGAGGGTCGCCTGACACAGGGCAAAGCGCTCCAAGAGGGCAGGAGGATCGGGGAGCGTCCCCGAACGCGCTCCCTAAATCGCGTCAGGAAGCGATAAGTCCGTCAGCGACTACCGCGAGCATCGATGCTGCTGCATCGGAGGGAAGTTCGCTGCTATCCACAACCACGGCCACGCCGCCGACGAGCCGGCTGATCTGCATTGCATCGACTCCAGGGCGCAAGGCCGAGTCCAACGCTTCGATCACGCGCTGATTGGCCCCCAGATAGGTCTGGCACTTTGCTGCAAAGGGGGAACCGGGGTCGCCGAGCGCGGCGGTAATCCGTGCGGCGGCGCCCTTGTGTTCTGTCAGCATCGACGCATAGTCGGTCAGCCAACTCAACAACCGCTCCCGCGCAGGGACGTCGAGGGTAAGTGCCTGGCTGACTGCGGCGTTGACCTTCTCTGCCCACGCCTCGAGGACCGCGTCGTACAGCGACTCTTTGGTCGGGAAGTGCCGGTAGAGCGTGCCGGGTCCAACCTCGGCCGCTTTGGCGACTTCGTCCATCGAAACAGCCTCGAAGCCTTTGGCCCGGAAGAGTGCACGTGCAACCTCCACGATCCGGTCGCGGTTGCGTTGAGCGTCAGCGCGCACAGAAACACCTTTCAATACACCATTGCAAAACGGAGAGTGTCTCCGTATAGTTCTAAGCGGAGCAACTCTCCTCTTAGTGTACGTCAGCCCCTTCGGCTAGAACAGGACACCTCCCATGACACCCACAATTGCCACACGCGCACCAGCCAGGATCACCCGGACAAGCGGAAATCCGCGCGGCCGCGCCGGCAGCATTGGCCTCTGGCTGGTCATGCTGGCCCAACTCATGCTTGTCCTCGACGCGACCGTCGTGAACGTCGCGCTCCCCCACATCGCCACCGACCTCCACTTCGACCGGGCCGAGCTCAGCTGGGTCCTGAACGGCTACGCCGTCGCCTTCGGCGGCCTCCTGCTGCTGGGTGGACGGATCGGTGACGTCCTCGGCCGTCGTCGCACCTTCCTGGTGGGCGTCGCAGCCTTCACGCTCTTCTCATTGCTTGGTGGCCTGGCCACCTCGCCCCTACTCCTCGTCATCGCGCGCGCACTCCAGGGCCTAGGCGCCGCATTCGCCGCCCCGAGCGTCCTCGCGCTCATCACCACCAGCGCGAAGGACGACGGCGCGCGGAACCGGGCGCTCGCCCTGTTCTCCGCCATTGCCTCAATGGGAGGCGCGCTCGGGCTCATCCTCGGCGGACTCCTCACCGACACCACCAGCTGGCGGTGGACCCTCTTCATCAACGTGCCGATCGGCGTCGTGGTCCTCATCGCGGTGCCGCGCCTCGTCGCGGAAACTCCCCGGCGGCCCGGACGCTTCGACCTCCTCGGAGCGGTGACCGCGACGGGCGGCGCCGTCGCCATCGTGTGGGGACTCATCCAAGCGGGCGACGTCGGCTGGTCCAGCCCGCGCACGATCGGCGGCCTGCTTGTCGGCGCAGCGCTGATCGCAGTTCTCGCCGTTACCGAGCGGAGGGTGGCGCACCCGCTGCTCCGACCGCAACTGCTGCGCAGCCCGAGCCGACTGGCGGCGCTGGCCGCGATGGCGGCAACCTACGGTGGCATGCTGGCGATGTTCTTCCTTATGGTCCAGTACCTCGAAGACGATCTGCACCTCACGCCGATGGTGACCGGGCTTGCGTTCCTGCCGATGCCGCTAAGCATCTTCGCGATGTCGCGGATCGTCCCGCGGCTACTTGAGCGCTTCGGGGCCGTCCGGCTCGTGATCTTTGGCACCGCGCTCCGCGTCGTCGCCTTCTTGCCGCTCACACAACTGAAAACGGACACCCCGTTCGCCCTTGTTTTGCTTGCACTCCTGGGCACTGGAATCTCCGCCGGCATGACGTTCATGCCACTGACGACGCTCGCGCTTCGCAATGTCGAACCCGAGCACGCAGGGTCCGCGTCGGGACTCTTCCAGACAATGCAGCAACTGGGCGGCGCCGTCGGCCTGGCCATCGTGGCTTCTATCTACGCAGCCTTCGCGATCCCTGGCGACTTCCTGACCGGCGGGCGGGCCGGGTTCTGGTCGGCAACCGTCCTTTCCGCGCTCGCCCTGGCAGCCGTCTTGGGGTTGGTCTTCAAACCTCGGAACGCGGTATCTCGCAACGTGGCATGAGGGGTGCGCTCACCGGCCGCCTAGGCCTTTGGCGTAGGCGGCCTGCCCCGCGTGCTGAAGGCAATCGGCGATCGTGCTGACCAAGCGCACGCCGAGAGTGACGGGCGGGTCCCAGCGGGTGTCGACGATGCGATCAAGGTCCTCGTCGTCGAGCGTTTCCACGAAGGCCATCGTCTGCCGGTGCACGGCGTCGTAATATTCGAGCAATAGCTCCGGCGGGGCCTGAACCGCGTCGACTTTATCGCTCGAGTGGCCGTAGCCGGTGTCGCGTTCGGGCAGCGGCAGCTTGAAACGGCCGGCGAAATCCTGCGAAATCCAGACCTGCTTCATCCCGGCGGCGGACGCGACTTGGACGTCCTCCACGCGGCTGAGGTGCCAGATCAACCACGCAATCGAGTTTCCGGTGCCGGCGGGCCGACGGACCAGGGACTCGTCGTCGACCCCTTCCAGGGTTGCGGCCACTACGTCACGGATCCGGCCAAAAGCATCCTGCAGCAGTTCGTTGGATTTCATCGCTTCCCTTCACTGTGTTCTTCGCTGAGACCCCACGAAGTCCAAGGCCTCACGTGCCAGGGCCAGCCATGTCTCCTCATCATCGGCAGTGACGGTGAGCCACTCCTTCATTGCACTGCCCTTTCCGGCGTCAAACGGCGCACCAACTCCGGTTCCGATCAGCGTCTCGACCCGCTGGTGCGGCAGCTTCACAACAAGCCTTCCTCCGGAGATCATCGCAAAAATCGAGCCGTGAACCTTCAGCGCGTTCGAACCGAATCCGCGCTGCCCCGGTTCTCCCGGCACGCTCACGCCGGGGCTGGCCCTGAATTCATCGACCAGCACGTTGAAACGCTCCTCAGGCAGCATGGGAACATCTTCCCGCCCCGGCTGTCGGGTAACAACGGGTAAACCGTCAGCTAAGTCGCGCGGGGTCAAACATCCGGCGGATCGGCAGGCATAAACTACAAGCAGAACGTCTCTTCCGACGCCGGGGAGCTCAAATGGACACTGAATTCGCTGATGTCATCGGTCATGATGTCACCACGATCACTTGCCTGTGCGGAAACACGGTCAGCAAAGAGGGATTGATTCAGGCCAACTCGCAGGGCGTCCCTGTTTACGCGGGAGCAGAGTCGCCGGTCCCTGCCGGACTGGCCGCGTGGCCCGACGATGAGGACCTCTACACCCTGTGTCCGTCATGCGGCCGGGTTTACCACGACACCGTCATTGAAGCGACAGGTACCGCGCCCGTGGCCTTTCAGGTAGACGTCACCGCCGGCCCGATCGCTGACGCGATCCGGATTCATTGGGAACTTAGCACCTGATTTTGAGACCAGTTTTCCTTGTTTCGCTTTTCGCGACGCCGAAGGGCTGTGCGGGAGCCTT
>NZ_JARVRF010000044.1 GCF_030209835.1 Arthrobacter sp. efr-133-R2A-120 | reverse complement strand
TACCGGGGCGGTGCCGTCCTTCGCGCCATCAGCATCTGGCTGACAGCATTAGGAGCCACGCCCTAGGCCGCGCCGCGGCGGCACTTCAGCTCGACACAACCCCAGCAACAACACTCTCCCATCCGCCCCAGGGGCCCCTCCCCAAGCCTTACCCTTATCCAAGGGCGACGGCCTCACGCGACGCATTCGAACGGATACGGCATGTCAGATATCAACGTCCAGGAGCGGCACTCCATGCAGCTGCCGATCACCGAGGCCGCGTGCCTTCAGCCGGACGAAGTACTCGAACACCTGGGCTCCAGCCCAACCGGCCTGACAAACGAGGAAGCCGCGGAACGCCTTGCAGAACTCGGCCCGAATGCCGTGCGGACGCACCGGGCCAACGGTTGGGCGGTGTTGGGCCGGCAGTTCGCCAGCCCCATCCTCATCCTGCTGATCATTACGGCAGGGCTTTCCCTCTTCCTGGGCGATGCCACGAATTCGATCGTGATCGGCGTGATCCTCCTGGTCAGCGTGGGTTTGGGCTTCACCAACGAGTTCCGCGCCGAACGGGCCTCCGAAGCCTTGCATTCCCGGGTAACCCATCGCGCCGTCGTGCTGCGCGACGGGACCACGCAGGACGTGAACGTGACCTCCTTGGTGCCGGGCGACGTCGTACACCTTAGTCTTGGCGCCATCGTTCCCGCCGACATCCGCCTCCTGGGCACCAAGAACCTCCTCTGCGACGAAAGCATCCTGACGGGGGAGTCCCTGCCAGCCGGGAAGGATCCGGCCCCGGTGGCGCCTGGGTCGTCCCTGGGGGACCTCGCATCCTGCGTCTTCATGGGAACCGTCATCCAGTCCGGCGGCTGCACCGGCGTCGTCGTAGCCACCGGGGCCCGCGCCGAATTCGGCCGTATCGCGCTGGGCCTGGGAGAACGGCAGCCCCAGACCGAGTTCCAGCTCGGGCTGAAGCGGTTCTCGTTCCTGCTCTTGCAGGTGGCTATCGGGCTCACCACGCTCATCTTCATCGCGAACCTGCTCCTGCAGCGCCCGCTGATCGAGTCGCTGCTGTTCTCCCTGGCAATCGCCGTCGGCATCACGCCGCAGCTGCTGCCCGCCGTCGTGAGCACCAGCCTCGCTACCGGCACCCGCCAGCTGGCCCGTCGCAAAGTCCTGGTCAAACGACTGGTCTGCATCGAGGACCTGGGCGACATGGACATCCTGGTTACCGACAAGACCGGCACCCTCACCGAGGGGCGCATCAGCTTCACCGGCGCGCTGCCCGCCTCCCCTGAAGTGTCCGACGTCGAACTCCTCACCTTGGGTCTGCTGGCCACCGAAACCGACTATGCCGAGGCCAAACAATCCACGGCCGGGCAGAATCCCCTGGACGCCGCATTATGGGAAAGCGCGGGTGCGGCAGCGTTTGATCCCGCCCGCTTTGAGCGCCTCGACCTGATCGACTTCGACCACCAACGCCGCCGGACCAGCGTTCTGGTGCGGGAAGCCGGCGGCCTGGCACGCCTGGTCACCAAGGGCGCTCCCGAGGATGTGCTCGCCCTCTGCGGGCCGACTTCGCCCAGGGTACAGGCCATGCTGGCCGAACAGTTCGATGCCGGATCGCGCGTCGTCGCGGTGGCCACCCGCCCAGCCGCGGGGCTGAGCGGCATCACGCCGGCCGACGAAAATGACCTCGTCCTGGCCGGTTTCCTCGTCTTCCTAGACCGGCCCAAGGCAAACGCGAAAGAGTCCCTCGAACGGCTGGCGATGCTGGGCATCTCCGTGAAAATCGCCACCGGGGACAACGCCAAAGTCGCAGAGAAAGTTTGTTCCGAGCTAGGCGTGATTTCCGGCGGAACGCTTATCGGCGCCGACGTCGACGCGTTGTCCGATACCGAGTTGGCCGCAACCGCCCGGGAAGCCACCATCTTTGCCCGCGTGTCGCCCGAGCAGAAGGCGCGGATCATCACCCTGCTCCGCCAAAGCGGCGGAGCGGTGGGCTTCATGGGCGACGGTGTGAACGACGCCCTGGCCCTTCATAAAGCGGACATCGGGATCTCCGTGGACAGCGCCGCCGATGTCGCCAAGGACGCCGCCGACATAGTGCTTTTGGAAAAGGACCTGGGCGTCCTTGCCGAAGGCGTGATGGAGGGCCGGAGGATCTTCGCGAACACCATCAAGTACGTCCTGATGGGCACGTCCAGCAACTTCGGCAACATGTTCAGCGCCGCCACTGCGTCGGTGGTGCTGAGCTTCCTGCCCATGCTGCCGGGGCAGATCCTGCTCAACAACCTGCTCTACGACAGCGGCCAGCTGGCCATCCCGGGCGACCGCGTGGACAAAGAGCAGCTGCTGGCACCGTCGCACTGGAACATCGCGTTCATCCGGCGTTTCATGTTCCTCTTCGGGCCGATCAGTTCAATCTTCGACTTTGCCACTTTCGCGCTCATGCTGTTCGTCTTCGACGCCGTCCCGGGGGAGTTCCGGGCAGGCTGGTTCATCGAATCCATCGCCACGCAAACCCTCATCATTTTCGCCATCAGGACCCGTCGGGTTCCATTCCTGCGCAGCCGTCCCTCGGTTGGCCTGTTGAGTGCGTCCTTGGGCGTGGTAGCCGCGGGGATCTTCCTGCCGCTGTCACCGCTGGCGGGCGTGCTGGGCTTCGATCCTTTGCCGGTGCCGTTCTTCCTGTCGCTACTGGGAATGATCGTTGTCTACATGGTCCTGGTGGAATTCGCCAAACAGTGGTTCTTCTCCCGGACTGCGCAGCAAGCGCCCCCGCTCACGGCGCCCGTCCGCCGTCGGCCGGATACCCACCACATCTCGCGCCGGGCATCGCGCTTCAGCGCGCCGGTTGTTGCGGTTGTGCCGGGGCGTCCATTGCGTCGCCGGCTTAAGGGTCTGTGACCACTTGCCGTTGGCACTAGCCGGGTCACGCTTCGTTGAGGCTTCGATCCGCTGAACCGTCCGAAAGTACGACGGCGGCTGTCGCCTCCGCGATGGCGCGTTCCTCGTCGCTCGGGACCACCAGGACCGGAAAAGCCGATGCGTCGGTGCTGATGATGCGGATGCCTGTTTCGCCGGAGTAGTTCCTGTGTTCGTCGATGAAGAGACCGAGGGGCTCGAGCAGCGAGATAACCTGGGTTCTGAACCGGCTGGAATGTTCGCCGATACCACCGGTAAGGGCCAAGGCCGCGGCCCCGCCGACCACCATGTTGTAAGCGGCGATGTACTTGGCCAGCCGGTAAGCGGCCATGTCCGAAGCGAGGATCGCTCGGGGGTCGCCGTGCCGCGCAGCGTCCTGGATTACGCGCATGTCGGCTGATCCGGCCAAGCCCAGCAGGCCTGCCCGATGGTTGAGGAGCTCATCGACTTCGTCCGGTCCGAAGGCGCGGCGCTGCAGCAGCGTGATAATGGACGGATCAAGATCACCGGAACGAGTACCCATGACCAACCCCTCCAGAGGGGTCATGCCCATGGACGTGTCGACGCTGCGACCCTCCCGTACAGCGGTAACCGAGGCGCCATTGCCAAGGTGCGCCACCACCGCATTCAAGGATCCAACCGGAACTTCGAGGAACGCCGCTGCGTCGCGGCAAACGATCTCGACGGAGATCCCGTGGAAGCCGTAGCGCCTGATCCCGTACTTCGTATGAAGCTCCTCCGGAATGGCATAGCGGGAGGCATGGTCGGGGATCGTTCGGTGAAAGGCTGTGTCGAAAACGGCTACCTGGGGCGTGCGCGGCCAACGGGTGGCCGCGGCACGCATGCACGCCATGCTTGCCGCGTTGTGGAGCGGCGCAAACTCGCCAAATTCCTCGATGGTCCCGATGACGTCCGGAGTGACGCGTATGGGCGAACTGAAGCGATCCCCGCCGTGGACCACCCGAAGCCCAATGGCATCAGGGCTTGTTCCGCCGGTTACGTCCTGGATGGCGGCATCGACCACGTCGAACGCGTTGCCAAGGAAGACGGGATCCAGCGTGCCCTCTTGCGGGCTGTTGACGGCCCGCTCCAGCAGGATCCCGGGCTTAGCTTCAGATGTTCCGATTCGACGCAGCTGATACTTCAACGACGAGGAACCTGGATTCAAAACAAGGAGCAACACGCTGATGTCCTTTCACGAAGACGACGCGGCACCCGGACCATGGAACGCGATACCCCTTGAGGAACATAACCCGGAAAATGCGTTCGCGGGGAGGGTCTTACGGCCCTTGCAGGTCATCGACGCAGCCGACGAAACTGGGAAGAGATTGCAGCTGGTTCCAGGAAGGCACGTGCGCTCGTGAAGACAAAGATCCTCGTTGGTGTCGATGGGTCGGTGGTCGGCAGTGCTGCCGTGGACTGGGCTGCCGAACGAGCCCGTGATCTTGGTCTTCAGCTCAACCCCGTCCATGCCGTTCCTGAGCCATGGGCGTTCCCGGAGAAGGCCCTCCACGACGGCGCGACTGCACAAGCCAAGGACCTGCTGAAAGGCGAGACAGCACGGGTCGCCGCACGGTTTCCCTCCCTGGAGGTCGTGACGACACTAAGTTCCGGAGAGCCCGCCGAAACCATGCGCAAGCTTTCTGCGGATGCGGAAATGGTCGTCGTGGGAACCGATCGACGCCCCGGCAACCACGGCGAAGGATTCGGTTCGGTCAGCTTTCAGGTCGCGGTCATCAGCCATTGCGCCGTCGCGATTGTGCCAGCCCTCTCAACGCGCGAGTCATACGGCGTAGTAGTTGGTGTCGATGGTTCCCGGGACTCCGAACTCGCCGTCGAGTGTGCAGCTGACGAGGCGCATCGAATGGGACAAGAACTCGTGATCGTCCATGCCGGTAGCGGCCGCGATCCTTCCCCGTCCGGGAGATCGGGGCGCGGGACCGGGCCTGCAGAACCTGGACTCGATGGGCACGCGCTGTTGTCCAAATCGGTGCACGGACTGGAGGGGCGGCACCCGGATTTGGCCATACTCAAGATCCTGGACCTTGAGCGCGCGCCAGCCGAAGCGCTCCTGGACGCCAGTACCCGTGCGCGGCTGCTGGTCATGGGCTGCAAAGGAAGGGGCGGTGCCCGCGTGCTCGTCGGCTCCGTGGCTCAGCACGTGCTGCTCAATGTCCAGTGCCCGACGGTGATAACCCGCCCCGCCTTGCAAACATAGCCGCCGGGCGGAAGCAACCGGCCCCTGTTGCACCATCCATCCGGGCGGGCGGGCGGGCGGGCGGGCGGGCGGCCGGCAGGCTAGGGTCGAAAGTCATGGTCCAGTTTTCGGGGCTGGGAAGGGGGAACAAGCTCTGACGAATCGGCGCCCGGCATTCGCCTGTGTCCCAATGCCCGGAGCGCATTCAGAATCGTGGCGAGGTCCACTAGTTCCTGGAGGAGAGCGCCAGCCACGGCCGGGACGAAGCCGTAAGCCGCCATGGTCATCAGCCCTACGCTGAGGAGAATGCCGGTCCAGATGCTGGTGCGTGCGATATGGATGGTGTGCCGGCCGATGTCCACGGCTACGGCCACTTTGGATAAGTCATCGAGCATGATGACGACGTCGGCCGACTCGCTGGCCGCGGTAGCTCCCTTGGCGCCCATCGCTATCCCGACGTCGGCCGCGGCGAGGACGGGCGCATCGTTGACTCCGTCGCCGACCATCATGACGGGGCGATCGTCCAACTCAGCGACTGCCGCCACTTTGTCGGCGGGCAGGCAATCGGCCAGGACCCGGGTTATCCCGGCTTCGGCCGCAATATGTGAGGCAGTGGAACGGGTGTCGCCGGTCAGGAGCATGGTTTCCCGCACGCCGAGGCGTCGCAGCTGGGCCAAGGTGGCCAGCGCGTTCCCGCGCAGAGGGTCGCTCATGATCAGCGTTCCGGCGAATTGCCCGTCGACGCCGACGTAGACACCCAGTTGTCCGCTGGCCAGGACTGCTTTTTCGAAGCCGGTTGTGGCCGAGCCGACAAAGTCGGCCTTGCCCACCACCACAGTCTGGTCACCGCAGGCTGCCGTGACACCCTGGGTCGCATGCTCGCTGGCGCTGCTGACGGGAAGCAAGGGCAGGCCGCGGGATCGTGCGGCATCAATCACGGAGGATGCCAGCACGTGGGAGGAAGACTGCTCAGCGGACGCTGCCAGTTGGAGTATCAAGCTGGGGGACATGCCTTGCGCAGCGACCAGGGAGACTTGTATGTCGTGCAGGGTGGGGCGGCCATGCGTGAGTGTGCCGGTTTTGTCGAAGACCGCTGTCCTGACGCGGGCGAGTTGCTCGAGAGTACGAGCATTTTTGATGATGATTCCCGAGTGGGCTGCCCGGCTGGTGCCGGCAAGGAACGCTACGGGCGCGGCGATCAACAAGGGACACGGTGTTGCAACGACCAGCACTTGGGCAAACCGTTCTGGATCTTGAGTGATGAACCAGGCGATCCCGGCAAGCAGGAAGGCGAATATCGTGAACGGCACGGCGTATCGGTCCGCAAGCCTGACGGTGGGGGCGCGGCTCGCCGCGGCTTCTTGGACCAGGGCCACGATCCGGCTGTACTGGGAGTCTGCGGCGGTGGCGCTTGCAACCATTCGAACGGCTTCTTCGCCGTTGACGGAGCCGCTCAGCAGGGCGTCGCCTTCGCGGTGTTCAACTGGAAGGCTTTCACCGGTCAGGGAGGACTCGTCGAAAGTCCCGGCAGGGGAGAGCAAGATACCGTCTACTGGGACGATTTCGGAGGGTTTGACCAAGAGAGTGTCTCCGGAACGGACGCTCCCCACGGGAACCTCTTCCACAGGGTTGCCCGGGGTCTCGCGGTGCGCCGTCCGGGGAGCCCGCTCGAGAAGGTTCTTCAGCTCGCGAGTTGCCCGGCCGTGGGCAAATTCCTCGAGGGCGTCTCCTCCCGTAAGCATGAGCACGATGATGAGCGAGGCAATGTATTCTCCGACCACGAGGGTGCTGGCAATGGCCGTTACTGCAAGCAAGTCGATGCCCCACCGTCCTCGAAAGAGTTCCCGGAGCATCGACACGGCACGGTACGCGGCCATGGTCAATGCATAGATAGTCGCCGTTGCCTTTGCCACTGGCATTTGTCCGAGGCCCAGCAGTATCCCGACGCACGCCCCTGCGAGGAGTGTGGCCGCTACGAGCGGAAAGCGCAGAATTGTGGCCATGGGAGCCGCCGCCCTTGGGTGCCGATTCAGGGAAGGAGCTTCAGCAAGGGTTGCCTAGTGGTGGGATTCCCGGCTGAGGATGACCTTCAGGGCGTGTGTCTCAGCCGCCCTTGAGAAAGTGTCGTAAGCATCGATGATCTGTCCCAGGGTGAAGTGGTGGGTCGCAAACTTCTCGGCCGGGATCTTGTGCTGGGCCACCAGCCGGAGGAGCATCGGTGTCGTGTTGGTGTTGACGAGGCCCATGCTGATATTGATGTTGCGGATCCAGAGGTCCTGGAGGCGCAGTTCAACGGACTTTCCGTGCACGCCGATGTTGGCCACATTCCCGCCGGGGCGCACGAGCCGCAAGGCCATATCGAAGGTGTCCGGGATCCCGACTGCTTCGATGGCGACATCCACTCCTGCGCCGTCGGTGTAGGACATGACGTCGCTGATCCAAGCAGGACCGGAGGGGTTCACGACCCCTGTTGCGCCGAACTCCCGGGCCCGGAGAAGGCGCCCTTCGTCCGGGTCTATGGCGATGATGGTGGCGGCGCCGTGGAGGCCTGATGTGGCTATCGCGGCGAGGCCGATGGGGCCCGCTCCGACGACGGCGACGACGTCGCCTGGCTTGATGTGACCGGCTTGGACTCCGATTTCGAACGCCGTGGGCAGGATGTCGGAGAGCATGACGGCTTGGTCGTCGGTGACCCCGTGGGGCAGTTTGTAGAGCGAGTTGTCCGCGTAGGGGACACGCACGTACTCGGCTTGGGTGCCGTCAATGAGATGGCCGAAGATCCAACCGGTTCCTGCTTGGCCCTCCTCCCCGGAGCAGTGCGAGTAGAGGCCCTTCTTGCAGTTGCCGCAATGTCCGCAGGACTTGATGCAGGAAATGAGGACGCGGTCTCCGGTCCTGAGCCCGGTGACGGACGAACCTACTTCGGTGACCGTTCCGACGCCCTCATGCCCGAGGACCCGGCCCTCTTGGACCGCCGGAACGTCGCCTTTGAGGATATGAAGGTCCGTCCCGCAGATTGTGGTGGTATCGATGCGGACGACGGCGTCGGTGGGGTTGACGATGTGGGGATCGGGGACGTCCGTCCAGGACTTTTGTCCGGGTCCGCCATAGACGAGTGCTTTCATGATGCTCCATCAAGGTAGGGCAAGAGATACCGTCGGCGACGCTGGCAGCAAAAGTCAGTGGAACAGCTCGGAGCGCGCATCCCACAGGGGAGTGTTCCAGATATCGGGACGGGTGGCCTTGAACCGTCGACCAGTGAGGGCATCCAAGGTCAAACGCAGATAGTGGCTCTTGCTGCCCGGCTGCCAGGGATCCAGGTGGAGGGCATCGGCTGCCGCCTTTTCACGCAGGTCGACGATGAAGTGCGCCTGCCCTCTGGCGACGACGCTCCAGGCCTTTCCGGTGCCCGCATCGAAACTATCGATTTCGAGCGCGCAGGGATGGCGCATCGTGTTCCAGAATTTCGTGCCGGTGCCTGTGCGGAAGACGATGGATCCGTGGTCCACGACGTAGTTCACGGGGAAAATGTCCGGATGGTCCTCGACAATAACGGCCAGCCTGCCAACGGTTGCTCGGCCAAGCAATTCAAAGCATTCGTCTGGACTCAGTCTTTCGATTTCATCCGTTGATTGAGGGTTCATGACGCTGACGCTACCGGTGGCTGTCCGCCGTCGTTAGGGGCTTTAGACCCGCCGGGCGACGCCGTCATTCGAGTCCGGCGCGCGTTGCGTCATCCAGGGGACTCCACCAGGTCAGGGGAGGGGTGACGGTGAAGCGGCGTCCGGTAATCGACGTCGGGACGATGCGAATGAAATGGTCTTTGCGGCCCGCTTGCCAAGGGAAAAGGAGCAGCCCGACCGTATCGAGCACCTCCTGGGTGAGCCTGATTGCAGCAGCCTGCCCTTTCACGACCACGCTCCACGCCACCCCGGTGTCCGGGTTGACGCCGTCGGCCTCCAGCGCGACGGGTGTTTCGCTCAGGGCCGAGTGGAGCTTGGTTCCTTCTCCGGTCCGGAAGACGAGGGTGCCGTGGTCGACCTTGTAGTTGATCGGGAAGATGTCGGGGTGGTCTTCTACCCAGACGGCGAGGCGCCCCACCGAGACGCCGCGCAAGAGTTCCCAGCATTGTTGAGGTTGCAGGACCTCTGGTTCCGGTGTTGATGGTTTGTTGGTCATGTCGCAGAGGCTACGCCCGGGCATGAGCGGGAAACAGGGCACAAAGACCCTCGCCTCACACGCGTCTGGGCGAACACCCGACTCGGGAGTAGTCTGGCATCGGATTCGCCACCTGCCACGACACGGGTACATGCCCGCGCGGGCGGTACCGCTCGAAAGGCAGCTCATGAACGGCTCTATTCCAGATCGCGTGCGCGCTGATCGCCTCCACGTCACCGGGACACGGATCGAAGACCTGCTCAGGGACTTTCTGGCCCGGGCCGGAGAACTCCTGGATGCCCAGGAACAGATGCGCGGACTTCTGGAAGCGGTGGTGGCGGTCGCCGAAGACTTGAGCCTGGACGCCGTACTGGACCGGGTCGTCACGTCCGCCTGCCGGCTGCTGCATGCCCGCTACGGCGCCCTGGGTGTCCTCGGCGAGAACAAGTCGCTGAGCCACTTCGTCACGGTCGGCATCGACGAAGACCTTGCACGCCGGATTGGCCCACTCCCCACCGGACACGGTGTCCTCGGTCTGTTGATCAGCGAACCGGCCCCGCTTCGACTCCATGATTTGCGCCAACATCCGAAGGCATACGGATTCCCTGAGAACCATCCACCGATGAAGTCTTTTCTTGGTGTCCCGGTGAGGGTCCGTGACGTCGTCTTCGGCAATCTGTACTTGACGGAAAAAGAGGGCGGTGGGGATTTCACGCCGGAAGACGAGGATCTCGCGGTGGCGTTGGCTGCTGCTGCCGGCGTGGCCATCGAGAACGCCCGGCTCTATGAGGACGCCCGCCGTCGCGCGTCCTGGCTTGAAGCGTGCATGGATGTGACTGGCCGGATGCTCGGCGAGGACCGGACGGCGGAGCCTGACACAGCCGCCTTGGATTTGATTGCGGAGAGGGCGCTTCGGGAATCGGGATCCCAGATGTCCCTGATCCTGGTTCCGAACGGGGGCGTGGGTTCGTACCGCGTCGCAGGTGCCGCCGGGGACGGCAGCGCAAATTTCGCGGGGAACATCCTTCCCATGGATTCCGCCGTCATCAGGTCAGTCGCAGCCACCGGTACGCCCGCATGCATGGACGAGGCCGGGGACATCCTCGGATCGATCGACGGCCTGTCCCCTGGTAAGCTCCTGGCAATCGATCTCAGCGCCCAGGGCGCCCACCATGGGCTTCTGTTTCTGGTTCGAGCCCCTGAAGCGGGGCCGTTCCCGAAGACGGATGTGGAGATGGGCGCCGTCTTTGGCTCACACGTGGCCTTGGGCCTGGAGCTTGACCGTATCCATCGGCTCCGTGAACAGTTGGTGGTTTTCTCGGACCGGGACCGCATTGCCCGGGACCTGCACGACCTCGTCATCCAACGGCTTTTCGCGGCCGGTCTCAGCATCCAGAGCCTGCGGCGGTTTACGACAGGCGAGCCTGCCCTGACCCGGATCGACGCGGTCACGGCGGAACTGGATGAGACCATCAGGGACCTCCGAAACACGATCTACTCGTTGCGTTCTTCAGGGGAGCGGGAGTTGCTCAGCAGCCGCATACTGCAGACTGTCCGCACTGCCACCAGGTCGCTGCCCTTCGTCCCGCACCTGACGCTCAACGGGGCGGTCGATTCGGTGCTCGACGACGGGACCGTCACCAACGCGCTGGCGGTCATCTCCGAAGGCCTCAGCAATGCGGTCCGTCATTCCGAGGCGCGAGCCATCAGTGTTTCGGTGTCGGTGGAAGACGGGATGCTGACCTTGATCATCGAAGACGACGGCAGGGGCTTCAGGGATGCCGTCCCCGGAAATGGTCTGGTGAACATGGAACAGCGGGCCGCGGAGTTGCGCGGTTCATTTGAGGTGACCAGCGCCCCGACGAAGGGCACGACCGTGTTGTGGTCGGTTCCGGTCCGCTGAGATTCCGGTCCGCCGGTCCGTCAGCGGACGGTGCCGGTGTCCGTTTCCGGTCCGTGGGCAATGTACACGGCAGCCTGGGTGCGCCGTTCAAATCCCAGCTTCGCCAACATCGAGGACACGTAGTTCTTCACGGTCTTCTCGGCCAGCACCATCTGTTCCCCAATCTGCCGGTTCGTCAGACCCTGACCTACCAAATCCAGGACCCGCCGCTCCTGAGGCGTCAATGAGGCGACCCTGGGATCCACGCGCTGAGGCTCCGTGAAGCCTTGGATGATCTTCGCCTTCACGGCCGCATCAAACAACGACTCGCCTCGCGCAGCACGGCGGAGTGCACCGAGCAAGTCAGTGCCTCCGATTTCCTTCAAGACGTACCCTGCCGCACCCGCAAGAACGGCTCCACGAAGAGCCTGTTCGTCGTCGTAGCTGGTGAGAATCAGGCAATTCAGGGTGGGGTCAACGGAGCGCACTTCCCGGCACACTTCGATGCCGGTGCCGTCGGGCAACCTGGCGTCCAGTACCGAGACGTCCGGGCGCAACGCCGGAATGCGCCGGGCGGCCTCCTCGGCCGAACCGGACATGCCCACCACCATGAAGCCTTCGCTTTCCAGTAGTTCCTGCAGTCCCCGGCGGACAAGCTCATGATCGTCCAGGACATAGACGCGGATTGGTGGCGCGCCAAGGGCCCCGGCGCCGCTTTGGGGTGATACTGGGCGTTCCATGATCCTCCTGTCGGGCAGCCCGTGGCCGCGGTCCCGCCGGTCCGCCATGGTTGCCCGGCTATGTCATTGTTCACTGCCCACCAAAGGTAAACAAGGGCCGAAGGACCCAAGCCGGGGCCATGACTTTCGGCCCTGTTTGGCGGCGAATTTTCTGCCCATTCTTAGAGAAACCGCGGGAACGGAGAGGAACATCATGGCTACGCGCAGCCAGCATGACAAGATCGTCGTCGGCGTCGACGGATCCGACGCGTCCATCGAGGCCCTGCGCCAAGCCCACCGCCTCGCATCGGCACTTGGGGCGAACGTCGAGGGCTGGATCTGTTGGGACTTCCCCGTGGGGCATGAGGCCTACGAGATGATGGGGCGGGACGGATTCAGCCACCAGGCATCCGAAATCCTCCAGGATGCCATGGCGAAGGCCTTCGGCCCGGAACTGCCCCGGAACGTCCGGACCAGGCTCGTCCTCGGCGCCGCCCGGGAGTCGCTCATCGAAGCCAGCAGATTCGCTTCTCTGCTGGTCGTCGGGAGGCGCGGCCACGGCGGGTTCAACGGCCTGTTGCTCGGCTCGGTCAGCGCAGCCTGCGTCGCCCATGCCCATTGCCCCGTTCTCGTCGTGCATGAGCCCGAAGCGGCCAAGCACCCCGAACCCCGTCCCGGCGTCGCCGGGGCAGCCACCAGAAAAGCCCAAACCGGTCAAAGGAGCACAATCTAGATGAAGAAGTGGACTCGTTGGCAGGACTGGACGGGCGCCGCCTGGAGTGGGTGGATTCCGGGTGCGGTCGCCCTGGTGGTCACGGCTTTGGCGATCAAACCCGAGAGGCTCCCTGAATATCTCAAAGCAGTCCCGCTCGACAACCCGCTCTAGCAGCAATGGTTTCCACCCACGCCGGCATAGGAGGCTGATGATGGCGCTCTCCGAATACGAAAAGAAGACACTGGAACAGATCGCCCAGGAACTGGAACGCGATGACCCCAAGTTCGCGTCCAAGATGAAATCAGCGTCCGGGCCGGCCAAGGCCCGGCACACGGCTTTCGGCATTTCCGCTGCCGTCGTCGGATGCCTTGTGCTGCTGACCGGGGTCGCCGCATGCACCCCGGCGTTGGGAATCATTGGATTCAACATCATGGGCGCCGGGGCATACCTGGCAACGAAGCGCCTCGGCTCCCCGCGGATGCGGTGGCGTCCGAGCTCTTCCCCATCCATTGGATCGGCGGAGCTGGGGTAGTTGTGGTGGAAGCCATCATTGAAACCGGCGGCTCAAGAAAGCGCATTGCTCCGGACCAGCTCTAATACCTGACATACAGTGAAGTCGCCTTCGCAACAGACCGCGTTCAACCCTTTTCCGGTGCATGGACAACGAGGACCGGGCAGTGGGCGTGGGCGACGCAGGCTGAACTCACCGATCCGAGCAGCAGCCCGCCAAATCCTCCGTGGCCACGCCTGCCGAGAACGATCATGTCCGCTTCCCGGCTAGCTTCAATGAGGGATTCCCGTGCGTGACCGCGGACAACGCGGGAGACGAGGTTGTCCGGCAATTCCGGACCGAACACCTTCTCCAAGGATTCCTTGAGGACCTGCCCGGCGGCTTCCTCGAAGTCATCGATACCCATCGCCACGTAGCCGCCATAGACCTGAGGGAACTCCCAATAAGCAACGGCCTCAACTTGCGCTCCCAATGGCAGCGCAAGGCTCTGGGCCTGCCTCAGCGCCTCGATGGAGGCTTCCGATCCGTCAACACCAACAACGATCCTGGCTGTGGATGCTTCCCCGCCCATGACTTTCCTCCCGCGATTAAGGTGTCCGTACTCCGCTAGCCTGACCGGTGGCTGTCCCGGGCTGTAGGGCCGAAAGTCACGGTCCGTTCCGTCGCTCGCTCCGGAGCACGGTCCGGCCGATCGGCTGGACCGTGTGTCCTACTCCCGCGTTATCGGGATCTTGTGAGCAGACGAGGGCTGGACCTTCTCCGGAATCGGAGCCCTCACTTCGAGCACGCCGTCCTTGTATGAAGCGGAAACGTCGTCCCGTTGGACAGTGTCGGGCAGGGGCAGCCTGCGCACAAAGGAGCCGTAACGGAACTCCGATCGGTAGCTGCCCTTGTCCTTTTGCTCCTTCTTCTCCTGCCGTTCAGCCCTTATTTCAAGGAACCCTTCGCCAAGAGTGATTTCAACATCCTTCTCCGGATCGATCCCCGGCAGTTCGGCGCGAACGACCAGGGTAGTGCCTTCAACCAATTGTTCGACCCGAATCCCCGATGCCGCCACATCACCCTCGAAGAGCCGTTCGATCATCTCGATGGGTGACCGACGGGTATCGAACCACCTGATTAGGTCCGTCATAGCTGCCTCCTTGTCTTGGAACCGGTCAGGCCTGAACCGGCCTGACCCTTCCAGAATGCGAATCACGCAGAGTGGATCCCAGAGGCTTTGGTCCTCTACGTCCCGCCTCGGAGTCTGTCTTGTGGCCAGTGGGGGCCGCGGGCTGGATCAGGGTGAGAAGTCCTGTGGGGGGCCATCATTGGGATGGTGCGCTGATCACGAACCTTCGACCGCTGAGTTCCGCCGGTGTTAGCCGGACCAGATGGCCTTTGGCGCCCGGCTCCCATGGCGAGAGTTCAACGGCGGCAGACTCCTGCAGTTCGTCGACTTTCGTGACAATCTCGGCATAGCCCTTCAGGATGACGCTCCAGGCGATGGTGCCATAGGTGTTGAAACCGTCGGCCTCCAACGTGATTTTTTGTCCGGCCATGACGGCATCCAGTTTGGTACCGGGTCCCGTCCGGAAGATTACGGTCCCTTCGTCAGGCAGGTAGTTGACTGGGAAGATCTCCGGGCTGTCGCCTCTGACGACCGCAATCCTGCCGACGGAGGAGGATCGAAGGTACTTCCAGCACTCATGGACACTGAGTACTTCAGTGTCCGGTCTCGACTCTGCATTCTCCATGAAGGTGACCTACCGAAATGGTCCACACCGAAGTAGAGGAATAAGTCACAGGTCTCCCATCCGACGGCAATTTTCCGTGACCCCCAGTTTCAGGCCTCATCCGATCCGTCCTAGGCCTACTCCGGATGGGATAGCGAAGGGAACTGCGGACGCTGATCGATCCGTCTACTATAGGCTGGCGCTTGTGGGACGACGCAGGGTACTGATCTGCGGGGCTGGCATCGCTGGACCGACGCTGGCGTACTGGCTTGCCCGCCAAGGGTTCCAGGCGACCGTGGTCGAACGCGCCAGTGGATTGCGTTCCAGCGGCAGCCCGGTGGACGTGCATGGCGCGGCCACCGAAGTGGCGCGGCGGATGGGCATCCTCACGCGCCTGCGCGATGCCGCTACCCAGGCGTCCGGCCTTGTATTCGTGACCCCACCGGGACGGCGGGTCGGTCCGCTGCGGCTTGGACGTCCCCGCGGCGACGATGTCGAGATACCCCGGGCCGACCTTGCGGCGATCCTTTGCGAGGCCGCCGGAGAAGATGTCGAGTTCCTCTTCGGGGATTCGGTTACTGCGCTAGACGCGGACGGTGCCGGAGTGGACGTCACGTTCGTGCACGCGTCCCCGCGACGGTTCGACTTTGTGGTTGGGGCCGACGGGCTGCACTCCACGGTGCGGTCTCTCGTGTTCGGTCCCGAAACCGATTTTGTCCGCCATCTCGGCCTCCACATCGCGACGCTTTCGCTCGGCCGGCCCGCAGCCGATCCCGGAACGGTGGTCATGTACAACCAACCGGGTTTGTCGCTCACGGTCCATCCGGTACGCGGAACCGCTGGTGCGGGGTTCATCTTCCGCAGCCCATCCGGCCTCGACTACCGAGACATCCAGGCCCAGCAACGGATCATTCTCGAAGCCTACGGCGCACGCGACTGGCCCGTGCCCGAGATACCCGACCTGCGCGAACTTGTGCACAACGCCGAGGACCTGTACTTCGACGCCATCAGCCAAGTGCGGCTGCCCAGCTGGTCCCAAGGACGCGTGACGCTGCTTGGGGACGCGGCGTCCTGCGTATCATTGTTCGGCGACGGGTCCAGCCTTGCCATGACAGGCGCCGCCATTCTCGCCGAAGCCTTGGCCGCCACCCCAGATGACCCAGCCGCCGCGCTGCGTGGCTACGAATCCCGCCACCGCAGGCGGGCCAACCCCCGCCAGCGCGGCCACGTTCTGGCCGCCGCGCTTCTGGTGCCCGCGACCCGGAGCGGCCTCGCGGCCCGGAACCTCACGGCCCATCTACTTCCTCGCTGAACGGCGACTCCGGTCCGTCCCGACAAAACACCGCGATGACAGACGGTGCGCGAGCCGGGCCGTGGTACCTACAGTGAGCTGCCGTCCGTCACTCGCGGCGGTCCTGCGGCCGCGACCAGGGCGTTACCGGCCGGGCCTGCAGGACGCCGTCGACCGTCAGGTCCACCCTTTCATTGAAGAAGCTCACCAGGTTGTGGATCTGTGCGGCGTCGCGGAAACTCTTGTCGTAGCTCCAGGCGACATTCCTGCCGTCCTCTGTTCCGGGGTGCGTCCAGTAGCGGGCTTCGCCCTTATATGGACACACGGTCCTCTTGGGGCTCTCCTCCATGAGGTCCAGCCGCACGTCCCCGGGCGGGATGTAGTAGCGGACGGGAAGCAATGTCTCGTACAGGAGTTGTGCGCCGTCCGTTTTGGCGAGCGTGACGCCGTCGAGGGAGACCTCTACGGTCAGGGATGACGCCCGGATGTCCACACGGTGGAAGGGGTCGCGGGGGTGGCCGATAATCTCCTCGTCGTCTTCCCGCCACTGAAAGGCGGCGAAATCCAGCACGACATACCCGGCCAGGTCGGGATCGTCCGGGCGGAACGCGGCCCCGGGCGCCGTCGTCGTCCCTGCCACAACGTCGAGTTGTTCGCCGGAGGTGGTATGCCGGCCGAACCCCGTGCGCGGATCCAGCGATGGAGGTGAGCCTGCGGACAACCTGACGCCGAGCTCCGGGACATCGGCCGCAGGGTCGCGCGGCGGTGTGAGCGCTGCTAGCAGTTCGGCCTCCGGCACCGCATAAATCGGGGTAATGCGCTTCGGCTCCCAGACCAGCCACGCGTGCAGGGTGTCGACGACGGCGTTCCCGCCCAGAGTCGCGCGGATCCGCTTGGCGGTGGGTTCGTAGCGCAGCTCCGGGAACGTCCCGAGGATCACTCCGGATAGTTTGGTGGCCATGCTTCAAGCGTGAGCGCGGGGCCACACGGCGTCAATATGGTCGAGCGCCGATGGCAGATGGTTGGTTGACCGCTCTGGGCTATGGGCGTCGGAATTGGGTGGCTGCTGTGGCTCTCACTTTGAGGGTGAGCACGGCGAGGGCGAGCATTTCGAGTCCGGACCAGGCGAGCGTCCCGCCCCAAATTTCAGGGGAGAAGCTAAGTGCCCCGTCGTGGAGCGCCACACCGGCGAAGTACGGGGCCCAGAACACGACAGGGGAGAGGCCCATCGCGGTCATGAGCCTTGCGTGACGGTCCGGCTCGGGCCGCGCCACCGCCCATAGCACTCCGACGAGAACTGCACCGACGAGGGCAGCCGGCACGAGCCAGGCGTCCCGCAGCGCGACCATGATCTGCAGGGCTATGGAGGGGAGCAGTGCCATGGCCGCGGACACCGCGGGGTGTAAGCGCCAGCGCAGTGACAGCAAGAGGACGGGCAAGAAGAGTACGGCCGTTGAGACGAAGAACGATGCCAAAGAGACGATGATGGACGACGACGTCGGATTCGTCACCGCGGGCTGCGCCCCGGCAGCGGAGCTGTATGTCTGGATGAGTCCATGGCGGGCGAAGATCGCGAACTCCTGCAGGATGAATGCCGCAACCATGCCGGAGAGCATGGCGCTCACGACGGCGGGCGCCAGCCGTGGCCAGGACCGTTCGGGCGAGTGCCATGCTGCGGAGAACGGCGCGCCAAGGATAAGGAAACCGCCGGTGGCGAGCCCCAGATGGGACGGGCTGAACAGCGCCTTGATGCCCTGCTCGATGCCGAACACCGAATGCCAGGCAAAGTCGGCAGCCCCGGAGATCAGGAAGAGAGCGACCCCGGCTGCCGCGGCCCCGTAGCCGGCGGGGATCGCTTCGGTCCACCGCGTGCCGGGAGCGTGCCGGCGCCAGGTCAGGGCGGCGATCCAGACGGCGCAGGCCGCGAAGCCGGAGTAGAGGATTGCGTGCCACGGGGTGAGGAACGTCTCGAGGTCGCGGAGGTTGTTGTGCGCCCAGCCGTCAACGTAGGTTCCTGTGAGGAGCCAGATGCCGGCCGCGAGGGTGATGACGTCTTCAACGGCAGTGGTGGCGCGGCGGGCTGATACCGGCGGAACCGCAAAGGCGTGAGCAGCTGAGGCGTCCATAGCTCCACAGTAGGTCCCACCGCCCTCCGCGGCGAGAGGCAATCCCCACGCGGGCACCCTCTGATGATTCTTCGAATGCGGCTAGGCGGGCATCTTTGATGAGTCAACTCGGGGGCTTGAGGACCAATGCTCGGAAAGCTACGCTATCGCCATTGGCGATTGCTACTTTGTCACCTCGGGACGGCTATAGCCCGGTGCGGAGGGGTGCCTTGCCCGTTCTTCAGCTGGTCAACACGCGGGGCGTCGGCCCGGCGTCGTTTCCAAGAGAAGTTGGGAACCTGGGGTACTTTTTGGGGAGTTGCCGAAAAGGTTCGGCGGCCTGCCTGGGGAGGACGTGATCGTGGTACCGGAGATTGCGAACGGTGGAAAGGCCAGTGTCGACTTAGGCGTCGACGGACTTCTCCATTTGCGCTGGCTGCCCGGGGTCGACATTCAGGTCGAGGATGCCCGCGCGGCCATGGCGAAAGTCAACGAGCTATGCCAGCAGGATCAGCATCCGATGCTTGTAGACATGGCAGCGGTCGCTTCCGTTAGCCGGGAGGCCAGGGCTGTGTGGTCTATTCCCTGCGGCGCGTCGCGCATCGCCTTGTTAGGGACATCGCCTGTAGACCGGGTCCTTGCGAACTTCTTCCTCGGAGTGCACGTCCCGCCTTGCCCGACTCGTTTTTTTACCTCGCGCAGCGAGGCCATGGACTGGCTTAATGCAGGTGCGTGAGACCTGGATGTGCTTCTCGCTCCTGTCAAGGCCAAGCGGCAACTCTGCCAGTTGCTGCGTTTGTAAGGACCCCATCAACGGCTCGCCTTCCGGCGGTTTTCTGTCCCCTGGGATTACATGACCTCGAGAAAGAGCGTCGAGGACCCGCGTCTCCAGCTGTTGGTTGACGGTGTTGTCCGATTGGCTGCCGGTGATCTGGACGCACGCATTCAGCCGTCGGAGCATCGTGATGACATTGATGCTGTCATCACGGGAGTCAACCTGCTCGCAGAGGAACTGGGCCACATTCATTCGGAACTGGAACAGCGGGTGGCCGCCCGCACGGCTATGTTGCGGCGAACACAGGTTGAGCTGGAACAGATGGCCAAGACGGATGCCCTAACGGGTCTTGCGAATAGGACGCTGCTTACCGAGCGGATACAGGAAGCGATCCTGTCCAGCACGGACCGCGGAAAATCTCCGGCCGTGTTGCTCCTGGACCTGGACTCATTCAAGGCCATCAACGACATCCTGGGCCATAGCTCCGGTGACGCCGTGCTGGTGGAAGTTGCCAAACGTCTCCGCTCCGCCGTCAGGCCACAGGATACCGTGGCCCGCCTGGGCGGGGATGAGTTTGCCATCCTCATTGCCGCGGCTACTGAAGAGGAGGTCCTTCGAATTGCGCACCGCGCATCGGAGTATCTGCAGGACAGTATGTGTATCGGAATGGAAACGGTTTGGGCGATGGCCAGCATCGGCGTTTGCATCGGCACGCCGGAGTACCGGGCAGAGGCGCTGATGCGCGATGCCGACATTGCCATGTACCAGGCGAAGGCGCGCGGCCGCAACAACGTCCAACTCTTCCACCCGGACATGCTCGACGCCGTTCGGGAACGGTCGCGAATAACTGCCGAACTGCGAACCGCTGTTGCCGGAGGGGAGCTGGCGCTGCTGTATCAGCCGGTGGTCGAATTGGCTTCCGGCCGCGTGATCGGCGTCGAAGCCCTCATCCGGTGGCATCACCCTGTTCGCGGAACGATCATGCCGGGCAGCTTCATTGGCATCGCAGAAGAAACCGGCTTGATCTTTGAGGTGGGACGGTGGGTGCTGCATGAAGGTCTCGCCCAAATGAGGCGCTGGAGGCAAACAGATCCGGACTTGCCAGACTATTCTCTGCACATCAATCTTTCTGCTGCCGAACTGCTTCGAACCGACTTGCTGGATGACATCAGGGACACGCTGGCCAGGTATGGCGTGGATCCGCGGCGCTTGATCTTAGAGATCACCGAAACCGTATTGATGTCCCGTGAAACCGGACAGGAACAGGTCCTCAGCGGGCTCCGGGAGCTCGGTGTGGGCTTGCAAATTGACGACTTCGGTACCGGCTATTCGTCCATCAGCTACCTCAGGTCGCTTCCGGCAGACACGGTGAAGGTCGATCAGTCACTCATAAAGGACATGGAGTCGGATCCTCGGCAGCAAAAGTTCGTCTCTGCCATTCTGCAGCTGATTTTCGCTGCGGGGCTCAACGCGACCGTGGAAGGCATCGAAACCGCCGAGCAGGCGGCCCAGCTGGGGGCCATGGGTTGCCTCTACGGGCAGGGCTACTTCTACGGATATCCTGTACCGGCCGCGGAAATACCGGATCAACTCCGCCGACCCGCACGGCGTCTGTAGAGTTAGCGCATGTCGAAGCTTTGGGACCAGATGCTGCTTGTCCCCACAGTAGTGCGCCTCGCTTCCCGGGCACCGAGAAACCCCGACGCCGCGTGGGAAGGATACTGGCGCGGAATCCGCACTACTGGCCGTTCCGGAGACGTGCTTTGGGACTCCGACTCCCTGGCCGAGCGCGCGCAGTACTCCGATGCGATTGCAGCCCACTTTGATCCGGATCTCCCGGTAGTTGACGTCGGGTGCGGCAACGGAACCCACACCCGCTGGCTTGCCGGCCTATTTCCAAGGGTTCTCGGAATCGATGTATCCAAGGGGGCGATCGAGATGGCCAGCCGGGAAGCGGAAGGCGTCCATAATGCCGACTTCATGGTCCTGGATGCCGCGGGTGCAGGTGCCGGAGAGCTCCTATTGGAGCGGCTGGGGCCCGCCAATGTCTTTGTCCGCGGAGTCTTCCACGTCCTGAAACCGGGCAAGCAAGCTGCTATGGCCGCCAACCTGCGAACCGTCGTCGGGAACAGAGGCAGGGTGTTACTGGCCGAAACCAATTTCCGCGGAAATAGCCTTGGTTACCTGGCCGAGCTCGGCGCCACCAGGCAAGGAATGCCCCTGCAGCTGCAGCGCGCCTTGGAGAACCTTCCCCGGCCCGGGCATTTCGGTGCAAGGGAACGGCACAGCGTGTTTTCGGATTCGGACTGGAAGTTGATTGCGGACGGTCCGGTCAACATCGAAGTGGTGCCTATGAACGCCAGCGGTCTTCCGCAGTGGGTTCCGGGATATTACGCATTGCTATCGGGCGCGAAAGATTCGGGAACAGAGCAGTGATTTACCGCCGATAGGCGAGTTCCCCAAGATGTAAGCCCAACCTCCTCCGGCACTACACTGGGATCACCCGGGCCGAGGCAAAGTGCCCGGGCTGTCGAGGGAGGTCCGTGATGGCAGGCCCGTTGCTCGAGACCAAACTTCACGTCCCAGTGCCACGACGCGCGCTCGTGGCGCGCCCAAGGCTCAGCGACCGTCTGAACCAGGCCGACGAGCAAACGCTGATCCTCGTCTCAGCCCCCGTCGGCTTCGGGAAAACGACGGCGCTGACCGAGTGGTTGGCAGAAGCACCTTCTGACGGCCGATTGCTCGCCTGGCTCTCGCTCGACCAGCGGGACAACGATCCAACGCTGTTCTGGACCTACCTTATTGCCGCGCTGGACAAGGCATCGAACGCTCTCGGCGCCCAAGCACTCGCAACACTCCGATCCCCGCAATCGAGCACTGAAGCGTTCCTGACTATCCTGATCAACGGGTTGCAGGCCATCCCGAACAGACTTGTCTTGGTGCTAGATGACTACCATGTCATCGACAATCAGGACCTGCAGGAGGGGCTGGCCTTTCTCCTCGAGAACATGCCTGCGCATCTGCAACTGGTCATCGCAAGCCGTGCCGATCCAGCTTTGCCACTCGCGCGACTCAGGGCACGCGGCAGGCTCCTCGAGATCCGTGCCGCCGATCTCCGCTTCACACTGAAGGAAGCTGCTGCGTACTTCAACGGCGTGATGGGACTGGGTCTCACCGCGAAGGATATCGCCGCCCTCGAAGGTCGTGCCGAGGGCTGGATCGCCGCGCTCCAATTGGCCGCGCTCTCGATGCAGGGAAGGGACGACGTCGCCGGCTTCATCGCGGGCTTCGCAGGTGATGACCGCTATATCGTCGATTACCTCGTGGAAGAGGTACTTCAGCGCCAGAACGACGACGTCAGGAACTTCCTGCTGCAGACTTCCATCCTGAACCGGCTCAACGGCCCGCTCTGCGATGCCCTGACCGGCCAAAACAACGGAAAAGCAATGCTTGAGTCGCTCGATCGAGGGAACTTGTTCGTGGTTCCGCTCGACGATCGCCGCTGGTGGTACCGCTACCACCACCTCTTCGCCGACGTGCTGCGGGCGCGGCTCATGGACGAGCAGCCGGGCCGCATCAACGAAATGCATGAGCGCGCAAGCCTGTGGCACGAACAAAACGGCGACATTCCGGAAGCTATCCGCCACGCAACGGCCGGCAAGGACTTCGAGCGGGCCGCGGATTTGATCGAGCTCGCGATCCCTGCCATGCGCAAGGACCGCCAGGAAGCCACGCTGAGCCGCTGGCTCGAAGCGCTCCCCGGCGAACTAATACACGCGCGGCCCGGGCTGAGCGTTGCTTACGCGGGGGCGCTCCTCGCTAGCGGCGAGCTCACTGGCGTCGACGCCCGCCTCCTCGAGGCAGAGCAGTGGGTACGTACGACGGCGGAAGGCGGCGACGGCGGGAACCTCACCAGTTCGATCGCGATCTACCGTGCCGCGCAGGCGCTGGCAGTCGGTAATGCCGCCGGGGCCATGACGCACGCAACCACCGCGCTCGGCCTTGTCGGGAAAGACGATCATCTTGAGCGCGGAGCGGCTTCAGGGCTATTGGCGCTGGGCCACTGGACAAACGGCAAACTGGGCGTTGCGCACGGCCTGTGGACCGATTCTTATAACAGCCTTGAAAGGGCCGGTCACCACTCGGACATGCTCGGTTGCTCCATCGCCATGGCCGACATCCGGATTACCCAAGGCCGGCTCCGCGACGCAATGGCCATCTATGAGCGGGGTCTTGAGATCGCGGGCAGGCACCCCGAGCAAATGCTCCGGGGAACGGCCGACATGCACGTAGGAATGAGCAGGCTCCTTCTTGACCGCGGCGAACTTGAAGCCGCAAAGAAGCACGTGATGACCAGCCAGAAGCTCAGCGAGGACGCCGCGCTGCCCCAAAACCCGTATCGCTCGCGGGTCGCGATGGCCCGGATCCTCCAAGCGGAAGGGGACGTGGGCGGCGCGCTTGAGCAACTCGACGAGGCCGAGCGCCTCTACGTCGGCGACTTCTTTCCCGTGGTACATCCGGTCGCGGCCGTGCGGGCGCGGATGTGGATCTCGCAGGGAAGGACGTCCGACGCTCTCCACTGGGCGCGTGAGCGCGGCATCTCCACCGAAAATGAGCTCTCCTACCTGCACGAGTTCGAGCACATCACCTTGGCCAGGGCACTACTCGCCCAGCACAGGAAGGAGCTGTCGGAGGACTCCGTCGGACGCGCGATCGCCCTGCTAGTCCGTCTCCTTCGAGCCGCGGAAGGAGGCGGCAGGACGGGGACCGTCGTCGAACTTCTGGTTCTTATGGCGCTAGCACGCAAAAAAGAAGCGGACGACGGCGGGGCGCTGGCAGCGCTGCAACGCGCGGTAGCGCTCGCCGCACCAGAGGGATACGTTTCGGTGTTCGTCGATGAGGGTGAAGCGATGGCCAACTTGCTGGAATCGCTCGCGAGCCAAGGGAGCGCCCCGGACTACGTAGACAGGCTTTTGGAGTCGTTCGGGGCCGAAACGCGCAGCACCCGGGCACAGCAACGCTTACTGGAGCCCCTGAGTGAACGCGAGCTGCAAGTGCTTCGGCTTCTTTCCTCGGAGCTGGGCGGACCGGAGATCGCGCGCGAGTTGCTCGTCTCCCTCAACACCCTCCGGACGCATACCAAGAACATCTACGCCAAGCTCGGCGCGAATAACCGCCGCTCAGCCGTCCGGCGAGCCGAGGAACTGAATCTCTTGTCGCGAAAAGATCACCACATCAATCACCAGATGTGGTGATCCCCGCTCACCACATCTCCCTCTACCTTCAAAGCTAAAGGAAGTCATCCGCAAAGGCGGCTGAACTCCACTAAGGCAGAAGGAGGGGCGATGAACGCGAGATCGGTAGACCGGGACGACACTCCGGTCGAGTACGAAGTCCGCGTCAAAGGCCATCTTGATTCCCGCTGGGCCGCTTGGTTCGAAGGATTGAGCCTCACCAACGAACACGACGGAACCACCGTCATCCGCACCCGGACCGTAGACCAAGCCGCGCTCCACGGTCTGCTGCAAAAGCTCCGCGACTTGGCGCTACCGCTCTTGGCAATCACCCAAACCGGAACCACCAAACCCGGCCAGCCGGCGTCGAACACTAACCAGCCGGCGTCGAACACCCCCACTTTCATCCCCAAAGAGGACCAGACCATGAAAACCGCAACCCAAACCCCAACAACCGATCATGTCCGGATGGACCCGCTGCGGAAGACCGCGATGGTCGCAGGCATCTTGTACCTGATCACCTTCGTCAGCTCGATCCCGGCGCTGTTCCTGATTTCCCCCGTCCTAAACGATCCGCACTACATCACGGGCCCCGGTGCCGACTCGACCGTCATCTTCGGCTGCTTCCTCGATCTCGTCAACGCTGTTTCCGCCGTGGGTACCGCCGTCGCACTGTTTCCTGTCGTCAAACGGCAGAACGAGGGCATCGCGCTGGGCTTCGTCACCGCCCGGATGTTTGAAGCCGCGGTGATCGTGATCGGCGTCGTCAGCCTCCTGGCTGTGGTCACTTTGCGCCAGAACGGCGGCGCAGACCCTGCCTTGGTTCCCGTAGGACAGGCGCTCGTGGCGGTTCGCGACTGGACGTTCATTCTCGGGCCGAGCCTGGTTCCGGGCGTGAGCGGGCTGCTGCTCGGGTACCTGATGTACCGTTCGGGGCTCGTGCCGCGCGTCATTCCTTTGCTTGGACTGATCGGCGGCCCGCTGCTGCTTTCGTCGACGTTCTCAACGATGTTCGGCATCAATCAGGGGCTCTCGGTGTGGTCGGGACTTGCGACCTTGCCGATCTTCGTTTGGGAGTTGTCGCTTGGCGTGTGGATGGCGGTCAAAGGCTTCAAGCCCTCGCCCATCACCACCGGGCAAATGCGCACCGCCTGAGGAACCATCCCCCCGGCGCATGTCCCGCGGCCAGCCCGGCCGCGGGACATGTCGCGTTGACGGACAACTTCAAGTTTCCAACGGTCTCGGCCCTATCAAGCGCCTGAAGGGCAGGGGTAGTCTGGACGGAATCCAAATTCGGGATATGCCTACTGGGAAGGCGGTGTTTACGAACGTGAGCCTCAAGGATGAGTGGGATCGGCTCGATTCCGAGACCCGAACATGGCTTTTGGAGAATCCGGCATGCCTGGTTCTACCCTCTGCCATTTCGGCCAAGTTCAGCAGGGGCGCGCCGGAGGACATCGGGCGTGACCCGGACGGGCAGGTTGTCCTCTCCCGGGAAGACCACGATTTTGTCCGGGAGAAAGCAGAAGCCGCGGGAAAACCAATCCGGTTCCCCACGAGGGACTACCGATTCTTCGACACGGCACCGTTGCCTGTGATGCGGAGAGTACCGCCTGAAAAGTGACGCTTTCAGCGAACGCTTCGACCTGGCCGAGGCCGGAGCGTTCTGCGGGTGCGCTCGTTGATTGTTATCGACCTAAGCAGCTGTGAATGATACCGTCGTCGCTGGCTAGACATTTGGGAATACAGCACGCAATCGCGTGGGGATCTATATCCCCAGAATCAAGCGAACTCCGTAATTCGTCTCAGGGGGGACAAATGAAGAAGTCCATTGCAGCGCTTGCACTTGCAGGAACAATCGCACTGGCTGGCACCGCTCCGGCCGTGGCAGCCACCACCTACCCGGCGCCGGGCAATGAGTATGGAACCGTTTCCGACGGCACCATAGCTCGCGGCGAATCCATCACCTTTTCCGGCAGCGGCTACATCGCCGGCGAAACCATCAATATCACTTTCGAGCGGACCGGTGGCAAGAAGGCTTCGGACGGCGGGCGGCCCGCTCCGTCCAACTTCACCGTCATCGCTGACGCCACGGGCGCTTTCTCCACCGCCATTACCTTCACAGACGGTGGCAACTACACGATCGGCGCCGTTGGTGCCACGTCCGGCAACAGGCGCTGGGCAGCCGTGGTTGTGAATTCCGGGAACGGCGGAGGCAACAACGACGGCGGCGGCCACCACGGCGGCGGAAACGGCAAAGGTAATTCCGGTCTCGCGGCTGTTTCCAGCGTTACTGCCACTGGCACCGCAATCGGCGGGGCAAACACCCTTGCCGATTCCAACCTGGTCCTGTGGTCGCTGGTCGGTGCAGGGGCTCTGGCTGCCAGCGCAGCGTCCGCAGCGGTGGTTCGCCGCCACGTTAGGAATGCTGAAGCCAGGGCCCAGGGCCCAGGCAAGTAAGGATCCTTTCCGACCCTCGGGTTCTCCGCTCAGTTGGGCTTGCGGGACACTGTCAGGGGCGTTGGACACGGAGCGTGCCGCTACCCGGCTGGCGTTCGGCCGGGGGCGGCACGCAGACGTCCGTTGAGTACGTACAGCCACTCATAGCCAACGTGTGAGCGTTGCTGGAGTGTCTCATCCCGGGGTTCGATGACCATCTTGTACGCCCGCACGCCTCCAGGGGCCGCCTCGAGGCGTGATTGGATCTCCGCGCCCCGTAGCAGCGCTAAGTTCTGCTCTCGGTTCCGCTGGATCGGGGTTCATGGATGTAATGATCGGTTATGCCCCAACGCCTGATGCTCCTTGATACGGCCTCGTTGTACTTTCGTGCCTTCTTCGGCGTACCCGATTCGATCCGCAGCGCCGATGGCACGCCCGTGAACGCCGTTCGCGGCCTGCTCGACATGATCGCCCGGCTCGCCACCGACTATGAGGCGACGCATCTGGTGGCGTGCTGGGACGAGGACTGGCGTCCGCAGTGGCGGGTGGACCTGATCCCGACGTACAAGTCGCATCGGGTCGCGGAGGAGGTGCCGGGTGCTCCCGACGTCGAAGTGGTGCCGGACGCGCTGCAGCTGCAGGTTCCCATGATCCGCAGGATGCTCGGCCTCGCGGGCATCGCCGTCGTCGGGGCTGCCGCACACGAGGCCGACGACGTCATCGGCAGCTATGCCAGCCACGCCGACCTTCCCGTCGACGTCGTGACCGGTGACCGCGATCTCTTCCAAGTGGTCGACGACGCCCGCCAGGTGCGGGTCATCTACACGGCCAGAGGCATGAGGAACCTTGAGATCGTGACCGATGCCGTCGTCGTCGGTAAGTATCGTGTGCTGCCCGAGCAGTACGCCGACTTCGCGACGCTGCGCGGCGACGCCTCCGACGGGCTGCCGGGCGTCGCCGGGATCGGCGAGAAGACGGCGGCGTTGTTGCTCGCGGAGTACGGCACGCTCGACGGGTTGCTTGCGGCCGCGGCGGACCCGGGCAGCGGGCTGTCCGCGCCCGTGAGGTCGAAGCTCGCCGCCTCAGCCGACTACCTGGAGGTTGCTCCCGTTGTTGTGAAAGTCGTGCGCGACCTCGCACTTCCCACTCTCGAAGAGGCGCGAGCGTTGCTGCGCCCGGTCGTCGGAGATTCACGCGTTGAACTCGAGCGTCTGGCTACCGAGTGGAACCTCGGCGGCTCAGTGAAACGACTGCTAGACGCGCTCGACCTCCGTCCGTGAGGGGACTCAGCCCCACACCGGAACCAAAACTCCCTCGGGCTTTAGCCGCCCGGCCTGAGGGTTCCTGACGTGATCATGGCGAGGTCGCGCCGACGATCAGGACAATAGGTGGACGCTCGTTCATCGTTTCTCCTTGACCGCGGCCTCGGCGGTGTTCCGTTGCGTGGCCGCCCAGCTGGCGAGGACTTTCAGGGCGTCCTCGGAGGGTGTCCCGGGGTCCGCCGTGTAGACGTTGATGCGCAGTCCCGGGTCCGCGGGCAGTTCCAGCGCTTCAAAGCTCAAGTCCAGGTCGCCGACGATCGGGTGGTGCAGACGCTTGCGGCCGGCGCGGTGGTATTTCACGTCGTGACGCGCCCAGCGGGTACGGAACTCTTCGCTGCGGGTGGAGAGTTCACCGATCAGGTCCGTGAGGTCCTTGTCGTACGGGTTTTTTCCGGCTGTGGAGCGCAGGACTGCGACGATGTCGTCCGCTGCGCGTTCCCAGTCGGCGAAGAACTCCCGCGCTTTCGGGTTCAGGAAGGTGAAGCGTGCGCTGTTCGGGGGAGTGGGCCCTTCGGCCATCATGTCCAGATAGAGGGCACGGCCCAGTTCGTTGGCGGCGAGGACATCCCCGCGGTCGTTGCGGACCCAGGCCGGTGCGGCCGTGATCGCGTCGATGACGCGTTGCACGCTCGGCCGGACCGTCTGCGGGCTGTGCCGGCGCCGGACCCGGGGCGAAGCGGAGGCGGCACGGGCCAGGTCAAAAAGGTGGGCCGTTTCGGCGTCGTCGAGCTTCAAGGCACGGCCGAGGGCTTCGAGGACACTGTCCGAGGCGCCGGAGAGGTTTCCGCGCTCAAGGCGGATGTAGTAGTCGATGCTCATCCCTGCGAGCATCGCCACTTCCTCCCGGCGCAGCCCGGTAACCCGCCGGTTGCCGCCGTAGACCGGCAGCCCGGCCTCATCGGGGGTGATCCTTGCGCGGCGGGAGGTCAGGAACTTCCGCACGTCCTCGCTGTGTGTCATGGCATCCACGCTACGCGCGGTCGACGGGACGAGGGAGGCACTGGCGTTACCCGGAACGGCCGTGACTCCCGGCCCGCACGGAATCACGGTTGCATGGAAAGCATGAAACCTGCACCCGCAACAGCCTTCCATCCGGGAGCGATCCTGGCGATCATCCTCGCCAGCTACTTCATGATCCTCCTGGACAACTCAGTCATCTTCACCGCCCTGCCGAGCCTGCAGGCAGATCTGCGGCTGAGTACCGGTGAGCTCTCCTGGGTCCAGGATGCGTACACGCTGGTCTTCGGCGGCCTGCTGCTCCTCGGAGCCCGGGCAGGAGACTTGCTCGGCCGTCGGCGGGTGTTCGTGTTCGGGCTCGTGGTGTTCTCGATCGCCTCGCTGCTGATCGGACTCGCACCGCAGGGTTGGTGGGCCATCGCCGGCCGCGCCGTGCAGGGCATCGGGGCTGCGGTCGTCGCGCCCGCCTCGCTCTCCCTGCTCACCGCGAGCTTCCCGGAGGGCCGGGAGCGCACCCGGGCCGTGGCCCTGTACGGCGCGACCGCGGGGATCGGCGCCAGCCTGGGGCTGGTCATCGGCGGTGCCCTGGCCCACTGGATCTCCTGGCGGGCCGGGTTCTTCGTCAACGTGCCGATCGGCGCCGCGATGATCGCCCTCGCTCCCCGGTTCATCCCGGAATCAGGCCGGGCCCGCGGCCGCTTCGACGCATTCGGCGCGCTCAGCGCGACCCTCGGCGTCGGCGCGCTCGTGTTCGGCATCATCAACACCGCCGACGCCGGCTGGAACCCGCCGGTCACGCTCACCGCCGTCACCGCCGGCGTCGTGCTCCTGGTCGCGTTCGTGCTGATCGAACGCAGGGCGGCCCAGCCGATCATGCCGCTGCGCCTGTTCCGGAGCCGCCGCCGCACCGGCGCCTACGTCGCCCGCTTCCTGTACCTCGGAGCCATGATCGCGTTCTTCTTCTTCACCACCCAGTTCATGCAGGAAGTACTCGGCTTCGACCCCCTGCAGGCCGGACTCGGATTCCTGCCCATGACCGCGGTCAACTTCGCCGTCGCCATGAGCATCCCCCGGCTCATGGGCAAGATGCCGGGCTCGCTCCCGCTCCTCACCGGCATCCTGGTCACCCTCGCCGGAATGTTCTGGCTCAGCCGGGCCGGCACCGACTCCAGCTATCTGACCGGGGTGGCCCTGCCGATGATCCTCATTGGTGCCGGGCAGGGCCTCGCGTTCGCGCCCCTGACCTCCTTCGGCATCACGGGAGCCCCCGCGTCCGACGCCGGCGCCGCATCCGGGCTCGTGAACACCTTCCATCAGGTGGGCACCTGCCTCGGGCTCGGCATCGCGGTCGCCGCCGCAGCGACGGTCCCGGCCACGAGGCCCGCCGTCGCGCACCTGGCCGCCCAGGTCAGCGTCGCCCTCACGACCGGCAGCATTCTCCTGCTCGTGGCACTGGCCGTCGCGGCGGCCCTCATCCTGCCCGCGGACCT
Organism: Arthrobacter sp. efr-133-R2A-120; assembly: GCF_030209835.1. Lineage (GTDB taxonomy): Bacteria > Actinomycetota > Actinomycetes > Actinomycetales > Micrococcaceae > Arthrobacter. The sequence goes on along the minus strand of NZ_JARVRF010000044.1, from coordinate 8,341 downwards.
CGCGGCACGCCGCGCCAAGATACCCCGGGAGGCGGCGTCGGCGCCGCAGCTCGAAGCCGCCCGCTGAACCACCCGACCACCACTTCAAGGGGGTACTGACGTGCCCTCCCACAATCCCGCACATCTGCATACCGTGAAAGGCATGGACATGGAACTAACACTCAACAACGGCGTCACAATGCCCGCCCTGGGACTGGGCGTCTTTCAAAGCGCCCCGAAGCAAACGACGGCGGCCGTCGAGGCCGCGCTGGCCACCGGCTACCGGCACATCGACACCGCCGCAGCCTACGGCAACGAACGGGAAGTCGGTGAAGGCATCCGCGCCTCCGGCCTGGATCGTCCGGAGGTGTTCGTCGAGACCAAGGTCTGGGTCAGCGACTACGGTTACGAGCAGACCCTGCATGCCTGGGACAAAGCGACGGGCAAGCTCGGCGTCGACTACCTGGACCTATTCATCCTGCACCAGCCCGCACCCGACCGGTTCGAGAAAACCATCGCCGCATACAAGGCGCTGGAGACCCTGTTCGCCGATGGGCGAGTGCGGGCGATCGGCGTCAGCAACTTCATGCCGCACCACCTGAAGCAATTGCTCGACTCGACTGACGTCGTCCCGGCGGTGAACCAAATCGAACTTCACCCCTACTTCACCCAGCGGGAGGTCCAGGCCGCCGACGCCGGGCACGGCATCCTTACCCAGGCCTGGTCCCCGATCGGAGGGATCACCTTCTACCCCGGCTGGGGTGAGGAGCGCCGGAACGTCATGAAGGACCCTGCAATCGCCGCCATCGCACGGGTACATGACAAGAGTCCCGCACAGGTCATGCTCCGCTGGCACCTGCAACAGGGCCGCTCGGCCATCCCGAAGTCGACCAACCCGGCACGCATCGCCGAAAACTTCGACGTGTTCAACTTCGAGCTCGGAGCCGACGAACTCGCCGCCATCGACGCGCTCGACACCGGCGTGCGCAACGGACCGGACCCTGACGTAGCCCGCGAGGAACGCTTCGCCATGGTCATCCCCGAAGCGTAAGACAAAGAGAAGGAGGACCCACCCAGGCTTCGGTGCTTCGACCACGAGGTCGTGGTCGGCTTTTTGCGGGAGTCCGGAGACTGTTGCGGTGGCGACGTGCCCGGTGCCTTTGACGAATATCGGGAAGGCCCCGCCGTGGGAGGCATAGCGCGCTTCATCGAACCATCCGTTGTCTTCGAGCCTGCCTCGCGCCCGCGGAGGCGGTCAGGTCCGCCACGCGGGCCCGGGACGCCGGCGTCGAACATGTCGAGCTGTCCTCCAGGAGAACATCCGGCGCGGTCTCCAGCACCTCCCCGGCGTAGCCACACCCAGCGAAATACTGCGCGCGAATGCCCTCGGCCAGAGTCAGCGTCGTCGGGCTAAGCTCAGACTTTTCCTCCGACTCCGGGGCAGCGTCCCGAACCGCGCAGCCCCGGGACGACCATCACATCAGCGTCGCATTGCCCTAGGCCAGACATTCCAAGACGGACACCGCCATGACCTCTGACAACGAGCGCCGCCCGCAGGCGGTCCTGTGGGACATGGACGGCACGCTCGTCGACACGAAGCCGTACTGGCTAGCCGCCCAGACGGAGCTGGCGCAGGAACATGGAATCGTTTGGACCACGCTAGACGCCCGGGCCACAGTCGGGCAGGCTATGCCAGCGACAGCGCGGATACTGAGGGAAAGTGGGGTGGATCTCTCCATTTCGAAGATCATCGACGAGCTCATCGAACGCGTTGTGGCGAAACTGGAAGAAGGCATCCCGTGGCTTCCGGAGGCGGAACGAATCCTGGCCGGAAATTGAGGAGCATCCGGGGACGATTCAAGCCATTGCGGTGCTTGTTGACGCGGTTTCCTGCTCGCACCTACCATGGCGTTGCTGGCCTGTGAAGCTCGCTGTCACGGGCGGAGGGAAGCTGAAGATGGCAGCTCCGTGATCACCGATTTCGGTGCGGTCCCCGTTGCGTCGATTCCCCGTCACTGGTGCGGGGGATACCCCGCAACAGCGCTGCCGACTGCATGGTCGTCGGTCTTCTTGGGAAGAATGCTGGAGCCGGAGCGCTGTTGAAGAGCCGCATCCGGAAAAGGATGGAACACCCCTGATGAACGCTGAGCAGGCTTCGGGACGGGAACGTCCGGTGTTGATGATGCGCACGCTGGTCCGCGGCCTGGCGTGGGACGTTGGGTTACCGCTGGCTGCCTACTACGTCCTGCACCTTGCCGGTGCTACGGACTGGGTCGCGCTGCTGACGGCGACCGGGGCCGCCGGCTGCCGGCTGTTGTGGACCGCGTTGAAGCGACATTCCCTGAACCCGTTTGCGATGCTGATGGTCATCATCTTCGGACTCGGCCTGGGTCTGTCTTTCCTCACTGGTGACCCGCGGTTTCTCCTCCTCAAGGACTCGGCTATCACCGGTGGCATGGGTATTTCGTTCCTCGCTTTTGCCGCGCTGGGACATCCCTTGACATTGGACGCAGCCAAGACGTGGAGACCGGAGCGTGCCGGGGAGATGGACCGGGATTTCCACAGCAACCCGGCGGCGCACCGGTGGCACCTAAAGGTTTCCGCCGTTTGGGGTGCGGGACTGATTGCTGAAGCCAGCACGCGAGCCGTCCTGGTCTATCTGCTGCCTATTGATGTCATGGTGGGGATTTCTGCCGCCCTGGCAGTGATCGTTTTCGCCGCCCTCATCGCCTGGACTGTCTGGGACAGGAAAAGACGGCAAGCGGCGTGGTCTTCCTGACGGCGCGCCAGCTCTCGCGCTACCTGAGCGACCACGGAGTCTGGACGTGAGCTCCCGCCAAGTGTTCCTTCGGGTGCGAAACGGCGGCACTATGGAGGGAAGCCGAGCACAGCGTGGGGGAGCGGTGCTCCGCGCGATCGGCTGTCCGATGATGGAGGGAGAGGGTGGGATGGTTGCGCAGGGATCCCGCCGACGTCCGAGATTCCCGGGATGGGAAGTCGGGCCCGTGGCAGTCGGATTGGGCCTGGTGGCCCACCTGGTCTCGGGTGGCGTGTCTCCCGGGATTCCGGTGCTGATCGCGCTGACGGCTCTGCTGAGCATGTGTGCTTCGCTGCTTGCTCGGATCAACCTACCGAGTTGGCTATTGCTCGTTCTCTGCGGCCTGGCCCAGCAGGTTCTGCATCTGGCCTTCGACCGGCTCTCCGGGACCTTCTTGCTTGGCGCGCCTGCCCAACATCAGCATGCAGCGACGGGTTTGCAGCCTGGGCAGCTGACCGCGACCCCTTTGGTGGCGTCCGGGCACTCACCGGATTTGATGCTGGACACGCACGTTGCCGCAGCCTTGCTGACAGCGTTGCTCGTCGCCCGGGCGGACATATCGGTCACGCGAGCGTTGGCCCTGCTCCATCGCACGACTTCGGGAGATCCACACAAAGCCCATCCGGGCACTCCTTAGCCATCCCCTACCAACCACGAACCTTCATTCGTGCGCAGCCGACGAGTGGACATCCTCGATAGACCAGTTTGGAGGCCAGATGGCTCACCCTGGATGGCCCCGGCTTCGGGTCGATGATTGGACCGCGAGCCGGGAGACCGTGCACATGTGGACCCAGATCATCGGAAAAATCCGCATGGCGCACGCACCGATGCTGAACCACTGGTGGCAGGTGACGCTGTACGTCACTCCGCGCGGACTGACGACATCAATGATCCCGTACGGCCGCGGTGCGTACGACATCGAGTTCGACTTCCTTCAGCACAGGCTCCGCATACGCTCCAGCAACGGAACTTCAGCATTCGTCGTTCTCGGAGCCAAGTCGGTGGCCGAGTTCCATTCCGAGGTATTCGAGGCCTTGGGCCGGCTCGGTATCGAGGCGTCTATCCGCGGTATCCCGAACGAGGTGGACCCGGCCATACCATTCGCCGAGGACCATCAGCATGCCACCTACGACTCCGAGGCCATCGGGTTGTTCTGGCGGCAATTGGTCCAGTCGGACCGGGTCCTGAATGAATTCAGGTCCCGGTTCAGGGGCAAGGCAAGTCCCGTCCACTTCTTCTGGGGAGGCATGGACCTTGCCTACGCGCGCTTCTCCGGACGGGCGGCGCCGACCCACCCCGGAGGCGTCCCGAACTGCGCAGACTGGGTAATGGTGGAGGGCTACTCCCATGAGCTGAGCAGTTGCGGGTTTTGGCCCGGGGGAGGGGACGAAGGAGCCTTCTATGCCTATTCCTATCCCGAGCCCGACGGCTACGCCGAATATGTGAACGACACAGATGGCGTCGCCTACAACAATGACGGCAGGCTATACCTCCTCCCGCATGAGAACGTCCGTACGGCGTCGAACCCCGACAAGGCGCTGTTGCGGTTCCTGCAATCCACCTACGAGGCGGCCGCGGAGACGGGCCGCTGGGACCGAGCCGCGCTGGAGGTGGATCCGGCCCGCCGGCCGCGCTGACGACGAGGCCAGTGTTCATTCGGCGCGAAATAGCCGGGCGTAAAGTAGTTGGTGGTCCAGAGGCACTCCGATACGAGGGAAGCCACAATGAATGCAGAACTAGGAATCGACGTTTCGATTGCACCCAGCGGACCTGGTTGCGTTGAATGCGAGGCCAATGGAGGCTGGTGGCTGCACCTTCGGCGGTGCGCCCAGTGCGGGCACATCGGCTGCTGCGACAACTCGCCGGGGCAGCACGCCACGGCGCATGCGCAATCCAGCGGCCACCCGGTCATCCGCAGCTTCGAACCGGGCGAGGACTGGTTCTTCAGCTATCCCGACTCTGCATTTTTCGCCGGACCGGAACTTGAACCGCCGGCGCATCACCCGCTCGATCAAGGCGTTCCGGGCCCGGCCCTGCGCGTCCCGGCTGACTGGCAGCAGCGACTGCACTGACCGATCAGGATGATGCGGCGGATGCCGTGTTGCTTGAGCTGCAGGTCCAGGTCGGAATTGGCGAATCCGCTCGATCCCCAGTGCTCGTGGATGACGATTTCACCCGGCCGGGGCTGGAAGGCGTCGTGGAATGATCCGCCCCAGGTATCTTTGGCGAAGGGCTGGGCCTCCGACTACGTGCGGAGTATGGGGTTTCTAGGAAGCGTCGGTGATGTCGGCCAGAAACCAGTCCGGGGAGCTCAGATTCCGCTGCAGATGGAAAGTACGCAATGCGGAGTCGGAGTTGAGGCGGACCTGTAGCCGCCAGTACTCAACGGATGCGAGGCCTTCGCTGTCGGCGGCGGCCGAGTCGCTGCCATCCCGCCAGCTTCCGTGCCCGAACCAGTGCTCGGCGCCGGCCTCGGGATCCACGGCCCAGATGCTGCCGTCATATCGAACGGCCAACGGGATGCCGTCGGGGCTGAAGCGGACGGCGATCTCTTCTAGCGTGAGTGTGGCCTCGGCAGTGAGTGTCATTGATGTGTTCTTTCCCGGGTTGTACCGCGCCCCGTTGTCACGCGGGCTTCGCGAGGGCTGGCTCGGTTTTGTACGCACTCTTTTAATCGTTTGTGTCCACGGAAAAGGTACGCCCTCTGCAAAAGTCTTCGCTGCGAATCTCGCGGTTGCCTACGTTTGATTGGCCCCCGAATTGATTTCACAAACAGCGGCGCGATGCCTGCTGTCATGACTATAGTTTCCGGCTTAGGACTTTCGGTTACAGAAGCGATCGGACGTGGGCAGAAGAGCACTCCGAGAGGCAAGAACAGGGCAGATAATAGTGCTGAGCGAACCTTGGCAGGGCTCCACCTGGGAGGCGATGAAATGATTGCGGAAATCATTGTCCAAGTGGTGGCAGAGCTGATCCAGGGATGGTTCGATTGGCGGCCGACGGCTCGCCAGCGTGTCTTAAGGGCCCTGGATCTCTCAAGGAAGCCCGTCCTGTCGATGGAGCAGCGGGAATTCGGGCGGAAGTGGCTCACATACGGCTTGGGACATGTTGCGGACCTCGGGCTCGAATCTCAAGCAGGGGAGATTCAGAAGGCGCTGAAGCGTGTTGCATCCTTCCCCTGGGAAACCAGGGAGTAAGGCACTCGTTTCTGTCATGAAGCCCCTCAGTCCTGGGCTTTGCAGGCGCGATCTAGCTTCGCGCGTCCCTACTCGCGGCGAGTGCAAGCCCTGCCGGAGTTTCGTTGTCCGTGGTCACCGTCGAGGCCAGGAATGTTCCCACGACGCAGAAGAGCAACGGCAGCAAGAAGGCTAAGGTCAGGCCGAAGATGCCGCCCAGCCATCCAATGATCGCGGGGCCCGCTAGAAGCCCGATGTACCCGGAGCTCACAACGCGCGAGAGCGTCTTGCCCGCATCTGATCGGCCGATACTCCCGGCCGCAGTGTAAACCTGCGGAATGATCCCAGAGAGGCCCAAGCCGAAAAGCAGCCAACCGAAGAGGGACAAGGGATAGAAGGGAGACGCGACCACGACGAGCATTCCGGCTGCCGCAAGTAGAGATCCGAATCTCACGACTTTGACGGGTCCGACCGCATGTGAAACACGGTCCGCAAGGAGTCGGCCAAGGGTCATCGCGGCAGCGAAGGCCCCATACGCCAACGCAGCTGCCGCCTCCGGTTCGGCCAAATGCTCAACGGTTTGAAGTGCGCTCCAATCATTAGCTGCGCCTTCGGAGAGCAGCACCAAAAACGCGAGTAGTGCAAGGGCCAGCATTCTGCGCTTGGGTGCCGTTAGATGGTCTGGGGAGGCTGTCTCGCCCGATGTAGCGGGGTCTTCGTGTGAATCGAGCAATTCCTCAGAGGCTTTCGGAAGCATCGAGAATGCCGACCAAGCGGTACCAATCAGGCCCAGCAGGGCGGCGCCCAGTAGGATCCATGACACGTGTAGGTGGATCGCCTGGCCAGCAGCCCCTGTGACAGCACCCAAGGCTCCGCCGAGTGAGAAGAACGCGTGGAAGGCGGACATGATCGGCCGTCGATAGCCACGCTCGACCACCACCGCGTGCTGGTTCATCGCGACGTCTGTTAGGCCGTGACCGAGTCCAAAAATGAAGAGTGCGATGCCCAAGCTAAGAGCATCTGAAGCCATGCCGGGAAGGTTCACTGAGACCAGGAGAAGGCCAAGGCCCATCAGCGTCGGAGTTCTGCTGCCGAAGCGCTTGATGAGAAGCCCTGCGAATTGCATCGAGATGAGCGCACCGAGACCAAGCAAAAGGATCAGCCCGCCGAGAACAGCGTGGGAAGTTCCTGTTCGTTGCTGGATGTCGGGGATGTTTACTAGCCAAATCGCCGTGAGGAACCCGACGATGGCGAATGCTCCGAAAACACCTGATCGTGCCCGTAGCAGTTGCGGGGAAGTGTTGCTGAGAGATGCAGCCATTGGAAGTCCTTTAGATAGGGTCGGCGACTCGCGGTGTGGAGACCCAAGTTGCTAATAGACATTACTAGGTTTCGTTTGATCATGTTCGATGTATCATTTGATCATGAATGGAACCAAACGGCACGAGCGCATTTTGGAGCGACTGAACAGGGATGGGAAGGTCGACGTGGCCGGGCTGTCCGAGGAGTTTGGCATTTCTGAAGTGACCATTCGCCGCGACCTGGAACACCTTGCCCAGGCCGGTGTCTTACGGCGGACACGCGGCGGTGCGGTGAGCATGATGATGCTCGGAGAGGGACTTCCGTACGCCATGAGGGAAATAGAAGTCGCGGAAACCAAACAACTTCTGGCGGCAGCGGTTGCCAAGCTGGTCCGAAGCGGTGAGGCCGTGGCCCTCGATAGCGGCACGACCTGCGTTGAGATAGCCCGTGTCCTCGTCGGCACCAGGCTCACCGTGATGCCGTTTTCAGTCCAGGCGATCGGCGCCTTGTTCGGAAACTCCACGATAAATCTCATTACCCCCGGCGGGTCCGTTCGCCATGATGAGGGATCGATAGTGGGGCCCCTGGCGGAGGCATCACTCCGCTCTGTTCGGTTCGACACAGCCATCATTTCGCCGTGCGGGGCATCGCCGGAAGATGGTGTGATGGCGCACGATCTCCAGGACGCTGCCGTCAAGCGAGCCATCATTGATGCCTCCAGAAGGACGATTCTGGTTGCTGACAGCAGCAAGTTCTCCCGCTCGGCCATGGCCGCAGTTTGTCCGTTGGAGTCAATCGACATCTTGGTGACTGACGCGGCAGTGCCTGAGCAGGTGGTTGAACGACTGAGCGCCGGTGGGGTGCAAGTAGTTGTGGTTTGAATCATGAGTCTCCACGGCTCATTCAAGAAGACCGGCAATGCACACGGGCAGGCAGTCGCTCCTTGAACGTCCTTAGTCCTGGCTGAATGCGGCGTCGAAGCTGGTTTGGGAGGGCGGGAAGTCGTACTTCTTGAGGTTGGCGAGGGCTTCGGGGGCGCCGTGGAGGCGGTCCATGCCGGCGTCTT
>NZ_JARVRF010000033.1 GCF_030209835.1 Arthrobacter sp. efr-133-R2A-120 | reverse complement strand
CACCGACGCAAGCTCCGACACCATGCAAAGGCGCTTAAATACGCCCAACCCGCCAAACTGCGGGCCGCCTAAGTAAGCTATGCCGAGCCGGACCACGTGTCTTTCGGGCCGGTGTCTTTCGGGCCGGTGTCTTTCGGCGCCGCATCTTTGGGGCCCGCAGCCTTCGGGGCAAGCGGCAGCGTGATCTTCATGACCGTTCCCCGCGGACCGCTGCGCTCAACCTCCACAGTGCCTCGGGCCCCGGTGATGATTTCACGGACCAACGCCAAGCCGATTCCGAAGCTGCGCTGGCCCGGGGAACCCTCGGGGCTGTGTGTCCTCACGAAGCGGTCAAAGATCCGGGTCTGGTCCACTCCCTTGATCCCCGCCCCGGAATCCGAGACGGTGACCACCGCGCGGTTGCCGAGCACCGCCGTCGTGATCCCCACCTGGCCGCCAACGGGGGTGTGCGCCAGCGCGTTGTCGGCCAGGGCAAGGAGAGCTCGGCGGAAGGCATTGCTGTCAATGAGCGCGAAAGGGCGGTCCTTTTCCGTCAGGGTGACGCGGACGTCTTTCTCTCCCGCGAGCTGTTGCAAGCTCTCGACGACGGCGCCCGCCACCTTGGCGAGGTCGCTCGGCTCCGCTGTGGCATCCGGAGGCGAGCCGGTGGCCGCCACAAGCAATTCGTTGACGATGCCGGTGAGGGTCGCGGTGTCATTGCGGATGCGGGCGAGCGCTTCCCCGGTTTTTGAGTCGGCGGGGGCGTCGCGCTGGGCGAGCTGGACGCGTGCATCGAGGATGGCGAGGGGTGTACGCAATTCGTGGCTGGCGTCCTGAACGAACCGTCGCTGCAAGGCCAATGCCTCTCCCAAGGGCCTGATGGCGCTCCGCGCGCTGAGCCAGCCGATGGCACCGGCGAGGAGTATCCCCGCAATGCCGGCAACGATCATGACCTTCAGGAGGTCCTTTGTATCGAGATATGCGTAGACGGAGTCGGTTTCGCCAGGTCCGGGCAGCGTTGGATGCTGAGCCTGGTTGAAGAGGTAGATCGCGGCGGCCGCCAGCAGGCAAAGAACCAAAACCGTGCATGCCGCGCTGATCCGCACGGCGATCTTCAGGGAGGCTTTGCGAAGCGTCGCCTGGTCCGGGTTTTCAGTCATGGGGGTCGCCGATCTGGTATCCGAGGCCGTGGACCGTCCGGATCACCGTTTTGGAAATCTTGCGGCGCAAGTGGTGGACGTAGGTGTCGATCACGCCCGGCTGGTCCGTGGGGTGGAACAGGGCGTTGATGAGGTCTTCACGGGTAAAGACCCGTTCGGGTTCGCCGGCCAAGGTTTCAAGGAGTCCCGCTTCCTTCGCTGTCAGGGTGACCACGGAACCGTACACGGAGCGCATGGAGCGGGCACCGGCGTCGAGCTCCCAATCCCCGATTCCCAGAGTCTGAGCCGGCAGGCCGTACGTCCGGGTGAGGGCTCGCAAGCGGGCCGCCAGCTCCATGGCGTCGAACGGCTTGCTCATGTAGTCGTTCGCCCCGGCGTCGAGGCCCCGGATCTTCTCATCGGTCGCACCGAGCGCCGTCAGGATGAGGATCGGGGTGGCAATCCCCTTGGCACGAAGGGCCTTGATCAAGGCAATGCCGTCTATGACCGGCAGCCCCCTGTCAATGACCATCGCATCCCAACTCTGGGTCAAGGCGAGGTGGAGCCCGTCGCTCCCGTTGACAGCCAAGCGGACGGAAAAGTCCGGCTCCAGGAGTTCGCTGATGAGCGGCCCCAAGGCGGCGTCGTCTTCGACCAAGAGGACGGCCGGCCGCTCAGCTGTTGTCATGCTGTCTATTCTTCCCCGGCGTGCCCGCTCGCGGCGCCCACCTTGACCTTGCGCCGCTTTTTGAGGAACTCGACTCCCCACGGCAGGACGGAGACCAAAACCATGATCACGGCAATGGCGTCAATGTTGTTTGCGATGAACTCGTAATGTCCCAACCAGGAGCCCAGGAGCGTCACGGAGGTTCCCCAAATGACGGCGCCGGCGATGTTCCACAGGGTGAAGGATTTGTAGTCGTAGCGCGCGATGCCTGCGCTCAGCGGTGCAAATGTCCGCACGATGGGGACAAAGCGGGCCAGGACTATCGCGGGGCCGCCGCGTCGCTTGAAGAATTCTTCGGCCGTATCCAGGTGCGCGCTTTTCAGGATCCGGGCGTCGTCCTTGAACCAGCGCCGTCCGAACTTGCGCCCCAACATGTAGCCGATCTGGTCACCGGCGATGGCGGCGGCCGACACGACGGCGATCAACACCGGCAGCTCAAGCTGCAGTTGCTGGTGAAGCAGGCCTGTGGTGAACAGCAAAGAGTCACCGGGCAGGAACGGGAATAAGAGACCGGACTCGATGAAGACTATCAGCGCCACTACTCCCAGCGCCGCTGGACCCAAGCCCTGAAGGAGGGTGGCGGGATCAAGGAAAGCGGGCATGGCGGAAAGTACGTGCAAGGGGTCCTCCTCAGGATCCGTGTGCTTGGGTTGCGGCTGCTACCGGGGCGGTTGATTCAGAACCAGCGCCAAGCGGTAGTCGCGCGAAAACTTGCGGTGCGTACCTGTTCCAGAGTCCTGCCAAAACGATCACTGCGGCGCTGGTGGCCAGGAATGACGCCACTACGTCGCTAGGGTAATGGACGCCGATGTAGATCCGGGACCACGCCACCACCACGGCCATGACAGCACCGGCCCACGCGGTGATGACGCCCCATCGGGTGCCCCGGACCAGGAGGTACAGGGCGAAGGCGAGCGCTACGGCGAAGGCGGTATGCCCGCTGGGAAAGCTGTTGGAACCCGTTTCCGGGGTCAGGGGGTCGAAAAGAAGCGCAGGGTTGGGCCGGTGGCGGGCGACGATAAGTTTGAATGCCTCGCTGGCAACCCAGCCCGAACATGCGAAGAGCACAAACATGGCCGCCCGCACGAAGGACTTGCGAACCAGGAAAAGGTACAAGCCGATCACCAGGACTATGCAAACTCCCGCTACGGGGGCGAAGAGGAAGTTCAGTGCCATGGCCACCGTGGTCAGTGCGCCCACGTGATGGCGGCTGAGTTCCTGGTCAACGCCGAATTCGTTGGTGGTCAGGCCCGCTACCGCCTGCACGCTGAAGCCGATGGCAAGAACTACGGCAGCGAGGGCAATGCCCCACAGAAGCCAGTACCTGGGCTGGGGAAGCAACGGCACACTGTGACGGACGACGGCGGAAGCGCGGCCTTCCGTGGAAGTGTTCTGCTTGGGGAGTGATCGCATGGTGTCTCCGGTTCGGGGGTGACGGCCGTTGTGCGGCCTGCTTCCACTCTCCCGCGGGGCACTTAAGAAGCTCTTAAGAACTCCTGTTCACCGTCCTTTCCCCTTGACCCGCAAGTGGCCGGGCCCCAGAGTTTAGGAACCTACTGTCCGCCACATCGAAGGATCTGGGATGTCCGAATTTGCGATCTCGAAAGACGGTACCCGCATCGGGTATGACCAATACGGCGAGGGACCTGCCGTGATCCTGGTTGGGGGTGCAATGCAATTCAGGGGCTTCGACTCCAACACCGTGGAAATGGCCAAGCTTCTGGCCGCCAAGGGGTTCACCGTTTTGAACTACGACCGGCGCGGCCGAGGGGAAAGCGCAGAGGCTCCGTCATTCACCCTGAAGGACAACATCGACGATCTCGCCACACTCATCGACATCGCGGGCGGCCAAGCTGCGCTCTTCGGGAGCTCTTCAGGTGGCTCGATTTCCCTGGCAGCGGCGGCAGCAGGCCTACCCATCACGAAGCTGGCGCTCTGGGAGACTCCCCTGAGTGATGAACTCGGCACCGGCGGGGCCGAATTCTTCGCCGGCCTCCAGGAACGGATCGCATCCGGAGACAAGGCCGGCACCATCGAGTACTACATGAAGGACATGCCACCGGAGTGGCTGGCCGGCGCCAAGAACAGTCCAGGATGGCCCATCATGCTCGAACTGGGCCCCAGCCTTTCCGCCGATGCCGAATCCCTCGCGTGGACCCAGTCCGCGCCTCGGGCAGAGCTGTGGTCCGGCATCACCCAGCCCACCGTCGCGATCGTCGGCGAGCAAACCATACCGATCATGCCGAAAGCGGCCGACTCCATCGTGGCCAACATCCCCAGTGCCCGCAAAACCACCATTCCAGGCGCCAACCACAGTTGGGAACCCGGAGTCATGGCTGACGCACTCGCTGGGTTCTTGGCCGAGTAGTACGGCTGGCTTCCCCGATGGACCTGGCCGCGATCGCCGTCGAACTCTACACACTGGTTCCCTCGGCCTTCACGGCGGCCCGCACTGCGCGGGCCAAGGAAGCCAAGTCCGCGGGAGACGCCGATCTGGCGAAACAGATCGCCCAGTTGCCGAAGCCTTCGACCGCGGCGTGGGCCGTCAACATGCTTGTCCGGCACGCAACCAAGGAATTCGCGGGCGTCCTGGAACTCGGGGCATCGCTCGGGAAAGCACAGGAGCAGCAGGATCACGACCGTCTCCGCACGCTCGGCCAACAGCGCCCGCGCGTCCTGGGCGCCGCCGTCGAGCAGGCCCGGGCAGTGGCGGACGGCCTGGGCGTGAAGGTGAGTGGCGCCGCCGCGATGGAGGTCGAGGCCACGCTGAGGGCGGCCATGACGGATCCCGGCGCTGCCGCGGCGCTCCGCAGCGGGCAACTGGTGCGTTCCCTCGCCACGAACGGATTGGAACCCGTCGATCTGTCGGGCGCGGTGGCGATTGCGGGCGCACTTCCCACGGTGGGCACCCTCAAAGAGGAGTCCGACGACGGCGGGCGGCAGCGCGGGCGGGCAGACTCCCAGCGCGCACGCGCCGACTCGGAACGCGAGCGCGAGAAGGCACACACCGCACTCGCGGAAGCGGAGCGCAACGCGGACAAGGCCGACCTGGAACTCGCCCAGGCCGAACGCGAAAAGTCGGAGGCCGTGCGCCGGAGCGAGCAACTCGCCGTCGAAGTCAAAGCCGCCAAGGACAAGCTGGCTGCATTGCAGCAGGAGCTTGCCGCCACGGAGTGGGCCATCACCTTGGCCGAGCGGAACCGCAAACTGGCAGTGCGGCTAGCCAGCCGGGAACGCCGGACTGCGGAAACGGCACGGGCCCGGTTGGAGGGATTCTCTTAGCGGTCGCAACGTCCGGTATACCGGACAAGCCGAGGCGTATTCTAGGACAATGTACAGTCAATCGGTGCGGCCCAAGGCGCCGGCCGCGGCCCAGGTGCTGGCGGTTCTCAGATATGTCGCAGGCCAGGCCGGCCCGGTCAGCGCGTCCATCATTGCGCGCGATGTTGGCCTGCCGCGGTCAACCACGTATCAGCTCATTGCTTCACTGATCGATGACGGCTTTCTGGTCCACCTTCCCGAGGAGCGCAAGTATGCCTTGGGAGTGACCGCCCATGAGTTGGGGACGGGGTATTCGCGGCAAGCTCCGATCCAGCGGATTGCCCGGTTTCCCCTGTCCCGGCTCGTCGCCCGGACCCGCCGGACTGCCCATCTTGCCGTGATGCACGGGCGCGACGTCGTTTACGTGATCGAGGAGCGGGCGCCGCGGCAAAGCCCCCTTGTCACCGACACCGGGGTCCGGCTTCCTGCCCACCTGACGGCCAGCGGCAGGGCGATGATGGCCCAAATGGACCCGGCCCAGGTGGCTGCGCTTTTCCCGGGACCGGAGGCTTTCGCCGAGCGCCACAGCAAGGGCCCGCAATCCTTGCCCGCATTGCAGGATCTCTTGGCGCGGGCACGATCGCTCGGATACGCGTGGGAGCAGGACGAGGTCACGGAGGGGTTTTCCTCTGTGGCGGTCGCCGTCCTCGACCGGCAGCGCTATCCCGTGGCCAGCGTGACCTTGACGGTGTCGAACCGGGCGTTTCCCGGCGGAGGCACTCGGCACCGGGCCAAGGACGCCGAAACCGCCGAAGAAAGGGCGGTTCGCATCGAGGACGTCGCCCGGGAGTGGATTCCGGAAGTGACCAGGTGCGCGCGGGAAATTTCCCGCAGGCTGGGCACCCAAGCCTGACCCCGACGTCGTTCCCTCTGGTAGCAGTGGGGACGCTCGCTCACCTATAGGGCCAAAAGCCAGGACGCTCGCTCACCTCAAGTGAGCGAGCGTCCGCCGGAAACACCCCAAAAGTGAGCGAGCGTCTGAGGGGGGAACGGGCAAAAGGCACGACGACGGCGCACCGGGACTGCCGCCATCGGGCACTGAGACAACCGTTCCCGGCACGGTCGACCGGACGCTCGCTCGTTCCCGGCACGGTCGACCGGACGCTCGCTCATCTATAGGGCCAAATGCCCGGACGCTCGCTCACCTCAAGCGAGCGAGCGTCCGCCGGAAACACCCCAAAGGTGAGCGAGCGTCTGAAGGGGGCACAACCCAAAGGCTAGACGGCCGCGCTGTTCGACACTGGGCCAGCCACCGGCTCTACTGCCCCCGCGTCCGAGTCCGATTCCGATTCCGCTGGGCCGAGTTCCGTCGGGTAGACCATCTCAGCCGGTGCGTTGGAGTTCCTCTTCGCCAGCGGGTAGAACACGATTGCCGTGACCACGAGGCCTACGAGCCAGGAGATGTCCGCCCCTCCGAGAAGCTCGGTCATCGGGCCGGTGTAGAGGGTCTGCGCGAGGAACGGGATCTGGATGACAATGCCGATCGCGTAACTGAGTAGCGCGGTCTTGTTCCAACGCCCGTATCGACCATTCAGGTCGTAGAGAGCCGGAATGTCCACCTTTTCCTTGGAAACCAGGTAGTAGTCCACCAGGTTGATGGAGCTCCACGGGATGAACACCATCAGAAGGAGAAGGACGAAGTTCTTGAAGTTGGCGATGAAATCGGGGGACGCAAGGACTGCGATGAGCACGGAGAGTCCGATAAAGCCGATCACGTAGGCGAACCGGGTCCATGAGGCCACCGCAGACTTGCGGGTGAACGCCGTGACCGAGGTAAGCATGGTCATGTAGCCGCCATAGGCGTTCAGCGTATTGACGGTCAGTTTTCCGGTCACGATCACCAGGTAAATGACCACCGCGATCAGTCCGCTGCCACTCAGGTTCCCGAGGAAAGCGACTTGGCCGTCCAAGAACCGTGCGCCTTTGGGCAATGCGAGCGCAGCGAAGAGCGCGCCCAGGGTCATTGACCACTGGGAACCAATCACCGTTCCGAAGTACGCCGACATGAAGGTCTTGCGTGCAGGCGTCTTGGAAGGCAGGTACCGGGAGTAGTCGGCCACGTAAGGACCGTAGGTCAGCTGCCATCCGGCGCCAAGCGAAATGGCGAGCAGGAAGGTGGGGAACTCGAAGCCGCCGGCGCCTAGGAGTGCGCCGACGTCCTGGCTGGTCAGCAACCTGATGCCCAGGTAAGTGAAGCCGAGGATACCGACGACGGTCGCAATGCGGCCCAACATGTGGATGTACTTGTAGCCCAGGGTCGCCACGACGATGGTCAGCGCCCCGAAGACGATCATGCCGACGGCCGGAGTTCCCGTGTGGAGGATGAGGCTGATTGCCTGTCCGGAGAGGACCGTACCGGTGGCAGCGAAGCCGAGGTACATCACGACCACCAGGACCAAGGGAATCACCGCACCGAAGATCCCGAACTGCGCCCGGCTGGAAATCATCTGTGGCAAGCCGAGCTTCGGCCCCTGGGCCGCATGGAGCGCCATGACAGCACCACCCAAGAGGTTTCCGACCAGGAGTCCGATGATCGCCCACAGCGCATCCGCGCCAAACAGTACTGCCAAGGCGCCGTCGACAATGGCCGTAATCTGCATGTTGGCCCCGAACCAGAGCGTGAACTGCTGGCCAGCCGAACCATGGCGTTCATTCTCCGGGACAAAGTCGATGGAACGACGCTCAACGCGCGGCCCCCCCGTTCCCGCTTTTCCTGTGGCCTGCATGCCTAATCCTCACTTTGACAACCGAAGTCCGATGTCCCCAACTGAGAATCAATCAGAGCATGCAAAGTGACGGCTATCACCGAAAGGTAGCCATATTTAGTCCGATATACCGGACGATAAGGCACGGGTCGTTGATTACCCCATTTGGCGGCCGTCGCCGCCCGCCAGGCCCATGAACATCGTCTTGTGCAACACGTCCACGTGGCGCCGCGATACCTCCACCGCACAGCGGTCGTCGCCTGCCCGCAGGGCGTTTACGAGCGCAATATGGTCCCGGTTGGATTCGTGGAGGAACTCGATCGGGTACGGGATGAAGTATGCGTAGAGTTCCGCCAATGCCTCGTTATAGACGTCGACCGCCGCTCCCAAGCCCGAGGACGCGGCGACCAGCCGGTGAAACCTCTCGTCAGCCTGGTGATACTCGGACCAATTGCTTGATCCGGCCATTTCATGGGTAAGCCGTTCCAACTCATCAAGCTGCGCTGCCGAGGCATTGACCGCGGCGAAGTGGGTGACCGCGCATTCGAACAACAGCCGACGGTCCACCAGCCGGTTCACGGCAAGGGATTCGGCGGGCGACGCGGTGAGTTGCTCGAGCACGTTCCGCGGCGGCTCGTCCGCGACAAAGGTTCCTCCGCCACGTCCTCGACGACGGACAACGACGCCTTGGTCAGCCAGGCTCGCCAGGGCCCTGCGTGCCGTGATCGGGCTGACCGACAGGCCCAGCGCGACGTCTTGCTGGTCGGGCAGCCTCTCCCCCGGCTGAAGCAGCCCCAAGGAGATGGCCATGCCGATCCGCAGGCGCACGGCGTCGATTGCGCTCCTCCGGTCGATTCCGAGCAGAGGGGCAGCATCGATCAATGAGTCGCCGGTGGTGTCCTCGAGCTGTCGGGTCATATCCGCTACTTTACGGGGCAAGATCCACCTTCCTTTTATTTGATCATTATGATCTAATATGAGGCGAGTCACAACAACAACGTGGAGAAACCAGTGCAACGCATCCTTCCCCTCATCGCCGCGCAAGCATCACCCCGACTGATCGGCGAACCGATCGAGGCCTTCGCAGCCGAGGTCGCCGCCGCCGTCGCGGTCCAACCGCAAAGCAAGCTCGTGGTCTTCCCGGAGCTGCACCTTTTCGGGGATTCCAACCCGGACCTGCAGCGTACGGAAGTGCTGCAGGACTCGGCCGAGCCGCTTGACGGTCCGCGCGTCAACGAGCTGCGGCAGCTAGCCGCGGACTTGGGCATCTGGCTGGTTCCGGGCAGCGTCTGCGAGCGCGGCCCCGAGGGGCAATTGTTCAATACCCAGTTGGTCCTTTCCCCCGAAGGCGAGCTCGCCGGCTACTACCGCAAGGTCTTTCCTTGGCGCCCCTTTGAGCCCTACGACCCCGGCGACCGGTTCACAACCGTCCACCTGGAAGGGATCGGCACGGTGGGCTTGAACATTTGCTACGACGCCTGGTTCCCCGAGGTGACCCGCCAGTTGGCGTGGATGGGCGCCGAAGTGATCCTCAACGTCGTTAAGACCACGACGCCGGACCGCAAGCAAGAACTCGTCCTCGCCAAGGCAAACGCGATTGTGAACCAGGTCTTCATGGTCAGCGTCAATTGCGCGGGACCCACCGGCAAAGGCCTCAGCCTGATCGTCGACCCCGAGGGGAACACCATAGCCGAGGCCGACGACGACGCGCCCACCCTTCTCGCCGCGGAACTGGACCTATCCGCCGTCGAGCATGTCCGCGAACACGGGACCGAAAACCTGAACCGCCCCTGGTCCCAATTCCGCCCCGGCGAGCCGCCCATTGACCTGCCGGTCTACCAAGGCCGCATCGACCCGACCACGTGGACCCCTCAGTCCACCAACTCCTAAGGAACCACCGGTGACAACGCAACCGAGCCTCACGCGCGCCCTGAAACTGCCCTCGCTGGTCCTGTTCGGGCTGGCCTACCTGACCCCGCTCATCGTCCTGGCGATCTTCGGCGTGATCGCCGAAACCACCGGCGGAGCATCGCCGTCGGCCTATCTCGTGGCCATGGTCGCCATGCTCTTCACGGCCCAGAGCTACGGGCGCATGGCCGTTGCCTATCCGGTGGCCGGCTCCGCCTACACCTATATCCGCCGCTCCATCGATTCCCGGATCGGGTTCCTGGCCGGTTGGGCAGTCCTGTTGGACTACTTGTTCCTGCCGATGGTCATCTGGCTGATCGGGGGCTCCTACCTCACCGCGCAGTTCCCGGCCATTCCCATCGGGGTCTGGATTGTCGCGTTCATCGCGATCACCACGCTGCTCAACGTGGTTGGCGTGAAGGTGGCGGACAAGGCCAACTACCTGCTGATGGCATTTCAGCTTCTGGTGATAGTCCTGTTCGTTGCACTGTCCGTTGGAACCTTGGTCTCGACCTCCGGCGCGAGCGCCCTGGTCAGCACCGCTCCTTTCTTCAACGACACCTCGAGCTTCGACAAGATCACCGCCGGAGCTGCCATCGCGGCGTACTCGTTCCTGGGCTTTGACGCGGTGTCCACCCTCACCGAGGAGACCATCGAGCCGAAGAAGACGGTGCCGAAGGCGATCATGCTTGTGGCACTCATCGGCGGCGCGATCTTCGTCGTCGTCTCCTACACCACCCAGCTGATCCACCCCGGCGGAGTCTTCGACGATTCGGCGTCGGCGGCATCGGACATTGCCCTGAAGATCGGCGGGCAATTCTTCGGCGCAGTTTTCCTGGCCGGACTCGTGGTGTCCCAGTTTGCCTCCGGGCTCGCGGCACAGGCCAGCGCCTCACGTTTGCTCTACGCCATGGGCCGGGATTCAGTCCTGCCGAAGAAAGTCTTCGGGGCGCTGAACAAGTCCTTCCACACTCCGGTGTTCAACCTGGTCATTACAGGCGCGGTGGGACTCATCGCCATGTTCCTGGATGTAGCCACATCGACGTCGTTCATCAACTTTGGCGCCTTTACGGCCTTCACCCTCGTCAACATCTCGGTCATTGCCTACTACCTGCGCCAACGACGCTCGGGGCACCGGCTCAGCGTCTTGTTCTACGTGGTCATGCCAGCGGTGGGAGCCATTATCGACGGGTTCCTGCTCTCCCAGCTGGATTCGAATGCCATCACGCTCGGGCTGATCTGGCTGTGCGTCGGCGTCGTAGTACTGGGCATCATCACCAAGGGGTTCCGGAAGGCGCCGCCGGAGATGGTGATGGAAGAAAAAGAAGCCGCCCTGGTATGACGGCGGAACACAGTAAACGGGGAGAAATGAGGACTGCGTGCGCATCACCTTAGCCCAGATCGATTCCGGCACGGACGTCAGCCGCAACCTCGACCTCATCGCGGACTACTGTGCCCGGGCGGCCCACGAGGGCTCTGACCTCATTGTGTTCCCGGAGTACTCGACGTACGAGAAAAGCCGGGTGGACCAGAGCTTCGTGGACATGGCCGAACCGCTTTACGGCCCGGTGGCTTCCAAGCTCTACGCGACGGCGGCACGTTACGGGATCGCCGTCGTCGCAGGCCTCCTGGAAGCGCCCGGTGAGGGGGACGAAACCAAAGAAGCGGACGGATCCCGAGAACGGGACCGGGCCTTCAACACCTTGGTGGCCATCGGTCCTGACGGGTCCCGCCTTGCCAGCTACCGGAAGATCCACCTGTTTGACTGCCAAGGATTCCGCGAATCGGAATACATCAGACCCGCCCCGGAGCCACTGCCTGTCACTTTTTCCTGCGGCGGCGTGACCTTCGGATTGATGACCTGCTACGACCTGCGCTTCCCCGAGTTGGCGCGCATCCTGGCCGACGCCGGCGCCGAGGTGCTCCTCGTCTGCTCTTCATGGGTTCCCGGCACTGCAAAGACCGAGCAGTGGGCCACCTTGGCCAAGGCCCGGGCAATCGAGAACGGTGTGTACGTGGCGGCGGTCTCCCAGACTCCGCCGGTGTCCATCGGCTACAGCATGCTCATTGATCCCCTCGGGACTGTCCTGCATAGCCTCGGCACCGAGCCGGCCACCGCAACGCTGGACCTCTCGCCGGATGCCGTTCAGGCAGCCAGGGACCAGTTCCCCACGTGGCGGCACCACCGGCTCCCCTAGTAACCTCGCGACCTCTTCTGGGCCGCCCCACTCTGTGCTAAACCAAAGTCAAGATGCACCGATGCTCCGAAGGAGAAACGCCATGAGCACTACGACGGACAAAGGATCGGGCCGCGGGCTGGAGATCCGGTCGATCGACTATGTTCCTTTGAACGAGCGGCACGGCAAGGTCTCGCACATCGGACCGCTGTGGTTCGTCAGCAATGCCCAGATCGCCACCCTGGCAGTGGGGTTGATCAGCATCACCACCGGCGGCAACTTGATCTGGTCGCTGCTCGCGATCGCCATCGGGGTACTCGTCGGCACGCTGTTCATGGCCGCGCACTCCTCACAGGGCCCCCAGCTCGGCTTACCGCAGATGATCCAGTCCCGGCCGCAGTTCGGCTACATCGGTGCCCTGCTGGTTTGGCTCTTTGCCTACCTCCAGTACGCGGGCTTCAATATCTTCAACACCATCCTGGCCGGCCAAGCCATCTCGGAGTCGATCAACTTCGGGTCCCAAAACCTGTGGTTCTGGGTGGTCACCATTATCGCCGTCGTCATTGCCTTGTTCGGCTATGACCTCATCCACGCCTTTGAGCGCTACCTGACCTACCTGACCATCATCATGCTGGCGTTGCTCACCATTGCAGCCGTCAAGCTGACCATACCCGCGGGCGCATACAACTTGGCTGACTTCCATCTGGTGCCGTTCCTGGGTCAGCTAGGGGTCGCGGCCGGCTACCAGATCTCCTGGGCCATCTACGTCTCTGACTACTCCCGCTACCTCCCGCCCTCCAGCGGACGGGGCACATTCCGGTGGACGTTCTGGGGCAGCGCCCTCGGCGGTATTTGGGTAATGTTCCTGGGCGCGTACATCGGTGCGGCCGCCGGTGAGAACTTCGAAACCATCGCCTCGATCAAATCCACGGCCGACCAGCTCTTCGGCGGATTCGGTGGCATCGCGTTGTTCGTCGCCGCCCTGGGCTTGCTGTCAGTGACTGCCTTGAACATGTACGGCGGATCGCTGACCCTGATATCGTCCATCGATAGCGTCCGGCAGATCCGGCCGACCCTGAGGCTCCGGATCATCACGATCTCCATCACCGCCCTCATTTCCGTAGTTCTGGCGAACCTGGCGTCGGCCGACTTCCTCGCCAATTTCAACGACTTCCTGCTGTTGGTGCTGTACTTCTTCATTCCGTGGACAGCGGTCAACCTCACCGACTACTTCATCGTCCGCAAAGGCCACTACGCCATCGCAGAGATCTTCAAGCCGGATGGGATCTACGGCCGCTGGGGCTGGCCCGGCATCATCTCCTACCTCGTCGGCTTTGTGGTGATGATCCCCTTCTTCTCCGCCGGCAAACTCTTCGTCGGGTTCATAGCCCACGCGATCGACGGCGCCGACATCTCGCTGTTTATCGGGCTCCCGGTCTCCGCCGGGCTGTATTGGCTGATGACCCGGCGTATCGACGTCGAGGCAGAGACCCGCATGGCCAAGGAAGAGGCCGACGCCCTGGAGGCGGCCGCGCACGAACACCTGCTTCCGTAGCTCCGCCGCCGTAACGCGGTTCGACAAGACTCAGGCAGTGGCGATGACCGTGGACGTCGCCAAAACGTTGCCGGACTTATCCAAAGCCTCGACGGCGGCCCTCGGCGCGGCGGCCACCGCCGTCGACGTTTCAAAGCCGCGGCGCGGAACCGTCACTGCCTCGGACAGTGAACCGGGGCCGGTTCCGGTGAGGAACCTCCATTTAGCGACCTCGGTTGCGCCATTCCAACTGGTGTGGAGCTGCATCGTGGACCCGTTGCCCGGAACCGCGGCCAGGTCGGGGACGGTGTCCGGGCGGCCTGTCCACGGCGAGCGATAGGTGCGGTAGGAGGCGTCGCCTAGTCCGGTCGCCTCGAATACCGCTTTCCCATCCGGGGTGAATTCGGTGGCGGCGGGGTCCGCTCCCCAGCCCACAAGGACGTGCCCGTTATCGAGGAACTGCAGGTTCCCTTCGGCGTCGCCCCGGTGGCCACCCCTGCTGAACTCCTGCTTGACGACGGCGGTGCGCGCCTTTTCGTCGACGGCGAGGAGCAGCCCGCGCGATGTCCCGGTGGTGCCCTGGTTGTAGTGGTTGTCGAACATGCTGATGATCCCGTTGGGCCGGCGTCGAACATCATGCTGCCAAGCGAAGACGGATTCCGGAGTCATCGAGAAGTCGCTGCGTTTCCCGCCCAAACGCCAGCGGATCTTCCCGTCCGAACGGCCGATCAAATAGGCGGTGTGCGTGTGGCGGGACGAAACGAGGAGCGCGTCTCCGCTCTCGTCCACGGAATTGAGGTGGAAGGGATCGAACGCTTTCGTGGCGTCGGAGCCGTCGGCCTTGGGGTTATCCGACGGGCGCACATAGGACTCAGCCAGGTCGATGTGGTCCGAGGCCGTCCAATCGAAGAGGACTTTTCCGGAACGGATGCCGACTTCCTGGACATGGCAATCAAACATGTAGCCCTGTGCGGGTCCGCCCACAGATGTCAGGTCGTGCTGGACTGTTGGGTAGGAGATCATCAACGCCGTCCCGGCAGGGGTGATGGTGAACTCGTGCAGATCCGCTTGCAGCCCGTTGCCTGTGTTGACTTCGGCCACGGTGCGGTAGTGGGCATCCTTGACGACGCCCTTTCCCGCACCGTGTCCGCCGGTTCCGATTCCAGTCCAATAAGTCAGCACCGATTGGCCTTCGAAGGCTTGCACGCGAAGGTCCGTCACGCCGGAACCGGTCGGTTCCATCCATATCGGTTCCCCGTGGTTGTCCATGATCAGCCCGTTGGTGCCGTGGCCCATCGGCCCCACGAACACGAGGCCCGCACCTGTGGGCCCGGTAGCCCAGCTGGCAACGCGTGCTGCGGTCAAAGCGGTGGAAACGAAGCTACGGATCGAAGGTACGGAAGCCGTGTTGCTCGGCGACGGCGAGGGTGACGCTGCCGGCGTCGGGGTAGCAGCGCTGACCGCGGCCGTTCCCCCGGGCAACACGCCCGTCCTGGCGATGCCGAGGCCGGCGAGCAATCCCGCGCCTGCCATCCCCGCCCCCGTAAGGAACCCGCGCCGGCTCACCCTGAAGTGGGGCTCGCGGTCTTCCCGCTCGCCACTCCCAGACTCCGTATTCTGCTCCACCCCCTCAGGATAGGACCGGAACACAGTGCGGAAACCGGACAGAAGCTGCAAGTTTGCTGGACGAGGGCAGGGCGGTAACCCAGCGTGGGATCAGTTGATCCTGCGTCCGCCGAGCCAGCTGACCATGGCCGGGTCGCGGTGGTCGAAGAAGAGGCTGGCTCCGGTGTCCAGGGTGGCGATCTGGCTCATCTGCTCGTCCGTGAGGGTGAAGTCGAAGACGTCGAGGTTCTGGACCATGCGTTCCGGCCGGACTGACTTGGGGATGACGACGACGTCGCGCTGGATGAGCCAGCGGAGAACCACTTGGGCGACGGACTTGCCGTGGGCTTCGGCGATGGCGCTGAGAAGCGGGTTGGTGAACAGGTTGTTCTTGCCTTCGGCGAATGGTCCCCAGGACTCGATTTGGACGCTGCGTTCGCTCATCATTGCTTGGTCGGCGGCGCGCTGGTGGAAGGGGTGGGTCTCGATCTGGTTGACGGCCGGGACGATCTCGTTGTGGTCGATGAGGTCCACCAGCCGGTCGAGGTGGAAATTGGAGACCCCGATCGCGCGGGCGAGACCGGCCTTGTTGATGTCCTGCATGGCGCGCCACTCGCTGTAGTAGTCCCCGAGGGGCTGGTGGATCAGGTACAGGTCGACGTAGTCGAGTCCGAGGCGGTTCAGTGAGTTGTCGAAGGCGCGCTTGGTGTCGTCCTGGACGCTGCCCGTGGGGGCGTGCTGGATCCAGAGCTTGGTGGTGATGAAGAGTTCGTCGCGGGCGAGGCCACTCGCCTTGATCGCAGCCCCGACGGCGGCCTCGTTTCCGTAAGAAGCGGCAGTGTCCAGGTGACGGTAACCGGCGTCGAGGGCGGCTTCCACCGCGGCCTGGGTTTCCTCGTCCGGGATCTGGAAGACGCCGAAGCCGAGGATTGGCATTTCGACGCCGTTGTTAAGGGTGACGGTGTTCATGGGTTTCCTTCGCTTGGATGGGGGTTATCGGCTGATTTGGGCGTGCGCGGCTTGGTAGTCCTGCTCGCTGACGGGTTCAAGCCACGTGGCGCTCTCCCCGTTGTCGCGCTCCACCAAAGCCAGGTGGCACATCATGTTGTCCTGGGTGGCGCCGTGCCAGTGTTCCTCGCCGGGCGGCGTGTGGACCGTGTCTCCTGCGCGCATGAGGATCACGCCGCCGTCCCGGGTGGCAACGAACCCGATGCCGTCGGTGCAGTGCAGGGTCTGGCCAACGGGGTGCGAATGCCAATTCGTACGGGCTCCGGGAGTGAAACGCACCATGGCTGCCACGAGGCGCGAGGGCGCCTCGCCGTTGTGGAGGGAGTTGAGGTAGACGTCTCCCGTGAACCTCTCCGTCGGGGCTTTGGCCGTGGGGGTTGGGGGTATGAGTTTCATCGTGGCTTCCTTTCGCTAGTGCCGTGATTGTTTCGCGTGCCGAAGCGGCAGGGCCACCGCTACAAGGACGAGGAGGAGAAGGGCCGTGGTACCGAGGCTGATGCGCAACCCTGCCATGAAGTCCTGACCGGCGAGCGCGGCACCGAAGATCGCGACGCCGAGGGAGCCTCCGAGCTGCCGGGCGGTGTTGACCGCGCCACTGGCGGTCCCCGCCAGCCCCGCGGCCATCAGCAGTTGGCCCGCGACGATCGCGACGATGCGGCCGAAGCGGTCCGCGAACCTGGCCACGAGGGGATTCAGGAGGGCAACAAGCCCGGTCATGGGCAGGAACAGGAGTCCGGTCTCCAGGGCGGTAGCGCCGCGTTCCTGTTGGAAATAAAGGCTCTGGAGGAAGACCACGCCGTAGAACGCCGCCATGGTGACCCCGGCGATGATCAGGGCTGTCGAGACGGTGCGTGAACGGAACAAGTCGAGCGGGATCATCGGGTGCTTGCCCCGTGCTTGCGCGGCCACGAAGACTGCTGCCGATGCGACACATATGGCGAACGTCAACAGGATTTGGGGGCTTCCGTAGCCGAGCTCGGCGCCTTCGTTGACCCCGTACGCCAGGCTGGCCAGCGTGAGGACCGCCGTAATCTGCCCCAGCCAGTCAAAAGGCATCGGGCGTCGCGGCGATGGAGCCACACGGGAGAGTATGAGTAGGGCGGCGACTCCCACCGGAAGATTGACGAAGAAGATCAGCCTCCAGTCCAGTTGCGTCAGGATGCCCCCGAGCACCGGTCCGGCAGCCAAGGCGACCACGAAGAATCCCAGCATGGCAACCGCCAGAGATGCGCGCGGACGGGCGACGGCCTGCGGAAGGGATTTGACGGTAGTCACGGACATGGTGGCCTTCCAAGCTGGGAAACGGGGACTGATTCAAGAAAACCAGTCCCCGCGTCCGCGTGGGAGTGCCTGTTATACCGTGTACTGCCAGTGCCTGTTTCAGTGGCCTCGGGCTTCTCAGATGGTGATCGCGACTTTTCCCCGCACTTTGCCGGCGTCGAAATAGCGCATGGCGTCCGGAACCTGCTCCAGCGGATAGCTGCGGTCAACGGTCGGGGTGAGGGCTCCGGCGTGGATGAGCCCGGCCAGGTGTTCGAGGTCTGCAGCGCCCTGCGTGGCCATGACCATGGTGAACCGCTGGCTGATGAATGGGGACAGCGCCAGGGCCCGGAATTGCCTGTCGATGCTGCCCGTCCAGGAGCCGCCTTCTTCGCCGCCGGTGATAACGGCCGTGCCGGTAGGAGTGAGCGCCTTGCGAAGGCGTGCCAGGGTAGGGTTCCCGGCGATATCCAGGATCAGATCGTAGTGTTCAGGGCCGTCGGCGAAGTCCTGCTTGGCGTAGTCGAGGACGTGATCGGCGCCGAGCGAGCGCACCAGGTCCATTTTGACGGCACTGCAAACACCCGTGACCTCGGCCCCGGCTGCTTTGGCGAGCTGAACAGCGTAGCTTCCCACTCCACCCGAGGCGCCAAGGATCAGCACCTTCTGTCCCGGCGTTATCTGGCCCGCGGCGCGGAGGGCCTGCAGCGCAGTGCAGGCGGAAACCGGGACCACCGAGGCCTGTTCGAAACCGATGTTCGCCGGTTTGAGCGCGAGCTGGCTTTCGCGGGCCGCCGCATACTCGGCGAAGGAGCCTTTTCCGACCCCGAAGACCTGGTCCCCGACGGCGAATCGGGTCACTGCCGCTCCGACCATCACGACCGTGCCGGCCAAGTCCAGCCCCGGTACAGGGTTTTTGGGGGCGCGGACGCCGAAGGCCAGGCGCAGTGCGTAGGGCAGGCCCCGGGTTACATGCCAGGTCCCACGGTCCAGGCCCGCAGCGTGGACCCGGACCAGCACCTCGTTCTCGGCGATGTTCGGCTTGGGGATCTGCTCCAGGTGCAGGACGTCGGCTGAGCCATAAACCTCCTGCACGATGGCCCGCATCATGGTCGGCATTGTGATCTCCGGCGCGGGCGAGCCGGCCGAAATCAGAGTCTCCGCAGCTTGCTGACCATAGGTCATGGCCGTTCCTTTCCAAGCAATCTGGATGCGTGACGACTTTTTCGTACGCTGTACTAAAAAGATTATCGTACAATGTACTAAACCGCTAGAGTGCTGTACTAAGTCGCTCGAGTGCTGTACTAACTAGAGCCCGAGGAATCCCGATGCCGGATACTGCACAGCCCCTCCCCCAACGGCGCCTTCCACTGAGCCGCGAAAGGGTGCTGGGCTGCGCCGTGGATCTCGCTGACGAGTCGGGAATCGCAGCGCTGACCATCCGCTCGCTCGCCCAGAGCATGGGAACCAAGCCCATGTCGCTCTACTACTACGTGGCCAATAAAGATGAGATCCTGGACGGCATCGTGGACATGGTCTTCAGCGAAATCGCGCCTCCCTCCCCCGCGGGCGACTGGCGGGAGGAAATGTACCGGCGGGCCCACGCGGTGCGCAGCGCGCTCAAACGCCATCCATGGGCGGTAGGGCTGCTGGAAAGCCGTTCTTCCCCAGGCGAAGCGAACCTGCGCCACCACGAAGCGACGCTGGCGACTTTGCGAGCAGCAGGTTTTTCCGTTCAAATGACAGCCCATGCCTATGCCCTGCTCGACAGTTACATCTACGGATTCGCGCTCCAGGAAGCCGCACTGCCCTTTGACGGCCGGGACACCGCCTCCGAGGTCACAGCGCCGATCGTTGAGCGTTTTTCGACCGGGCAATATCCCCACATGATGGAGATCGCCACCGAACACGTCCTCAAACCCGGCTACGACTTCGGGGATGAGTTCGACTTCGGGCTGAACCTCATCCTTGACGGCCTCAGCCGGTCGATGAGGTGAGCCGGAACCCCCGGTAATCCAACGATGAATCTCCGATCCGTGGTGGCTCATGAGACCGCGGGGGTGGATGTGACGTGGGTGACAAGAGTGGCGTTTGGTGCGAAGCTTGTCACGCCAAGTTGACCGTTCTGTCAACAACGGCTGCCTCACCATCATGAACCAAAACGGCGGCAACAAGCTTCCCAGGTTCAATTCCGGCTGGGCCGACGAAACCGCCCTCGACGTCGACGCCGTCTCGGCAGCCTGCCCGGACTGCAAGATCCTCGTTGTGCAAGCGACAACAGCCAGCCTCACCAATCTCGGTACAGCCGTGGCAACGGCCGCCAAACAGCCAGGGGTCGTCGCGATTTCCAACAGCTACGGCGGCGGGGATTCGGCGGACTCCACCTACGGCGCGTACTACAACCACCCGGGCATCGCCGTGACAGCATCAACCGGTGACAACGGGTACTCCGGCTCGTCCTACCCCGCTTCCTCGAGTTATGTCACCGCTGTGGGAGGCACATCGTTGGTCAAGAACGCCAGTACACGCGGGTGGGGCGAGTCCGCATGGTCGGGCTCGGGATCCGGATGCTCAAGTGTCAATGCCGCGTTGCCTGCGGCTGCCAACTTCGGCACGGGGTGCGGCAAGCGCGCCTCTGCAGACGTCGCCGCCGTCGCGGATCCGCAGACCGGATTGGCGGTGTTCGCACCGAGCAGCAGCACCACCTCGTCATGGGCACAGTACGGAGGCACTAGCCTTTCCTCACCCCTGATCGCGGCCATGTACGCGCTTTCCGGCAACTCCGGCAGCTCCACGGCGCTGGCCAACTCTCTCCCGTACACAAACTCCGGGACATTCAATGACGTTGCCTCGGGTTCAACGGGCACTTGCTCCACGAGCCAATGGTGCCTCTCCGCCACCGGATGGGACGGGCCCACGGGGGTCGGCACTCCGAACGGGGTCGCCGGACTCTAAAAAGCAGTAATTGCCTGAAGGGTGGCCGGCGTCCAAGGATGCCGGCCACCCTTCTGTCTGTGAACGGGCAGCGTCACTAGTGCTTCAGGTTCGTCAGCTCCTGCAGGACCTCGTCCGACGTCGTGATGATGCGGGCGTTCGCCTGGAAGCCGCGCTGGGCCACGATCAGGTTGGTGAATTCCTGGGAGAGGTCCACGTTGGACATTTCGAGGGCCCCCGCAGTCAAGGTACCGAGTCCTGCGTCGCCGGGGGCGCCCAATTGGGCCGTGCCGGAGTTGGCGGTGGCCACGTATGTCGAGCTACCGGCTTTCTCAAGGCCGCCGGGGTTGGTGAAGCGGGCGAGGGCAACGCGTGCCAGAACCTGCTTGGCACCGTTGCTGAACGAGCCGATGAGCGAGCCGTCGCCGCCGAGGGTGAAGGACTCCAGCTTTCCTGCCTCGGATCCGTTCTGGCTGCCGACTGTAAGTGTGCTCATGGCCGCGAAGCCGGTAACAGTGGACATGTCCACTGTGATGCCGCCGACCGTCATGGCACCGCCCGAGGTCAGCGCACCGTTCGCGAACGTGAGCGTCGAGTTGCCTGTGGCGCCGTTGGCATCTGCCCCGGCCACATCCCAGCCAGCCGCGGACCGGCTGAACGTCAAGTTCAGGCTGCGGGAGGCGCCGTCGGCGTCGTACACCTTGAGCTGGCGCTCCACGCTGGTCCCCGCGGCCGCATCGGACGGCAGGTTCCCGTCGAGCGAGGCCTTGGTGGTGGCGACAGCTGCGGCCGTTGTGTTGGGCGACAGGGCGATCGGGCCAACGGGACCTCCCTGGTTCACCGCACCGTTGGCGGTGGACCAGCCCTGCAGGATGCCGCCGTCGGGGCTCACGAGACGGCCGGCCGCGTCCATGTCGAAGGCGCCGGCGCGGGTGTAAAGCTGCTGGCCGGCCTTGCTGGTGATGAAGAACCCGTCGCCGGAGATCATCATGTCGGTGGCTCGCCCGGTGTTCTGCGATGAACCCTGGCTGAAGTTGGTGCTGATTCCCGCCACGCGCACGCCCAGGCCGATCTGGGCGGGGTTGGTGCCACCGGTTTCAGCCTGCGGGGCGCCGGCGCCTTGGGTCATCTGCGAGAGTGTGTCCTGGAACTGGGTTGAGGAAGCCTTGAAGCCGGCCGTGTTCACGTTGGCGATGTTGTTTCCCGTGACGTCCAGCATGGCCTGGTGGGCACGGAGGCCGGAGATTCCGGAGTACAGCGAACGAAGCATGGTGTTGCCTTTCTTCGGGGTGGTTTAGGGAGGCTTGAGTCAGGCGGTTGGAGTGGCGGCGGCGGTCATCCCGCTGATCGAATCGAGCGGAACGTTCACTCCCCCGACCGCCACAGTGGGGGTTCCGGCCGCAAAGGAAACCGAACTCGCGACGCCGGAGCCCTTTGTCCCGTCCGCGAGCGCATAGCTGACGTTGTGCCCGATGATCTGTGCCGCGGCACTGCGCATCTGCAGGGAAAAGCTCTCTTTGGCGTCGGCGGTGAGCTCCGTCATTTTCTCCATCATGGACAGCTGCACGGTCTGGCTCATCATCTGGTTGGTGTCCATGGGGGCGCTCGGGTCCTGGTTCTTAAGTTGAGTCACCAGGAGGGACATGAACATGCTCGAGTCCATGGTCTGCGCGGGTTTGGCCGCGGTAGTTCCAGCGGTGGTTCCAGACTGGACTCCGCTGCTTGCCGCGATGGCTTGGATGGTCACTATTGGCTCTCCTTCATCAGACGAGAATGTCCAGGCTGCTGGTAATGCTTCGGGGAAGTACGACGGCGGTCCGCGGCAGGCGAACCGTGTCGCCGTCGCTGCTCCGTGGGAAGGCCGGGCTCTCCGCCGGGCGACGCTCCCCGGGGTCCGAGCCGCCCGCGCCGGCGTCGGCCGGAGCGTTGTGTTCGGAGAGGTCGAGGCTCGCGCCGAAACCCGATTCGCCGAGTCCGCGCCGCAGTTCCGGCAGGATGCTGCGCACTGCCTCGCGGCCGGCTTCCCCGGGGGCGAATAATTCGATCCGGACCCCTGCGCCTTCGATATGGGCCCGGACGGTCAGCGGACCGAGGTTTTCCGGCGACAGCTTCAAGGTCATCACGTGCGAGCCAGGCGCCGCCGAGGCAAGGGAGAACAACGGTCCGGACACTTGAGGCAACAGTTTCGCCGGATCTGATTGGAACGTGGGCGTCACCATGCCTGGGACGGCTGTCGAAGAGGCCTGCTGGAGTGGCGACGCTGGCTGCCCCATCACCGGAATTCCTGCCTGAATCCCCGTGGGAAGCCCGGGTGCCGCGGCGGCCTGCGTGTCCTGCTGCGTCGCGGGTTTCCCCACGGGAAGTACGACGGCGGTGCCCGACTCGCGTGCCGGGACTGCGGCCATGCTGACCCCGGGTTCGGGGTTGGCGGGCAGCGGGTTGGTAAGCGACGAGTTACCGGGGATAGGGCTGGGCGGCAGGGTGCCAGCAGGCTGCGGGCCGGCGGGCAGCGGGTTGCTCGGGGCCGAACCAGGCTGGGTTGGACTTTGGCCAGGGCTCCCGAGCGGCGGCGCTACCGGCACAGTGGGGGCGGACATCCCACCGACAAGGCTTGCCGCTGCCGACGTTCCTGCAATCGCTTTGGCCGGTACCGTACCGTCCATGACCAGTACAGCAATGCCCGACCTGCTCGCCTGCGGAGCAGCGGTCCCCGGAGCGACAACGGCCATCGCGAGTCCGCCCGCAACAGCGGCCCCACCCGCAACAACAGCGCCTGGCGCACCAGGCGAACCCGCCGCATCAACCGTGTCCTTGGCGCCCTTCGACGCTTCCGGTTTGGCGGCTCGGGCGGTCGTCCCGGAACCGTCGTCGGCGGGCTTTTCCTGAGCGCCGCCGTCGGGCGCCTGTTGTGCGGTCCCGTCGGAGGTCTTCGAGCCGGACGCCAGCAGGCCGTTCATCACGGCCTCAAAGCCGGCGGCGGCGCCGGGCTGCGGCACAGGCGAAGATCCGGGAACAACCGGACGCGGAGCAGCCACACCGGCGGAAGGCAACTGCATCACGAGCCTCCCGCGGGGACAATCCGGCGGATGGCGGTCAGATTGGACTGCTGTTCCCACGCATCGCGGATCTGGATGGTCTGGCCGGGGACGGGCGCGTCGATCGCTTTGCCGTTGCCGAGGTAGATGGAAATGTGTTCGCCGCCGAAACTGACCAGCAGGTCGCCGGGCTTGGCCTGGGCCAAGGACGCCACGGGAGTGCCTTGCCGCATCTGGTCGCTGACGACGCGCGGCAGGTCGACGCCGAGATCCTTGAAGACGCGCTGCACGAAGCCGGAGCAATCCATGCCCACCGCCGGGTTGGTGCCGCCCCAAACATAGGGCACACCCACGTATTTCTTGGCGTCGGCCACCACGGCATCGCCCGTCACAGCGCCGGTAGCCATGCCTTTACTGACACCCGAAAGCGCGCCCGAGCCCCCGACGGCGGAGCTCAACGCTTGCGCGAAGGACGCCGAGTCCGTGGAACTAGCCGCGCCCCCGGAGGGGTCCGGGGTCCCGGTGGAAGCGGTGGTGCTCGCGGAAGATGCCTGCGGACGGACCCCCTGGCTTAGTTGCTGCAACATCGACTCGATGCTCTGGATGCGCCCGATGGCCTCGGTCATGCTCACGAGGTGGCCTTCCGATGCCACGCGGAAGACGCTATTTCGTCCAGAACGCCTTGCTCGGCACGGAGCGCGGAAGCCTCGAACGCGGCACCGTGGCGGGTTTCGAGCTTCTCGAGCCCTACCGCGCGGCGTTTGGCTTCGGTGTATTCCGCGCGGGCCTCGGCGGCTTCAGCCTCCGCACTAGCGGCCAGGGCGTCAAGCTCGGCCAACATGCTCTGCGCGGAAGCACGGGCCGCGGCGATGGCCAGGAGCGAAGCGGAGCTTCCAGCACCTCCGGCGGACTCGGCCAGTTCCTCGCGGGCTGCAGCCCGCCGGGATCGCAAGGATGCGGACCGGGAGTTGGCGCGGGCCAGTTCACTGGCGGCGGCGTCCTGCTGCGCCTGGCGCAGGCGCAACAGCCCGGCCAGGGAGAATTGACGGTTCACGCGGCTCCTTCGAGGCTTGCTGAGAGGCGTAAGAGTTCCGGCCAGGACTCGCTGTAGGGAGTGGATTCGTCCATGCTTTGCTGCAGGAACCCGTTGATGGCGGCTTCGTGGTCCAGTGCCGCGTCCACCAAGGGATTGCTGCCGCGGTGGTAGGCGCCGACGTCGATCAGGTCCTGGGCGCTGCGCCGCGCGGCGAGGACCCTGCGCAAGGAGGCCGCGAGCGCCGTGCGATCGCCGGAGTTGACCTTGGAGGCCACACGAGACACGGAACCAAGCACGTCCACCGAGGGAAAATGCCCCGTGACGGCGAGCTTCCGGTCCAGGACCACGTGTCCGTCGAGGATCGAGCGGGCGGCGTCGGCGATCGGTTCGTTGTGGTCGTCGCCGTCCACCAGCACGGTGTAGATACCGGTCACGGATCCGGTTTCGGCGGTGCCGGCGCGTTCCAGGAGCCGGGCCAGCACGGAAAAGGTCGACGGCGGGTAGCCGCGGGTAGCCGGCGGCTCACCGGCGGACAGGCCGATTTCGCGCTGGGCCATGGCCACGCGCGTCAGCGAATCCATCATGAGGACCACGTCCTGGCCGGCTTCGCGGAACGATTCGGCAATCCGGGTAGCCGTGACGGCGGCGCGCATGCGCATCAGGGCAGGCTCGTCGGACGTCGCCACAACCACCACGGAACGAGCCAGGCCTTCAGGCCCGAGGTCGTCTTCCAGGAACTCGCGCACTTCACGTCCGCGCTCCCCCACCAAAGCAATCACGGATACTTCGGCGTCCGTGCCCCGGGCGATCATGGACAGCAACGAGGACTTGCCGACCCCCGAGCCCGCGAACAACCCCATGCGCTGGCCGCGGCCGAGCGTTGCCATGGTGTCCAGGACGCGGACGCCGGTCTGCAGCGGAGTGTCAACCCGGGCGCGGTGCATGGCCGGCGGCGCTTCGTTGTCCAAAGGGACCATGGGACTGGCGGGCAACGGGCCTTTGCCGTCGATCGGACGCCCGAGCCCATCGAGTACCCGCCCGAAGAGGCCACGGCCGGTGGGGACCAGGATCGGAGCGCCCTTGGAGCGTGCCGGGTCACCCGCGGCCACTCCGGTCAACCGTCCCAGCGGCATGCAGCGCACCACGCCACTGACCGAGGCGACCACTTCGGCGTCGAGCCCCGGAGCCTCGCCCACGGTCACCAGGTCTCCCACCGCGCAGTCCAGCCCGGAGACCTCCAGTCCAAGGCCGAGCACGGACGTCACGGTGCCCACGCGCTGCGGTGCCGCGGCGGCGAGGGCTGCGCGGAAGCGCCTTGCGTGCGGCCGGTATCCCGTAGTGCTCATGCGTCGTTCCCCAGCAGCGCTGCTTTGGCCCTGTCCAAAGCGGTGCCGAGCCGGGAGTCGAGCCAGCCCTGCGGATATTCCGCGATCGCATCGCCCGGGTTCAAGGTGGGATCGGCCTTGAGTTCGACGCCGGCTATGTTCCCGAGGTCGACGGCGTCCAGCGCGGCCAGGTCCGCCGGGTGGAGCCGGACGGAAGTCACGGTTTCCGCGCCGGACGCGGTGCTGAGGGCGCGGGCCATCGCGGCGCGGGCGGTATTCCCGCCGTCGTTGAGTTCGTAGCCCAGGGTGGCTTCGGCAAGTTCTATCGCGCTCGCGGCCAACACATCCTGCGCTTCCTCCAATACAGCGCCGCTGCGCTGCCGGGATGCGGCGGCGGCCGCTTCGAGCACGCGGACAGCTTGCGCCACTGCCAGGCGCCCGGCGTCGAGCATTGCGCGGTGTTCGGCTTGAAACTGTTCGCGCAGAAGGCGTTGTTCCACGGCCGCGGCCTGGATCCCGGCCGCGTAACCTGCCGCGTGTCCTTGGGTGTACCCCCGGTCCTCCTTGCGTAACCTCGAGGCCGGCTGGATGTCCGGGAAGACCACCCTCTGGAGCTCAGCCTCAGTAGACATAGTCGTCTTCTTCGCCGCGCCGGACCACGATGGCGCCTTCGGCTTCCAACTCACGGATGGAACGGACAATCTCGGCCCGGGCCTCTTCAACCTGGGAGGCGCGCACCGGTCCGGCGGAAGCCATCTCGGCTTCCAGGATTTCGAGGTTGCGCCCGGACACGTTGGTGCGCACGGCCTCGAGCACTGCGGCAGGGGCACCCTTCATGGCGACAGCGAGCACTTCGGCATTGACGCCACGAAGGATCTGCTGGATGTCGCGCCGTTCCAATTTCACGATGTCCACGAAAGTCAGCATCCGGGCGCGCACTTCCGTGGCCAGCTCCGGATCCAGGGTTTCCAAGCCTTCCAGGACGGAGCGCTCGGTGTTGACGTCGGAGCGGTTGATGATGTCAACGAGAGGCTGGATGCCGCCGACAATCTCGCTCGACTTCCTTTGCGACATGACGGCTCCGGCACGAACCTTGAGGGTCTCGGCCACGATGCCCACGGCCTCCGGCGAAGCCATCCCCATCGTGGCGATGCAACGGGCCACCTCGCTCCGCTGCACATCGCCCAAGCCGGCCATGACCGCGGAAGCCTTGCCCGGCCGCAAATGCGCCAGGATCAAGGCAATGGTCTGCGGCATCTCGCCGTCGATCAGGGCCAGTAGCTGCCCCGAATCCATCATTTCCAGGAATTCGAAGGACTTCCCGGCCATCGTGGACGCGAGACGGTCCATGAAACCGGCCGCTTTGTCCGCACCGAAGGACGCTTCCAGGAGCCCGACGGCGAATTCCTGGCCCCCGCGGGCCGTGCGGCGTCCGCTGACTGCAAGGTCGTGGAACTCGGTCATGACGTGGTCCGCCACTGATGGGGAGACGCGGCGCAAGCGCACGATCTCGGCGGCGACGTCCTCGGCCTCGGACTCGGAGAACTGGGTCATGACGGAGGCGGCGCTGGCAGGGCTCATCTGCATCAGCACCACGGCCACCTTCTGCGGGCCGGTCAGGACGCCTGCTTCCAACTCCCCTGCCCTCATACCGCTTGCCTTTCATCCATGAGCCCGCGCAGGTAGTCGGCGGTCCGGGCCGGGTTCTCTGCAACCATGGCTTCAATCTGGGCCAGCCGCCGCTCGCCGTCGAGCGCTTCGGCGCCGGGTATAGGCAAGGCAGGCATCGGCAACGCCGGAACCGGATGTGCAGGCGGCAGTTCGATCGCCGAGGTGGCTGGCGGTCCTTCGAGTGCCGGGGTGGAGACGGCTTGCGGCAGCATCTCGTAGTCAAGGCGTTCGCCAAGGTCAACCGGTTCGCGGCGCTGCCTGCGGCGCAAGAGGATCAGCACGAGCACAATCAGCGCTACGACTGCCAGCAGTATGCTGCCCGCCAGGATGAGCGTGTTCATCAAATCCGACTGCTGCTTGGCGTCGGCTTGTGCTTTGGCCGCGCCCAATGCCTGGGCCGCTGCGTCTGCGGCCGAAGTACTGAAGGGCAGCACTTCGACCGTCACCACGTCGCCGCGGGTGGGATCGACGCCTGCCGCGGAAGTGACGAGGGCCTTGACGGAGTTGACGTTGAGTCCGGCCGCCGCGGCCTGGTTGATGGCGACGGAGATAGTCTGGCGTTTCACGGCTCCTTGCGGAATGGTGCGGTCTTCCGTGACCTTGTTGACGGCGTTGTTCTTGGTGGTGTCGCTGGAGTCGAACGTTCCGTTACCGTTGGTGCCGCCCGGCACGGCAATGTTGTCCGGGCCAAGGACGCCGGAGGCGCCGCCGCCGGTTCCCGTGTACTTCTCGGTCTTGGTGGTCTCGCTCAGCGGAGCGGCGTCCTTGGCCGTGGAGAACGTCTCGCTGCGCTGCTGCGCGGACTCCGCGGTCACGTCGGCCGCGACGGCTACGGTGGCGTTGCCCGGTCCCACTACCCTGTCCAGGACAGCCTTCACCGAATCGGAGGTGCGCTGTTGGTAGTCGGCGGCTTGCTTGGACGAGGACCCGGCGGCTCCCCCTCCCACTGTGGAGAGGACGTTGCCTTGGGAATCCACCACGGTCACGTTAGTTGGCTTCAGGTTTTCGATCGCGGCGGACGTCAAGTGCACGATCGCCTGGACCTTATCGGCAGACAGGGTGATACCCGGCTGCGTTTCCACGAACACGGATGCCGTGGCGTCCGGAGCCTTGTCCACGAACACTGTTTCGGCGGGAATGGCGAGCTGCACGGCTGCTGTCTTCACTCCGTCCATGGCCTGGATGGTGGTGGCGAGTTCGCCCTCGAGCGCGCGCTTGTACGTCACCGACTGCTGGAACTCGGAGGAGGTCACGCCGAGCTTGTCGAGCAGTGAATAGCCCGTGGCTGCGGCCGCAGGAAGGCCCGCTGCGGCCGCTTTCAGCCGTTCGTCGTTGACCTTGTCGTCGGGAACTAGGATGGTGGAACCGCCGTTGCTGAGCTCGTACGGGACGTTGTCCTTACGCAGCTGCTCCACGATCCCGTTGGCGTCCGTGTCCTTCAGTCCGGAGAACAGCGGCGAGTAGGACGGCTTGCCCAACCATGCTGACAGGGCCACCCCGCCGAGCACCAGGACGGCGATGCCGATGATGGCGATGGTGCGCTGCCCGGCCGTGAATCCCTTGAATCCATCGCCCATCTTGCGGAAGAAGGCGGCAATCTGTGGAGGCATCAGGCCTGCATCCTCATGATCTCGTTGAACGCGTCAACGCCCTTGTTCCGTACCGTGGAGACAAGCTCCATGGTGATCTGGGCGCGCGTGGCAGCGATCGTCGCCTTGTGGATGTCGTCAAGGTTGCCCGTCACCGCGG
Source organism: Arthrobacter sp. efr-133-R2A-120 (assembly GCF_030209835.1). GTDB lineage: Bacteria > Actinomycetota > Actinomycetes > Actinomycetales > Micrococcaceae > Arthrobacter. Next base: position 10,921 of record NZ_JARVRF010000033.1, on the reverse strand, counting down.
ACACTGCCAGCTGGTTCGACGCCGATTGCAGGGACTGGAGGTTGTCCACGGCACCGGTCAGAGCGGTCGCAAAGCCATTGCCGTCCGATGTTCCGGCGGCTCCGCTTACGTTGTTTGTGCCTAGGTAGCCGGTGCCGCTGACGCCTTGCACCGAAAGTCCTCCGCCACCTTGAATTGCGCCGATCGGGTCCAAAGCCATCAGGATTTTCCTATCTCGAGCGCTGCCTGGTACGTCTCACGGGCGCGGTCAACCACTTGGGCGTTGGCCTGGTAGCCGCGTTGCGCCACAATCAGGGCACCCATCTGTTCGGAGAGGTCGATGTCCGGGTAACGGACATAGCCCTGGGCGTCAGCCAGCGGATGGTCCGGTTGGTACACGAGCCTGCCGGTTGCGCTGCCTTGGGGGGTGCTCTTGACGTACACGCCGTTTCCGTCGCCGCCCTCGGCGGCTTCGACGTAGCGGGCTTGGAAAGCCTTGCCGCTGGTGCGGGACACGTCGTTGATGTTGGCCAGGTTGTCCGAGACGGCATCGAGCCATTTGCGGTGGACAGTCAGGGCGGAACCGGCAATCCCGATCGCATCGAAGGTCATCAGCTGGTCCTCAAGGCCGTGCGGATCGCGGTGAATTCGTCTCCGACGGCCCGGGCCGCGAACTGGTACCGCAGCACAGTGTTCACGTTGGAGAGGGTCTCGGTGTCCAGGTTCACGTTGTTGCCGTTGAGCTGGGTGGGTTCCTGGGACGTTGACACCGTGGGTGCAGCGTAACCATTCCCGGCGCTCACCGAAGCCGCGAGGGCGTCTTCGAACTGGACCCTTTTGGCATGGTAGTTCGGGGTATTGATATTCGCGATGTTGTTGGCGATGGTGTTCTGGCGCAGTGTGAGCGCGTCCAAGGCGCTACCAAGGGCAACAGAAGTCACTGACTCGAACACGACGGCCTGCCTTCGCGAATAGATATGAAGAGGCCGATCCGTGGCCGTGCATCGAGCAATCCCTGCTCAACTTCCACCATCGGCACGCGTCGGCGATTCGTTAGCCGATTCAGGGATTGTTTTCGGTACTTTCGCTTCAGCCTTGGACGTCGAGGATCAACGGACGCGGGGAATTCCGGCTTCCAGGGACTGTGCTGAGGGCGTCCAAATGGGCGAGGGCGTCGCTGCGTACCTTGCCGAGCATGGCCATGGATTCCAACTGCGCGTCAAGGATCCGCCGAGCCCGGTCGGCCAGCCCCTCCGGAAGCGAGCCGGCCCCGGCGGGAGGACTCCATGGCCCGGGTTCGCCACCGGAGACAGCCAAGGCAATGTCGCCTTCAAACCGGTCGAGGATGTCCGACCATTCCCGTACCGGGTCAGCCGACACCGAGCGTGCCGTTCGTACTTGCGGTCCCGCCCTGGGCAGGCAGCTGCGAAGAGGCGTCATGCCAGCCTTGCCGAAGCGGTTCCAGCAGCGCAATGCATTCCTTGGTCCGGTTGACGTCGCGGTAGATGTTGGCCCCGATCATCGCTTCCATCGAGTACTGATAGATGCTCAGCAGTCCGGGCGCGCCATCCCAAGCATCTGTCTTCAGCGTGGAGGACAACTCCGTGACGATCGACTGCGCATGCAGGAGGTTTTCGCTGGCGACGCCCCAATTGGCGTTCTCCTGGGCGAATTGGGCACGGTTCAGGTCCAGGAGGAGGCGGTCGTACAGCATGGTGAGGAGCCGTGCCGGCGGAGCCGAGAGAATCGCGTCTTTGTTGTACTTGCTGAGCTGGCTGGCCCAGAGGGCGGTGGCTGTCACGGTTTAGTTTCCTGACGACGACGAGGAGGACGAGGATGAGTTGGAGAGGGCGGAGAGCTGGCCGGTGAGCCACGACGCCTGGGACTTGAGGCCACCGAGCAGGACTTCCATGTTGGTGTAGACAGCTTTGAGGGAAGCTCGGCGGTCCGCGAGCCGGACGTCCCAGTCGGCGATCTGGGAGGTCAGATCGGTCACTTCGGACTGCTGCCCCTTGATCAGCTGCGGCACGGAGCCGCTCACCGGGTCCGAGGCGTTCGTCGCGGCCGAGGCAACCCTCGTGGCGATCTGCGACAGGGCCGACTGGGTTCCGGCCGGGTCGGCTGCCATCGCCGATGCGAACTTGTCACTGTCGAAAGTGAAGGTGCCGTCCTTTTCGATGACGATGCCGTATTCGGAGGGCGACTTGCCGTTCACGGGGGCCACCACCGCTTCGGTGACGGCATCGCTGACAGCCCGGACGGAACTGTTACCGGTGAAGATGCCGCCCTTGGCGCTGGCGACGCCGGCGGTGCTCGTCGTCGTACTCACCGCGCTGCTGCTCGCGATGTAGCCCAAGAGATCGTTGACGGAGGAGACCAGATCGCTGGCCTTTTTTGTAATCCCAGGTGTGTCGCTTGCGACTGTGACGGTCACCGGCGAGGAGCTCACGGCCGTGGCGGTCACCGCGACGCCGGGAAGGACCTCGCTGAACGTGTTGCTGGAGGAGGTGATGGTCTGTTGCGCGGCGGTGCCGGCATAGAGGATGGCCTGGGCGTCCGCGGCTGGCTTGACGATGGCAGCTGTTGGTGCGGCAAACAGGTCTGCTGCGGTCCCGGCAGTTACATCGGCAGCGGTGCCCTGATATGCCTGGAAGTCGCCGGCCGCGCCGCCCGTGGTGGAGGTCAATTGCAGGCGGTAAGTGCCGTTGCCGGCAGGGACCTTCACCGCGTTCGCTCCCCCGCCGGCGGCATTCACGGCCTTGACTACATCGTCAAGGCTCGTGGAAGCCGGAGTGACTTCGGTGGCCTTGCCAGTCTTGTCGACGAGAGTCAGATGTGCCGGGTTGCCGGACGCGTCGGTGGGCCAGGTGGTGAGAGCTTCGGTCACACCGATCTTGGTGCTCGACAACTGGGTCACGGTCACGTCGATCGAACCCGTGGTCGCCGTGGTGGAGGCCTTGGCCGTGATGGCCGGGTTGTTGGTGGTGGCCGTGAACAGATTGCTCGCGCCGGGCGCCGAGATGGAGGTGGCCAGGGAGTCCAACACTGTCAGACGGGTGTTGAGGCTGTTCAGCGCGTTGATCATCGACTGGTCGGCGGTGACCTTGGACTGCAACTGCTGCTGGGGCAGCGCTTCCACTGCCATCTGCGCGTCGATCATCGAGGTGGTGTTCAGGCCGCTGGCGAGGCCGTCAATCGATGTTCCCACGGAGGGTTCCTTCCAAAGTTATGCTGCTGCGCTAACGGCCGATGGCGGCCAGACAGGTATAGGACCCGAGCTGACCGCCACCGGCGATGATGGATCCGCCAGGCGGTTCCGGGTTTAGCCGAGGAGCTTGAGGACACCCTGGCCGGACTGGTTGGCCTGGGCCAGCATGGCCGTACCGGCCTGCTGCAGGATGTTGGCCTTGGTGAACTTGACCATTTCCTGGGCCATGTCAGTGTCGGTGATGCGGGACTGAGCGGCCTGCAGGTTCTCACCGGACACATTCAGGGTGTTGATCGCGTGCTGCAGGCGGTTCTGGGTGGCGCCGAGGCCCGCGCGCTGGGTGGAGATGTTCTTGATGGCGGTGTCGATCTTGGTGATCGTGGTCTGCGCGTTGGCGGACGTGTCCACCAGGAAGTCCGCAGCGGTGGTTGAGCTGGAGAGCGCCCCGACAGCCGTAGTCACGTCGCCGACCTTGACGGAGATCTTGTCGTTTGCGGTGCCGCCGGTGCCCACCTGGATGTCAAGGGAGCCCGGGGTGGAGGTGGCGGAAACGCCGGCTCCGGCGGCACCCTTGAGCAGGTCGATGCCGTTGAAGTTCGTGCCCTTGGTCAGGCGGTCGAGCTCCTGGCCGAGCGAGTCGCCTTCGGTCTTGATAGCGGTGCGCGCATCGGCGTTGTTCGTGTCGGACGAGCCCTGGACGGCCAGGTCACGCATGCGCTGCAGGATCGAGGTGACTTCAGTCAAGGCGCCTTCAGTGGTCTGGATGACCGAGATGCCGTCCTGGGCGTTACGGGCCGCAACGGCGGAACCGGAAACCTGGGACTTGAGGCCCTCGGAGATCGCCAGTCCGGCTGCGTCGTCAGCTGCCCGGTTGATGCGCAGGCCGCTGGAGAGCTTCTCCATCGAACTGGATACTTCGTTCTGGGTGTTGCTCAGGTTGCGGTATGCGTTGTTAGCCATCAGGTTGTTGTTGATTGCCATGCCCATGGTGTTTCCTCCGTGATTGGGTCTGCTGGTACTCCAGGCCGTCCGTGGCCTGTCACTTCTGGTTATCGGAACAAGCAGGCCTTTGGTTAGAAAAAGCCGCAGGGAAAATTTGCCGCGGCCAACAAAATCCACCGCACGTCGCTTGATCTAACGCACGGGCCGCGGCGGCCGATAGTTGTCATTGGCGCGGCGAAGGCACAGGGGAAAGTGCCTTCTCGCGGCAACGCACCCGAGAAACCAACCCGGAACTGGAGTTGACCCGACATGGCCATCCATGAACTGTCGGCCCTGCTGTGGCGAGAACGTGAGCTATTGGATCTGCTGACATTCAAGCTGGAGGAAGAGCAGCTGCTCCTCACCGCGGGCAAATCCCGATGGTTGCCGCATGGCACGCGGGAAGTGGAACAAGTCCTGGAACACCTGTCCAAGGCCGGGCTCGCGAGGGCGGTGGAAGTGGCTGCCGTGGCAGAACAATGGGGCCTGCCTGCCGAGTCTTCACTGGGCGAGCTGGCCGCGTCCGCCCCGGAAGAGGCCTGGGCAGATGTCCTTTCCTCGCACCTGAACGCGATGCAGCATCAGACCGCCGCCATCAAGGAGCTGCGTGATTCCAACGAGCAGTTCCTCCGCGCTGCCGTCCGTTCCACCCAGGAGACCATGGCGGATCTGAAGCCGGCGGCCGGGACCTACGACTCCCACGGCCGGACGGGTTCCCAGGGCAAGAATGCAGACTCAACCCCGTCCCGCCTTTTCGACCAGCAGTTCTGACCGAAACTCATCAAACGTAGACGGACAACCAACGGCCGGGCAAGCAAAGGCCCGGATCACCCAAAGGACACAGCAGTGAGCACATTCGGCGGACTCAATACGGCCTACTTGGGCCTGACCGCAGCGCAGCAGGGCATCAACGTGGCCGGGCAGAACATCGCCAACGCCGGCACGGACGGCTACACAAGGCAACGCATCGAACAATCGGCCCTCAGCGCGCCGGTCCGGACGGGCCTTGTCGGAGCGGGGGTCCAAGCAGGCCAGGGCGTGTCCGTGGATGGAATCGCCCGTTTGGGGAACAGCTTCCTCGACGCCGGGGTTCGTTCCAGTGCCGCCCAGGCCGGCTACGCCGGATACCGCTCCACCGAGCTCCAGCAGCTCGAAGGCTCGCTGAACGAGCCCGGGCCCGCCGGGATATCCACGGCGCTGCAGAATTTCTGGTCCTCCTGGCAAGGTATCTCCAACAACCCGGGAGAGTCTGCGCCCGCCGGCGTGCTGCTTCAGGCAGGTACAACCCTCGCCAATACTGTTTCGACAGGCTACAAGGCCTTGGACGCGCAGTGGACGCGCGTCCGCGGCGAAGCCCAAAGCACCGTCGCCACCCTGAACGATGCCGCCGCCCGCGTGGCCAACTTCAACGCGACCATCCGGTCCGTGATGGCCTCGGGGGGCTCCGCCAACGAGCTCATCGACGCCCGCAACCAGGTGACCGAGACCATCTCGTCCTTGGCCGGGGGCGCCGTCCGGGACAACGCCGACGGCACGGTGGATGTTTTCGTCGGAGGCAACGCAATCGTCTCCGGCACCTCGCACCGCGACCTCGCTCTGGCGGGCCAAACAACCATGAGCCCGCCCGGTTCGACATTGCCGTTGGCGGGGCCGGTCCAGTTGGAATGGGCGGACCGCCCCGGCGTGGCGGTACCCCTCGACGGCGGAAAGCTCGCCGGCGCGGTCTCGCTCCTCGCCCCGGCCGCAGGGGGAGGCACCGGCGGGGCGATCGCCGAAGCCGCCGCGTCTTACAACGCGTTCGCGAGCAAACTCATGGACGACGTCAACGCCGTCCACCGCACCGGTCAGTCCACCACCGGTGCCACCAATCTCGACTTCTTCACGACCAGTCCCGGCGCCCCGGCTGCATTGTCCCTCTGCGTTGTCCCGACGAGCGCCGCAGGAATCGCCACCGGCAGCCCCGGCTCCGGCGCCCTCGACGGCAAAATCGCGGACGCAGTGGCCCAAATCGGCACCGGGCAGGCTTCCCCCGACGTTCTTTGGTCCGGAATCGTCACAGGAATCGGCACGGCTTCGCGCTCGGCACAACAGCACCAGCAGCTCGCCGACGCGGCGAGCACTGCCGCCGTCGGGCAGCGTTCCTCAGGAGCCTCCGTGAGCCTCGACGAGGAAAACATCAGCCTCCTCACCAACCAACACGCATACCAGGCGGCCGCCCGCGCAATGACCGCGGTGGACGAGGCCCTCGACGTCCTGATCAATCACACCGGATTGGTGGGAAGGTAAGCCATGCTGAACAGAGTCACCACCCAGACGATGTCCGCCGCCGCGCAACTGAACCTTCAGGCAGGCCAGGCCAAGCTCGCCGCATTGCAGGACAAGGCCAGCAACCTTACAAACATCACCCGGCCCTCAGACGACCCAGCGGGGCTGGCGAATGCCTTGGCTGTGCGGGGACAGATCAGCGCCGCCGGACAGTATTCGAACAACATCAACGACGGCAACGGCTGGCTGACCACCGCCGATTCAGCCCTCGGCCAGGCCACGAACATCCTCAACCGGGTCCGTGACCTTACCGTTCAGGCTGGCAACGGTTCCCTGAACAGCTCCGCCAAGGAGGCGATCGCCGTCGAAATCGAGGGCCTCAACAAGGACCTCCTCGCCCAGGCGAACACGCAGTACCTCGGCCGCAATGTCTTCGCGGGAAGCTCCGACTCGGCTGGCGCCTTCAGCAATGCCACGCCACCCCTCTTCAATGGAACGCCAGGCAGTACGGTGGAGCGGCGCGTCGATGCGAGCCAAACGGTGCGCGTAGACGCCGACGGCGGCGCGATCTTCGGGAGCGGCGGTAGCTCGGTCTTCGCTTTGGTGAGCAACGTCGTCGCTGACATCCGCTCCGGCGCGGACGTCAGCAGCCGTTTGACGGCGCTCAGCGACAGCATCAAAACAGTCATCAGTGGGCGGGCAGACGTCGGAGCGCGGCAGACCAAGCTGACGAGCGCGCAGAGCTCCGTGGACGGGCTGAAGGCCTCACTTGAGGTTCAGCGCTCGGGAATTGAAGACGCCGACATAGGAAAGGTCGTCATGGACTTGAAGCTGCAGGAAACCAACTACCAGGTTGCGCTCGCAGTCACCGCCAAGACGCTCCAGCCAACGCTGATGGATTTCCTCAAATGAGCACGGCCCAGGCTTCCCGGGAGTTGAGCTTCACCGCGCCCATGCCGGGGCTTGAAGCCTCAGGCGGCTTCGTCTTGCGGGGAATCAACGGCGCCCCCGGGCTCTACGCGATGGAGTCGGCAAGCCAGCGCATCCGGATGTTCCTGGCCGAGGCCGCCGTTTATGTTCCGGGCTATGCGCCAACCATCCCCCGCAGAACCCTGGACGATCTCGGCCTGGACCGGGCCGAGCTGGCAACCACCTTGGTGGTAGTCAACCCAAGCCCGGAAAAGACCACGGTCAATCTCGCGGCCCCCATCGTGCTGAACCCGGAAACCGGACGCTGCACGCAGCTTCTCCTGGACAGCAAGGAATACCCCCTGCGGGCCGAACTGGGCGCCTAGGCAGCACCCGCTCCCCTTTCATTGACCCCACCGACCCTGAGACGCAGACCTGCTAAGACCCCGACCTGTTAAGACCCCGACGCTCGCTCACTTTTAGGCCCCTTCCGGCAGACGCTCGCTCACTTTTGGGCCGTTTCCGGCAGACGCTCGCTCAGATCATCCACTCCGAACCAAAATTGTTTGGTCAAACCACTTGCGTCAGGGCGTCTCCCCGTCCATACTAAATGAACGTCATTCATTTAGTGACTCCCGTCTCACCGGAGAACAGCCGTCATGATCTGCACCACCTACCCGGGCGCCCCAACCTCCGCCGCCCGCCATCAGCTTCGATGACCCCACAGACGGCTTTCACTGCATCACCCAGCAACAACCTTCGGCCCATCTAGAAAGAGCCAAGCACATGACTCAAATAACCCGCCCAAGCGCCAGGAAAACCGTGGAGGCCCACGATCCGGCCGGCACCGAACACGGCATTAGCGGCAAAGGACTCAAGACGGGGCAGCTGGGGCTCCTCGCCGTCGTCGTCCTTGGTATTTCCTCCGTGGCACCCGCCTACAGCCTGACCAGCTCACTGGGCCCGGCGGTCAACGCGGTGGGCCTGCAGTTGCCTGCGATCTTCATCGTCGCCTTCATCCCGATGATCCTCGTGGCGTTCGCCTACCGGGAGCTCAACGCAGACTCCCCCGACAGCGGCACCACCTTCACGTGGGCCACCAAGGCATTCGGCCCGTTCATCGGCTGGATGGGCGGCTGGGGTCTGCTGGCGGCGAACATCATCGTCCTGTCCAACTTGGCAGGCGTCGCGGTGGACTTCTTCTACCTGTTCCTCGCCCAGGTTTTCGGCAATCCCGATCTAGCCGACCTCACCTCCAACAAGGCTTTGAACATCGCCACGTGCCTGGCTTTCGTGGCACTGGCCGTCTGGGTCAGCTACCGGGGCCTGCACGCCACCAAACTGGTGCAGTACGCCATGGTCGGGTTCCAGGTTGTGGTGTTGGGCGTCTTCGTTGTCATGGCCCTCACCCATGCTTCCTCCGGCGACACTCCCACGGCCATTGCCTTTAGCTGGGACTGGTTCGACCCCACGAAGATCAGCAGCTTCGAGCAGTTCGCTGCAGGCATGTCCCTGGCGGTCTTCGTCTACTGGGGCTGGGACGTTTGCCTGACGGTCAATGAGGAGACCAAGGGCGGCAAGGGTACCGCCGGCAAGGCCGGCACCACCACGGCGATTGCCGTGTTGGGACTCTACGTCGCGGTGATCGTGGCCACCATGATGGTTGCCGGTATTGGCGGCGATGGGATCGGGTTGAACAACCCGGACAACCAGTCGAACATCTTCGCTGCACTGGCTTCACCTGTCATGGGTCCTTTGGCCATCCTGATGTCCCTGGCTGTACTCGCGGGCACTGCGTCATCCCTGCAGTCCACCATGGCCTCCCCCGCCCGAAGCCTTCTCGCCATGGGTCACTACGGCGCCCTGCCGCAGAAGTTCTCCACCGTGAGCAAGCGCTTCGGTTCCCCGGGATACGCCACCATCGTTGCCGGCGCGATCTCCGGCGGGTTCTACGCCATCATGAAGGTGGTCAGCGAGAACGTCCTCAACGACACCATCCTGGCCCTGGGCTTGATGATCTGCTTCTACTACGGAATGACCGCTTTTGCCTGCGCTTGGTACTTCCGGCACAGCGTGTTCAGCAGCGTCCGCAACTTCTTAATGCGCCTGCTCTTCCCGGTGATCGGCGGCGTAGTTCTGACGCTGGTCTTCATCCAGACGGCAGTGGACAGCTGGTCGCCGGACTTCGGCAGCGGTTCCGAGATCTTCGGCGTCGGCCTCGTTTTCATCATCGGAGTGGGCATTCTGGTCCTCGGCGCGGTGGTCATGGTGATCATGGCCCGCGTCAGGCCCGGCTTCTTCCGCGGCGAAACCCTCCGCAAGGACACGCCGGCCCTCGTAGTACCCGAGTAAGCCTCAGCGTGGCAGAAGCCCTGTTCCGGATCACCCGGAGCAGGGCTTCCGTTGTGGTTGCGTCACCACATGTGCGCGACGTCGATCACCAGCCGCGATCCCGTTCCCGGACCGGCCAGCGTGAAGACCCTGAAGGGGAGCCGGGCGCGGACACCCAGGCCAAGGCTGGTGTATCCCTCAAAGCTGCCCGCGAAGGCCACCTCCCGGAAGGTCTTGTAGTCCGAGACATTCGTCAGTTCGTTCTTGTCGGCCGGGTTGTACGTGGCATTGCCGCTGGAGTTGTACGCGGGGGCGTTAATCGTGACTTGCAGGAACGCATTGCCCCTCAGCTCGACGGGAAGCCCCGAGCCGTCGTGCAGTACTTGTGGAACGTAGCGGATTGAATAGCCGGCAACGGCGCCGTTCAGGTCGATTACCAGACGGTCAAAGCAGGGTTGCTGGCCCGTCCTGACATTGACCACTTGCGCCTGGGTTAGCGCCGGGTTGGACTTCGCCAACGATCCCCAGACGATTCCGCAATACGGGGCCGCGGACGCCGCCCCCGGAGCCACGAGACCAAGCCCGGCGGCCACTGCCAACGCCGCCAACCAAGCGTAAAACCTTCTCACTTTGGCCCACTCCCCTTGAATACTTGAGCGATCCGATACCTCAAGCGTAAGAGCGTCAGGGGCCGTTCAGGAGCTTCGTATCCGCTTCGGCGCCCAACTGTTAATGAACCTCGCGAAGGGTCACGGGGACGTGATTCAGCGGCCAGGTTTCCGCGGTTTTCCGGGGTTTCAGCGCGGTTTCGCGCCTCTGTTCGTTATCACGGATAACGACGCCGGAGCGGTGCCTCGTCTGCGGCTCGCGCCGTGCAGGTGCGCACAACCAAAGAGGCCGTGCAATAGGCGTCTTCGTCGGCGTGCGTGGGCGTGGTCCGGGTGTCGGTGGCGGTGTTGTGGCGATGGTTCCGCCGGTTCGACTGCTCCCTACCGATGGCCTGTCCGCGGTAGTTGCTCAAATTTTTCCTAAGTTCTTTCGATTGGACGGGTCTTTTCGGCCTAATAATGTCGTAGGTCCCTGAAATGCTTTGGTTATGGCAGGAAATCGGGGAACCCAGCTGATCGGAGCGGGCGCGCCGTCGGGCGGCGCGGTCCCTGGGGCTGCTGGGCCGGGCGTCGCTGGGCCGGGCTTCCGGGTGCGGGATCTGATCGACGCCGTGAAATCGCTTCGGCCAGGCGCCGAAAG